>NZ_NRDQ01000050.1 GCF_002878455.1 Janthinobacterium sp. AD80
ATGACGGCCGCGTAGGCACCCAGCGGGTCCTGGCGCGGGCCGAAGACATTGAAGTAGCGCAAGCCGATGGTCTGTGTGCCAAAGCAGCGCGCATACAMTKGCGSRYRYRGCTTCMKYSWCGMKMCYGTCGCCGGCCGCGCACGCGCCCGATGCGGCACTGAGCGCGGCGGAACAGCGCCACAGCGCCGGCCTGATGCGCGTCAACCATGTCGGTGAAGTGTGCGCGCAAGCGCTGTACAACTCGCAGGCGCGCTATGCGCACAGCGCCGCCATCCGTGAACAGTTCGACGAAGCGGGACGCGAAGAGGAAGACCACCTGGCCTGGACAGCGCAGCGCCTGACGGAGCTGGGTTCGCGCCTGAGCTTGCTCAATCCCCTGTGGTATGCCGGTTCGTTTGCGCTGGGCACCATCGCCGCGCGCATGGGCGACGGCCGCAGCCTGGGTTTTGTGGTGGAAACGGAACGCCAGGTGGAAGCGCACCTGGCCAGCCACCTGGAAGAATTGCCGCCGCAGGACGCGAAATCGCGCGCCATCGTCAAGCAGATGGCCATCGACGAAGTGGAGCACGGCGCCGCCGCCCAGCGACTGGGCGCCATCGACACCCCGGCACCCGTGAAGGCGCTGATGGGCATCATGGGTAAAGTGATGACAAAAACCGCTTACTACATTTGACAGGTCGGGTAGGTCGGATTAGGCCGCAGGCCGTAATCCGACAACATTGTTGGCGCTACCGGTGTCGTCGGATTACGCGGGGCGCTGCCCCGCCAATCCGAGCTACATTATTCCTCGATGATTTCGAAGGAGTGCGTAATTTCCGCCGTTTTCGCCAGCATGATGGATGCCGAGCAATATTTGTCATGCGACAAGGCCACTGCCCGCTCCACGGCCGTCGGTTTCAGGGCCTTGCCACGTACGCTGAAGTGGAAGTGGATCTTGGTAAATACTTTCGGGTCCGTCTCGGCGCGGTCGGCCTTCAGGGTGACTTCGCAGCCACTGACGGCTTCGCGTCCGCGTTTCAGGATCAGTACCACGTCATAGGCGGTGCAGCCGCCCGTGCCCAGCAGGACCATTTCCATGGGGCGTGGCGCCAGGTTATGGCCGCCGCCATCGGGCGCGCCATCCATGGTCACCAGATGGCCGGAACCCGTTTCTGCCCGAAAACTCATGCCCGACGGGCCATTCCAGCTGACTTTGCATTCCATCGTACTCTCCGAAAATTGTAAGCGTTTTGTATTGTAATAGAGGAATGCCTGTCCATGTGCCGCCCGCCGGGCCGCAGCCTGCCTGCATTGCGGCTTGACGTGGCAAGGCAAAGCCGCTTATACTTGTCGGCTTTCCGTTCGCTCAGGAAAAGTAAATAAGGCAGAGTCCGCATAGCAGCATCGGCGGAACCACCATTTGAGCGTGTAATCTATTAGGAAGTCAACATGAAAACATTTTCCGCTAAAGGACATGAAGTCCAGCGCGATTGGTTCGTGGTTGACGCGACGGACAAAGTCCTCGGACGTGTTGCCAGCGAAGTGGCACTCCGACTGCGCGGCAAACACAAACCAGAATTTACTCCTCACGTCGATACCGGCGACTTCATCGTCGTCATCAACGCAGGCAAACTGCGTGTGACCGGTACCAAAGCTACTGAGAAAATTTACTACCGTCACTCTGGCTATCCAGGCGGCATCTACGAAACCAACTTCCAGAAAATGCAACAGCGTTTTCCAGGTCGCGCGCTTGAGAAAGCGGTCAAAGGCATGCTGCCTAAAGGCCCACTCGGCTACGCAATGATCAAGAAGCTGAAAGTGTACGCGGAAGGTTCCCATCCGCACGCTGCTCAGCAACCTAAAGCACTTGTTCTCTAAGGAACTGACATGATCGGTAATTACAATTATGGAACCGGCCGTCGCAAAAGTGCAGTGGCTCGGGTTTTTATCAAAGTTGGCACAGGCTTGATCGTTGTTAACGGCAAACCAGCAAACGAATACTTTTCGCGCGAAACGGGTCTGATGGTCATCCGTCAACCACTGGAACTGACCGGCAATGTCGAGCGTTTCGACATCAAAGTCAACGTCCATGGCGGCGGTGAGTCGGGCCAGGCTGGTGCAGTTCGTCACGGCATCACCCGCGCTCTGATCGACTACGATGCAGCGTTGAAACCGGAACTGGCGAAAGCCGGCTTCGTGACCCGCGATGCACGTGAAGTCGAGCGTAAAAAAGTTGGTCTGCGCAAAGCACGTCGCGCAAAGCAATTCTCGAAGCGTTAATTTCTACGCTACAGCACCTTCCGGGGTGCTGCTCGAAAAGCCGCTGGACTTCGGTCCCGCGGCTTTTTTGCATTTCAGCGGGATGCGCCGTTGCGCTGTAAAATACGCGAAAAACCCCATGGGGAACGTTTCCCCTCATCTCCAAGCAACACCTCTACAAGGAAAGAACATGATCAAAGTTGGCATCGTCGGCGGCACTGGATACACGGGCGTGGAATTGCTGCGTTTGCTGGCAACCCATCCGGATGTCGAGTTGACGGCGATTACCTCGCGCAAGGAAGATGGCTTGCCCGTTGCTGACATGTATCCTTCCCTGCGCGGCCACGTGAACCTGGCGTTCACCTCGCCCGACAAGGCCAACCTGGAGCAGTGCGACGTGGTATTTTTCGCCACACCACACGGCGTTGCCATGGCACAAGCCCCGGCCCTGCTGGCCGCCGGCGTGAAAGTCATCGACCTGGCCGCCGACTTCCGCCTGAAAGACCAAGCCAAGTTCGAGCAGTGGTACAAGATTCCCCACACGGCGCCGGAACTGATCGCGCAAGCCGTGTATGGTTTGCCGGAGCTGAACCGTGAAGATATCAAGCAAGCCACGCTGATCGCCAATCCAGGCTGCTACCCGACCACCATGCAGCTGGGCTTTTACCCGCTGCTCAAGGCTGGCCTGGTCAATGCCGGCGCTCTCATCGCCGATTGCAAGTCGGGCGTGTCCGGCGCCGGCCGCAAGGCGGAAATCGGCATCCTGTTCTCGGAAAGCAGCGACAGCTTCAAGGCCTATGGCGTGGCCGGCCACCGCCACCTGCCGGAAACGACGGCGCAGCTGCAGCGCTTCACGGACGAGAAAGTGGCGCTGACCTTCACGCCGCACCTGGTGCCGATGATCCGCGGCATGCATTCGACCCTGTACGCGCAGCTGAACAAGGAAGTCAGCAATGAAGAATTGCAATCCTTGTTCGAAGCACAATACAAGGACGAGCCTTTCGTCGACGTGATGCCATTCGGTTCGCACCCGGAAACCCGTTCCACGCGCGGCTCGAACATGCTGCGCCTGGCGCTGCACCGTCCTGAAGGGGGCAACACCGTCATCGTGCTGGTGGTGCAGGATAACCTGGTCAAAGGTGCTTCCGGCCAGGCCGTGCAGTGCATGAACTTGATGTTTGGCTTGAAAGAAACTGCCGGTTTGCAACATATCGCCGTGATGCCTTAAGCACAGGCGCCGCTGCTTGTGCAGGTCCGGCGCCTTTTTGCCGGACCTGTGATAAATTGGACTGCCACGTACCCCGATAGGATGACGTTCATGTTCGAGCGCAACGCGAAAAACCCCATCGACACCCTGATCGGCGCCTCGACGCGGATCGAGGGCGACTTGCTGTTTTGCGGCGGCCTGCGCATCGATGGCCATGTGCGCGGCAATGTCACAGGCGAGCCGGGCGATACCACTTATGTGGTGCTGGGCGAGGCGGGGCGCATCGATGGCGAGGTGCGCTGTTCCTGCCTGGTGGTCAGCGGCGAGATCAACGGCCCCGTGTATGTGTCCGAAATGCTTGAAATCCAGCCCAAGGCCCGCATTGTAGGTGAGGTGTATTACAAGGTGCTGGAAATGCACAGCGGCGCATTGGTGCAGGGCAAGCTGAGCCGCCACGACAGCGCCGACCCCGTGCTGCACCTTGCCGTGTCGGAAATGTGAGCAGGAACAACACCGGCCAGCCGCATCAGCGGCGGTCGCAGCGCGACTTGCGCCAACAGTCTATAATGACTTAATGTTTTCTAGTAGGAGTGCCTGATATGAATGCCGTCGCTGAAATGCAAGATGTGATCCCTTCCCCTATTATCTTTACCGATAGCGCCGCTGAAAAAGTCGCGCAGCTGATCGAAGAAGAAGGCAATCCCGACCTGAAATTGCGCGTCTTCGTGCAGGGCGGCGGCTGCTCCGGTTTCCAGTATGGCTTCACCTTCGACGAAATCGTCAACGAAGATGACACCACCATGGTCAAGAACGGCGTCCAGCTGCTGATCGATTCCATGAGCTACCAGTACCTGGTCGGCGCGGAAATCGACTACAAGGATGACCTGGAAGGCGCGCAGTTCGTGATCAAGAATCCGACGGCGACTTCCACCTGCGGTTGCGGTTCGTCTTTCTCGGTATAAGCACACCTGGGAAAACGCCCACGGCGGCATTGCCTTGCCTCGCCGTACTATTCGTACTGTTATCGGCAATGCGCCTTGCCCTGAACGTTTTTCAGGCGCGCCGGTTTGCTGGCGCAGCATAAAAATAGCGGATCGATGATCCGCTATTTGTGTTTCTGAAGCAACCTTCTGTGTCAGCGCGGGTACAGCGCCCCCAGCACGCGTAATCCCTGCGCCCCCGTCACGGCCGGCAAGTTGCCCGGCTTGCGCTGCGTAAAGCGCCAGGCCAGCCAGGCGAACGCCAGCGCCTCGACCTGGCTGGGCGCCACGCCCAGGTCTGCCGTGGAGGCCACCGCCATGCCCGGCAATTCAGCGGCCAGGGCCGCCATCAGGCTGGCGTTCTGCGCGCCGCCGCCACATACATACACATGTTCCGCCTGCGCGCCGTCGCGCGCGATGGCCTGCGCCAGGCTGGCGGCCGTCAGCTGCGTCAGGGTCGCCTGCACGTCGGCCGGCAGGGCGGATGGATAATTTCCCAGCTTGGCGTTCAGCCAGTCGGCATGGAACAGGTCGCGTCCCGTGCTTTTTGGCGCCGGCAGGGCGAAATAGGGTTCGTTCAGCAAATCGGCCAGCAGGGCGGGAATCACCTGGCCTGTCGCCGCCCAGGCGCCGTTGGCGTCGTAGGGCTGGCCAAGGTGCCGCAGGACCCAGCCATCCATCAGCGCATTGCCGGGGCCCGTGTCGTAGCCCGTCACGCCGCCGTCCGCGTGCAGCACGCTGATATTGCTGATGCCGCCGATATTGGCCAGCACGCGCGTGTGGCCCGGCACATTGAAGATGGCCTGGTGGAAGGCGGGCACCAGCGGCGCGCCCTGGCCGCCGGCCGCCACGTCGCGGCTGCGCAAGTCGGCGATGACGTCGATGCCTGTCAGTTCAGCCAGCAGGGCCGGGTTGTTCAACTGGCGCGTAAAGCCCAGTTCGGGGCGGTGGCGGATGGTCTGGCCGTGCGCGCCGATGGCGGCGATGGCGTCCGCGCCGATGTCGGCATTGTTGAGCAGCATGGCCACGCAATGCGCGTAGTGGCGTACCAGCGCGTTGGCGGCCAGCGCCTCGCGTTCGATTTCATTCGGGCCCGCGCTTTGCAATGCCATCAGGTCGGCGCGCAGGCTGGCGGGAAACGGAATGTACGCGTCGCCCAGGCTGCGCACGCTGCCATCGTCGGCAAAGTCGACCAGTGCGCCGTCAACGCCATCGAGGCTGGTGCCCGACATCAAACCGATATACAGCATGGGAATTCCTTGGTGTTGGCAGTGTGAGGCGCTTATTGTGCCGCATTTTCTGCGCGCCGCAAACGCACGCCGCATAAAACAAAGGCACCGGCCATCTGCATGGGCGGTGCCTTTGTTGCTTGCCCGAAGGCAGTGTTGCTTAGCGCGAAGCCAGTGCCGTGTCGTTCGGACGCAGCAGGGTGAAGCGGTGCATCATGTCGTTGGAGACGAGGCGGAAGCGGCTCAGTTCAGCGGCCGTCAGCGGGGCTTGCGCCGTCACGTTCAGGGTGCGCGGATCTTTCGCCACGCCGCCGACGCGGAATTCATAGTGCAAGTGGGCGCCCGTGGACCAGCCGGTGGTGCCGACATAGCCGATCACATCGCCCTGGCTCACTTTTTGACCTTTTTTCAGGCCGGAAGCAAAGCGGCTCATGTGTGCATAGGCGGTGCTGTAGTTGGACCAGTGTTTCAGGACAACAACATTACCGTAGCCATTTTGCATGCCGACCGAATCGACCACGCCATCGCCCGACGCGCGGATAGGCGTGCCCGTTGCTGCGGCGAAATCGATGCCTTTGTGCGCTTTCCAGTTGCCGGAAATCGGGTGCACGCGCATGGAGAAGCCGGACGAGATGCGGGAGAATTCGAGAGGGGATTTGAGGAAGGCTTTTTTGAGGGACTTGCCGTCGAAGCTGTAGTAACCGCCGCCTTGCTTGGTGGCCGGGTCTTCAAACCAAACGGACTGGTAGGTCGTGCCGCGGTTGGTGAATTCACCGGCCAGGATGCGGCCCGCTCGGACGAATTCGCCATCTTGCCAGAACGTTTCGTAGACCACATTGAAGGAGTCGCCGCGTTTCAGGTCGGAACGGAAGTCGATATTGGTGGAGAACATTTCCACGATTTGCGCGGAAATCGAGTCTGGCAGGCGGGTGCCGTCCAGGCTGGAATCGGTGGCGGCGAACAGGGTGGAAGTGATCTTGCGCGCGTGCATTTCAACGCGGCGTTCCAGCTGGGCTGCCACTTCCGTGGCCACGAACTTGTCGCCCTTGCGGGTGATCAGGATGTTCTTGACCGATTTGTCGGTGCCGTCGACCAGGGTGGCGCGCATCCAGTTGAGTTCGCCGGTTTCGGAGGTCTGCGCCTGTACGCGCTTGCCCGATTTCAGCAGCATCACGCCGCGCGCGATCTTGTCGGATTTGATGAAATTGGCGGCCGCCGCATCATCCACGCCGAGACGGGTCAGCAGCGTGGCGAGGGTATCGCCGGCGCGGACTTTTTCTTCGTGGGTGAAATTCTGGTCTACCTGTTCCATCGCGGAGATTTGCGAGGCGATGTCCGGCATTTCCAGGTTCTGGGCGATCGAGGTGACCGGCAGATCGGAGGCATCAGGCGCCATGGGCGACACCGCGACGGCGCCAAAGGCGGCCACGGTGAGCAACACTGCCGACACGCTGATAATGCGTGCCTTGCGCGTCGTCGTCAGCTGTGTGTACAAGCGTGAGCCTGTGATTTTATGTATAGGGTTCATGCAATCAGTTAAAATTTGCCCTTGAACGTGACCTGAGCTAGCGCTCTTTGTTATTGTTATTTTGATTCGTTTTCATACGGCAAGATTGATGGGATCGAGCATTATAACAAACTCCGCAAACCTACTACCATTTTGAGATCTACAGTCAAATTTTATGGAAATCAACACCACCGCATCGCCTACAAAGGCTAACGCAGCTCAGACCGCGCTTCCGCTGTCGGACAGAGTACAAGAAGCCCTCGCGATTACCAAGCGTGGCGTCGACGAACTCTTGATCGAAAGCGAATTTGCGCAAAAATTAGCACGCTCCGAGAAAACCGGTATTCCCCTGCGCATCAAACTGGGCCTGGATCCGACCGCACCTGACTTGCACCTGGGTCATACTGTCGTCCTGAACAAGATGCGCCAGCTGCAAAACCTCGGCCATCAAGTCATTTTCCTCATCGGCGACTTCACTTCCATGATCGGCGACCCTTCGGGCCGCAATGTCACGCGCCCGCCGCTGACCAAGGAACAGATCGAGATTAACGCGATGACGTATTTCGCGCAAGCATCTTTGGTGCTGGACGCCAGCAAGACGGAAATCCGCTATAACTCCGAATGGTGCGATCCGCTGGGCGCGCGCGGCATCATCCAGCTCGCTTCCCATTACACGGTGGCGCGCATGATCGAGCGCGACGACTTCACCAAGCGCTTCCAGGGCGGCATTCCTATTTCCGTGCATGAATTCCTGTACCCGCTGATGCAGGGCTATGACTCGGTGGCCCTGAAATCGGACCTGGAACTGGGCGGCACGGACCAGAAGTTCAACCTGCTGGTGGGCCGCGAACTGCAAAAGCAGTACGGACAGGAGCAGCAGTGTATTTTGACCATGCCGCTGCTGGAAGGTTTGGACGGCGTGGAAAAAATGTCCAAGTCGAAGAACAACTACATCGGCATCACTGAGCCGGGCAACACCATGTTCGCCAAGCTGATGAGCATTTCCGACGTCATGATGTGGCGTTACTACGAGTTGCTGTCGTGGCGCTCGATCGACGAGCTGGCGCAGCTGAAGCGCGAAGTCGAGGAAGGCCGCAATCCGCGCGATGCCAAGGTTGCGCTGGCGCAAGAGATCGTTGCCCGCTGCCACTCGCAGCAGGCGGCCGAAGATGCATTGGCCGACTTCGTCAACCGCTCGAAAGGCGGCATTCCCGACGATATCCCGGAAGTGACCCTGGCCGGCGCGCCGCTGGGCATCCCGCAATTGCTCAAGCAGGCGGGCCTGTGCCCATCCACCTCGGAAGCCATGCGCAAGATCGACCAGGGCGGCGTGCGCATCGACGGCACCGTCATCAGCGACAAGGGCTTGCAAGTGGCGGCCGGCCAGTTCGTCCTGCAAGTTGGCAAGCGCAGCTTCGCGCGCGTCACCTTGACGGCATGATCGCGCTGCTGCAGCGCGTCACGCAGGCCAAAGTCGATGTCGATGGCGCCACCATTGGCGCCATCGGCGCGGGCCTGATGGTGCTGGTGTGCGCGGAGCGGGGCGATACGCAGAAGGAAGCGGACGCCCTGCTGACCAAGCTGCTTGGCTACCGCGTGTTTGCCGACGAGGCGGGCAAGATGAACCGCAGCGTGGCGGACGTGGCCGGCGGCCTGCTGCTGGTGCCGCAGTTCACCTTGGCGGCCGACACCAAGTCCGGCACCCGCCCGTCGTTCACCCCGGCGGCCGCGCCGCAGGACGGTTTGCGCCTGTTCACGCATTTCGTGGAACAGGCGCGCAGCCGCCATGCGGGCGTGGAAACGGGGCAGTTTGGCGCCGACATGCAAGTGTCCTTGACCAACGATGGCCCGGTCACGTTCTGGCTGCAAGTGAATGCCAAATAAGCGCAAAGCCATAACTATAAAGAGGAGCAAGCGATGAAATTGTGGAGCGAGACGTTTCGTGATGGCGGCCTGATGCCGGCCGAGAATGCCTTTGCCGAGATCGATCCGGCCAGCCGCGTGCGCCTCGCGGGCAACCGCAATCCCCATCTGGCCTGGGACGAGGTGCCCAACGGCACCGAGTCGCTGGCCCTGTTCTGCATCGACCCCGATGCGCCGCAAGACGCCAGCCTGGCCAACCGCGATGATCAGGCCCTGCCGCTGACGGCGCTGCGCAGCGACTTTTATCACTGGAGCTTGCTCGATTTGCCGCCGGCCATGCGGGTTATTGCCGCCGGTGAATTTTCCAGTGGCATCACGCCCCGTGGCAAGGCTGCCGGTCCTGGGCTGCGCCAGGGCATTAACGACTACACGGCCTGGTTTGCCGGCGATGCCGCCATGGCTGGCGACTATTACGGCTATGATGGCCCGTGCCCGCCGTGGAATGACGAACGCATCCACCATTACCTGTTTCGCCTGTATGCGCTCGACGTGGCGCAGTTGGCCTTGCCCGAGCGTTTTACGGGGCAGCAGGCGCATGCCGCGCTCTACGGCCACATCCTCGACGAAGCCCAGCTCGTCGTTGCCTATTCGCTGAACCCCGAGCTGGCACTTACCCTGAAAAAATAAAGCATGAGCACCACGATTTTACTGATACGCCATGGCGAGACGGCCTGGAATGCGGGCCGCCGCCTGCAGGGCCATATCGACATCGCCCTGAACGCAGCGGGCCTGGCGCAAGCTTGCGCGCTGGGGCAGGCGCTGGCCGGTGAGCCGCTGGCCGCCATCATTGCCAGCGATCTGCAGCGCGCGCGGCAGACGGCGCAAGCCGTTGCCGACGTGAAGCACTTGCCCGTGCAGACGGACCCCTTGCTGCGCGAGCGCTGCTATGGTGCCTTTGAAGGCTTGCTGTATGCCGATATCGCCGAGCGCTATCCGCATGAATATGCGCAGTGGCAATCGCGCCAGATCGATGCCGTGATGCCCTCGGGCGAACGGCAAGCCGAGAGCTTCCGACAGTTTTATGCGCGCGCGAATGGCGCCATCGCCCGCTGGGCAGAACGGTATGACGGCCAGACCATCGCCATCGTGGCGCATGGCGGCGTGCTCGAATGCGCTTACCGCGAAGCGGTCGGCATGACGCTCGACAGTCCGCGCGACTTCCAGGTGAAAAATGCCAGCGTCAACCGTTTCTCGTATGCGGACGGCAAGCTGCATTTGGTGCACTGGGGCAATATCGAACACCTGAGCGCGCCCGCAATGGACGAGCTGGGCTAAGCGCCGGGTCAAGAGCCGGGCGAGCCGCCGGCGCTGTCCGCCGGCGCCCTGTTTTGCTGTACTGCACAAGCGCGGCGCCCGCCCAGGCGCACTGAAGCAAAAAAATAGTGCTTATTAATTAGGCAGGGAATCGGTTAAAATAGCAGGTTCCTCCGTCCATTCCAGGTTCCTCAGTGCAAATCGGCCCTCACATTCTGCGCAACAACGTTTTTCGTCGCTCCCATGGCGGGTGTGACGGATCGGCCTTTCCGCCAGTTGTGCAAGCAGTTGGGTGCCGGTTACGCCGTGTCGGAAATGGCGGCGTCGAATCCGCGCCTGTGGGCGACGGAAAAAAGCTCGCGCCGCACGGACCATGCAGGCGAAATGGAGCCGAAGGCCGTGCAGATCGCCGGTGCCGATCCGCAAGACCTGGCCGATTGCGCCAAGTTCAATGTGGACCGGGGCGCGCAGATCATCGACATCAACATGGGGTGCCCCGTGAAGAAGGTATGCAACAGCTGGTGCGGTTCGGCCCTGTTGCAAAACGAAAGCCTGGTCGAAAAGATCCTGCACGCCGTCGTCAATGCCGTTGACGTGCCCGTCACCCTGAAATTTCGCACGGGCTGGAACCGCGAAAACAGGAATGCCCTGAAAATCGCCCGCATCGCCGAGCAAGCCGGCATCCAGATGCTGACTTTGCATGGCCGCACGCGCGCCGATGGCTACAAGGGCGATGCCGAATATGAAACCATTGCCGCTGTGAAAGCGTCGGTGGGTATTCCCGTGGTGGCCAATGGCGACATTACCAGTCCGGAAAAGGCCCGCTTTGTGCTCGATCAAACGGGTGCCGATGCCGTCATGATCGGCCGCGCGGCGCAGGGCCGGCCGTGGATTTGCCGCGAGATCGACCATTTCCTGCGCACCGGTACTTTGCTGCCAGCGCCGTACGTGGACGAAGTGCGCAGCCTGATGGACGAGCATTTGCGCGCCCATTACGCGTTTTATGGCGAATTTCTCGGCGTGCGCACGGCGCGCAAGCACATCGGCTGGTATGTGAAGGACCTGGAAGGCGGGGAAGCGTTCCGCCAGCAAATGAATGTGCTGGAGTCGACGGATGCGCAATTGCTGGCCGTCGATCAATTTTTTGAGTCGCAATGGAAATTTGGCGAGCGGTTACAATACCGCCTCTCCGAATCCAGTGAAAGTGGCCTGATCGATGAGATCAAAACTATGGCCAGGGCAGCATGAGCAGATAGCAACAAGCAGGTGAATAAGTTACCAGCAGTACAAGGGCGAGCGCCTATACAGAGCGTCATGCAATATTAATTACAACACCGAGACAAGATGGCAGCAAGCGGCCCGCATGAGCGCCGCGGCAGTGGATTGTCAGGTGTTCAGCCGGTTGAAGCATACAAATGAGCAAAGAAAGCATTCAGGAAGTCGTACAGAAAAGTCTAGAAGATTACTTCAATGACCTGGGCGAACAGCAAGCATCGAATATCTACGACATGGTCGTGCTGACCGTGGAAAAGCCCATCCTGGAAGTCGTGATGACACGCGCCGATGGCAACCAGTCGCATGCCGCGCAGATGCTGGGCATTAACCGCAACACCCTGCGCAAGAAATTGCAGGAGCACGGTTTGCTGTAATGCCGGCATGCAAGTGACGCCAAGATTTGAATCCGCCGCAGCCTTTGCCCCTGCGCCATTCGCCAAGAACACTTAACCACCTAGCCACAGCCATGATCAAACAAGCTCTCCTCTCCGTTTCCGACAAGACCGGCGTTCTCGAATTCGCCCGTGCCCTGTCCGCCCTCGGCGTCAACCTCCTGTCCACCGGCGGTACCGCAAAATTGCTGGCAGACAACGGTGTACCCGTGACGGAAGTCGCCGACTACACGGGTTTCCCGGAGATGCTCGATGGCCGTGTGAAAACCCTGCACCCGAAAGTGCACGGCGGTATCCTGGCGCGCCGTGATTTCCCTGAGCACATGTCCAAACTGGTCGAGCACGACATGCCGACCATCGACATGGTGGTGGTCAACCTGTACCCGTTCCAGGGCACGGTCGCCAAGGCCGACTGCACCCTGGAAGACGCGATTGAAAACATCGATATCGGCGGCCCGACCATGCTGCGTTCGGCGGCCAAGAACCACAAGGACGTGGTCGTCATCTGCGATCCGACCGACTATGACGTGGTGCTGGCGGAAATGCGTGCGGCCGACGGCAAGGCAGGCGACGTCAGCTATGACACCAAGTTCATGCTGGCGAAAAAAGTCTTTGCGCACACGGCGCAATACGATGGCGCCATCACCAACTACCTGACCAGCCTGGGCCCGACGAAGGTGCATGCCGAGCGCGGCGCATATCCGCAGATCCTTAACGTGGCCTTTGAAAAAGTGCAGGACATGCGCTACGGCGAGAACCCGCACCAGAGCGCCGCCTTCTACCGCGACCTGGTCACCACCGATGGCGCGCTGGCCAACTACCGCCAGCTGCAAGGCAAGGAATTGTCGTACAACAACATCGCCGACGCTGATGCGGCCTGGGAATGCGTGAAGAGCCTGGGCGGCTTCGAGCACAGCGCGGCCTGCGTCATCGTCAAGCACGCGAACCCATGCGGCGTAGCCCTGGGCAAGAATGCAGCGGAAGCGTACGCGCGCGCCCTGCAGACGGACCCGACTTCCGCATTTGGCGGCATCATCGCCTTCAACACGGAACTCGACGGCGCCACCGCTGGCGAGATCGCCAAGCTGTTCGTCGAAGTGCTGATCGCCCCGTCGTTCTCGGCGGAAGCGAAACAGATTCTGTCGAGCAAGCAAAACGTGCGCATGCTGGAAATCCCGCTGGGCGCAGGCGTCAACGCCATGGACTTCAAGCGCGTCGGTGGCGGTCTGCTGGTGCAATCGCCGGACGCGAAAAACGTCGGTATCGGCGACTTGCGCGTGGTCAGCAAGCTGCAGCCAACGCCGCAGCAATTGTCCGACCTGATGTTCGCCTGGAAAGTGGCGAAATTCGTCAAATCGAACGCCATCGTCTTCTGCGGCAATAACATGACCCTGGGCGTGGGTGCTGGCCAGATGAGCCGTATCGATTCGGCCCGCATCGCGTCCATCAAGGCGCAAAACGCGGGCCTGTCGCTGACCGGTTCCGTCGTGGCGTCGGACGCCTTCTTCCCGTTCCGCGACGGCCTCGACGTGGTTGTCGACGCGGGCGCGACCTGCGTCATTCACCCGGGCGGCTCCATGCGCGACCAGGAAGTGATCGACGCCGCGGACGAGCGCGGCGTCGTGATGCTGTACACGGGCACGCGTCACTTCCGTCATTAATTAAACCCAACGGCAAATGCTGGGGTCAGACCCGCCGGGACTCGGCGTCCCCGTCCGACCCCAGATGTTGCTTGTGGGGTGAAGATGTATAAAACGGCAGGCACCGGTTATTCACCGGTGCCTGCCGTATTCATTATAGAATCTGGCGATGATTATTCTTGGCATCGATCCTGGCCTGCGCACCACGGGCTTCGGGGTCATTGAAAAACACGGCAACAAGCTGCGCTATATCGCGTCGGGTACCGTCAAGACGGGTTCCGAAGGGGAATTGCCGCCGCGCCTGAAGGTCATCCTGCAGGGCGTGGGCGAGATCGTCGGCACCTACCAGCCCGATTGCGCGGCCATCGAAAAAGTGTTTGTCAACGTCAATCCCCAATCGACCCTGCTGCTGGGCCAGGCGCGTGGCGCGGCCATTTGCGCGCTCGTCAACGCCGACCTGTCGGTGGCCGAATACACGGCGCTGCAAGTGAAGCAGGCCGTCACGGGCCACGGCAAGGCGGCCAAGGAGCAGGTGCAGGACATGGTTTCCCGGCTGTTATCACTGCCCGGCTTGCCCGGCACGGATGCGGCCGATGCGCTGGGCGTGGCCATCTGCCACGCCAACAGCCTCGATGCGCTGGCCATGCTCGGCGCGCTGGCGCCCCAGCTGCAGGGCTTGCGCATGAAGCGCGGCCGTTTAGTAGGGTAGGCGCATGGCCCTCATATATATACATAACATTAGGAACACGCGATGATAGGCCGTCTCTCCGGTACTTTGCTTGAAAAGAATCCGCCACAATTGCTGGTCGATTGCCAGGGCGTCGGCTATGAAGTCGACGTGCCGATGAGCACTTTTTATAACTTGCCCCACGTGGGCGAAAAAGTCGTGCTGTTTACGCACCAGGCCATCCGCGAAGATGCGCATCTGCTGTTTGGCTTTGGCAATGCGGCAGAGCGTGCCGTATTCCGCCAGCTGATCAAGATCACGGGCGTGGGCGCGCGCATGGCCTTGTCGATTCTCTCCGGCATGACGATTGCCGACCTGGCGCAGGCGATCACCCTGCAAGATTCCGGCCGTTTGGTGAAAGTACCGGGCATCGGCAAGAAGACGGCGGAACGTTTATTGCTGGAATTGAAAGGCAAGCTGGGCGCCGATATCGGTGCCAGCGGCGCGCACGCGGCGCCGGATGCCCAGTCGGACATCCTCAACGCGCTCGTCGCGCTCGGCTATTCGGACAAGGAAGCGCTGGCCGCCGTGAAGAACGTGCCGGCGGGCAGCGGCGTGTCGGACGGTATCAAACTGGCGCTGAAAGCGCTGTCGAAAGGCTGATAGGGCATGAGCATCCAGACCGACAGCTTCACGGAACAGCGCATCATCGACGCGGCGCCCATCTCGCACAACGAGGAGGCCATCGAACGGGCCTTGCGCCCCAAGCAGTTAGATGAGTATGTGGGCCAGGAAAAGATCCGCGACCAGCTGGAAATTTTCATCACGGCCGCGCGCCAGCGCAAGGAAGCGCTTGACCACACCTTGCTGTTCGGCCCGCCGGGCTTGGGCAAGACGACCCTGGCGCACATCATCGCGCGCGAAATGGGCGTCAACTTGCGCCAGACCTCCGGCCCCGTGCTGGAGCGCCCGGGCGACCTGGCGGCGATCTTGACGAACCTGGAAGCGAACGACGTCCTGTTCATCGATGAAATCCACCGGCTGTCGCCGGTCGTGGAAGAAATTCTGTATCCGGCGCTTGAGGATTATCAGATCGATATCATGATCGGCGAAGGCCCTGCCGCCCGTTCCGTGAAACTCGATTTGCAGCCGTTTACCCTGGTCGGCGCCACCACGCGCGCCGGCATGCTGACCAACCCGCTGCGCGACCGCTTCGGCATCGTCGCGCGCCTGGAGTTCTACAACACGGGCGAACTGACGAAAATCGTCACGCGCAGCGCCGCCCTGTTGAAAGCACCGATCGATCCGGAAGGCGCGCACGAAATCGCCCAGCGTGCGCGCGGCACGCCGCGCATCGCCAACCGTTTGCTGCGCCGCGTGCGCGATTTCGCGGAAGTCAAAAGCAATGGCGAGATCACCAAGGTGGTGGCCGACCGCGCGCTGGCCATGCTCGACGTCGATTCCGCCGGTTTCGACGTGATGGACCGTAAATTGCTCGAAGCCGTGCTGTTCAAGTTTGGCGGCGGCCCCGTCGGCATAGGGAACCTGGCGGCGGCTATCGGCGAAGCGGCCGATACCATCGAGGACGTGCTGGAGCCGTACCTGATACAGCAAGGTTTCTTGCAGCGCACGCCGCGTGGCCGTGTCGCCACGCCGGCCGCCTACCTGCACTTCGGCGTCAGCGCGCCGCGCATGGGTCCCGGCGGCGAAGCGTGGGAACTGTGATGGCGCAAGAGGGCTTGCAAGCGACTGCGGGCATGCAAATCTGGATCGACGCCGACGCCTGCCCCGTCGTCATCAAGGAAATTTTGTACCGCGTCGCCGACCGCCTGGAACTGCCCGTCACCCTGGTGGCGAACCAGGGCTTGCGCGTGCCGCCGTCGCGTTTTATCCGCACCGTGCAAGTGCCGTCCGGCGCCGACGTGGCCGACCAGGAAATCGTGCGTCTGCTCAATCCGGGTGATCTGGTCATCACGGGCGACATCCCGCTGGCCGCCGATGTGCTGGCCAAGGGCGGCTATGCGCTGAACCCGCGCGGCGAGTTCTACACCAAGGACAATATCGCCCAGCAACTGACGATGCGCGCCTTTATGGAAGAATTGCGCAGCGGCGGCGTCGACACGGGCGGCCCGGCCGCCTTCAGCCAGTCGGACCGGCAGCAGTTTGCCAACAGCCTGGACCGGCATCTGAGCAAGCACCATCGGAAGCCGGCGCCAACGCCATAATCCGAGGACGAAAAAAAACCGGCCACGCCGGTTTTTTTACGTGTGCAGCTGACTTAGCGTGGCACTTTTCTCGTACCCACGACTTCCACCGTCACGCGGCGGTTCTTGGCGCGCCCGGCGGCGCTCGTGTTGTCGGCCACCGGCTGGGTTTCTCCCTTGCCTTCCGTATAGACGCGGTTGCTTTCCACGCCTTGCGTCACCAGATACGCCTTGACGGCTTCGGCGCGGCGCAGGGACAGTTTCTGGTTGTAGGCATCCGGGCCGACGGCATCCGTATGGCCGACCGTGACGATTACTTCCAGGTCCATGCCTTGCAGCTGGCCCAGCAGCTGGTCCAGCGCCGCCTTGCCTTGCGGCTTGAGCGTCGATTGATCGAAATCAAACAGCGCTTCCGCGGCAAACGAGACTTTTTCCGAGACGGGCGCCGGCTTCACTTCGGCCACGGGGGCCGGCATGGTTTCGCTGATGGGCGGCAATGCCACCGGTGGCGCGGGCTGGTAGGCCGGCGTGGCACTGGCCGGACGGCCCAGTTTATACACGAGGCTGACGGAATACAGATCCGCGTCGCCACGGTTGCCGACGGCGTCGTTCACGCGATAGCGTTCCACTTCGCCGCGCAAGGCCAGCGCTTCGCTGAACTTGTATTCCAGGCCCAGGCCCAGCTTGGCGTTGAGCTTGCGGTCCCTCGCATGCATATCGGACGACCCCAGCAGGCGGTTGCCGCTGAACTCGGTATTCGTCTGGGTGTAGTGCATGCCGACACGCCCCAGCAAGGACAGGCGCTGCGACAGTGGCAGCTGGCCCAGCAGGTCCAGGTTCACGCCGCGAAAGCCCGCTTGCCCGTTAAGTACGCCGTTGCCGCTGGTGGTGGACTGGAAGTCGAACTTGCCCAGGTCAAAGTAGCCCGCTTCCACCGCCATGTATTGGTTCAGCTGCTTGCCGACAAACAGTTTATAGC
Source organism: Janthinobacterium sp. AD80 (assembly GCF_002878455.1). Taxonomy (GTDB): domain Bacteria; phylum Pseudomonadota; class Gammaproteobacteria; order Burkholderiales; family Burkholderiaceae_D; genus Janthinobacterium. The sequence continues at coordinate 17,496 of NZ_NRDQ01000050.1, forward strand.
CGGTGTCGCGCTGGTCCTTGGCAAAACCGGTGACGGTTTCGCCGTTCGCGGCCAGGCTGGCGCGCAGCCGCGGCTCGTCGATATTGGCGCGCGACTGGCCCACGCCCGCGCCGATGTACCAGGCGCTGTTGGCCCAGTCCGGATTGATGAAAGTGTTGCCCTGTGCCTGCGCCGATTGCGCCGCCAGCAAGGCGCCAGCCATCACGCTCAGGGCGCCCAGTGTGTTTGCGATAGTCATGGTCATGTCCCGTTTATTTGGTGATCTGGTTGTTGCGCAGGGTAACGGCGGCTGCCGTCAGCACGCGGCCATTGAGCAGGGTCGTGTTGTCGCCAACCGTGATGGCGGCCGACTGGCCCAGAATGTTGCCCTTGAAGACGCTGTTCGCGGCCAGGGTGGTCGGGCCGACGGGCAGCCAGGTGACGTTGTCGGCCGTGGCGCCATTGTTCAGGGCCACCACCGAGTTGACGGTCGAGTTCAAGGTCAGCGCCGTGCGGAAGATATACACGCCTGGACCGTTCAGGGTCAGGGTACCCGTGATGCTGATCGCGCCGGCATAGCAATACACGCCAGGACCGAAAGTCTGGCCGCCCAGGTCGATGCCGCCGGCAAAGGTGACGTCGCAGATGCGGCTGTTGCCGTCCGTGATCGCCGCTTGCAGGTCCGTCATGGCGCCGGCCAGGATGGCGCCCGACTTGTAGTTATTGAAGCCTGCCGCCTGGGTCGGATCGACGGTTTGCGATGGCGAACCGACGTCGCCCGTGATCAGGGTGGTGCCGCCCGAGTTATTCGTGATCGACGTGCCCGCCAGTACGCCGAACGGTGCCGCGCGGCCCAGGTTGATCGGGTTGATGACGGGTGGGATGGCCACGCTGGTGACGGTCAGCAGCGCGCTGCCCGACTGGCCGGCAGCCGTCGCGGTGATGCTGCTGGTGCCGGCGGCGATGCCGGTGGCGATACCGGTGTTCAGCACGGCGGCATTGGCGACAGTTCCCGAGGTCCAGATGGCGCTGTTGGTGATGATGGCGTTCGAGTTGTCGGAATAGGTGGCGGTGGCAACGAATTGCTGTACGCCGCCGACGGCGATGCTGGCTGTGCCTGGCGTGACGGCGATGCTGACCAGGGTAGCGGCAGGCACGGTGACAGTGGTGCCGGCTGTTTTGCCGCTGAAGCTGGCCGTCATGACGCTGGTGCCGGCGCTCACGCCAGTCACCAGGCCGCCGCTGGCGACGCTGGACGAGGCTGGCGTGGCGGAAACGAAGGTGCTGCCGGACGTTACGTCGGCGGTGCTGCTGTCCGAGTAGGTGGCAATGACTGCCAGCTGGCGCGTCGCGGCAATCAGCACAGTGGGATTTTGCGGCGTGACGGCGATCGACAGCAGCACGGCAGGCGTCACGGTTAGCACGGTGCTGGCCGTCAAGGTGCCTGTGGTGGCGGTGATCTGCGCGGTGCCGGCAATCTTGCCCAGCGCCAGGCCGCCAGCGTCCATGCTTGCCGTGGCGGGGCTGGCCGAGGCAAAGACCGAGACGGCAGTGACGTCGCGCGTGGCGCCGTCACTGAAACTGCCGCTCACGGCAAATTGCTGTGTGCCGCCGACGGCGATGGACGGCGTGAGCGGCGTGATGGCGATGGCCGTCAAGGTGGCGGGCGAAACGGTCAATTGCGCCGCCGCGCTCTTGCCGCCAAATGTGGCGGTGATGTTGCTGTTGCCGGCGGTCACGCCAGCGGCGACACCGCTGCTGGCGTTGACGGTGGCGGCGGCCGGCGTGGCGGAAGTCCAGGCCGCCTTGGCGCTGACGTCTTGCGACGAGCCGTCGCTGTAGGTGGCGATGGCCGTGAATTGCTGGCCTGCGCCGATGGCGACCGTGGCCGTCGCTGGCGTGATGGCCAGGCTGGACAGGGTAGCGCCCGGCAAGCCGAGGATGGGCTCGCGTCCCTGGTCGCCACCGCCGCCGCAACCGGCGAGGGCGGCCATGGCCAGTAAACCTGCCGAGACGAGCAGCGGGGTCATATATCGCTTGAAGATGTTCATGTGTTTCCTTTGTGCATGGGCAAAACCTTGCCGGGCATCTGCGGATGGGGTCATCCGCAGCGCCATGCCGCCCGTCGCTACAGGGCGATGGCGTCACAGGCATGCACTATTTCATTTTGGAAACTACAAGTATGTTCGGTGGCGCGCATAGGCTATTGTCATTCGGAAATATTATCTAAATGATCGAGCGAGGCCTGGAAAACAACACGACAGCGCCCGCGCGGCACGCAAAAAAGCCGGCGCAGTGCCGGCTTTGGCAGGGCAGCTGATGCCTGATTACTCTTCGCGCACCCACGTCTGCGAGCGGCCAAACATCGGCACGCCGACATAGCCGCGCACTTGCAGCTTGGTGCCGCCTTCCTGCAGTTCGGCCTTGCTCTTGTAGACCTTGCCGCTGGCCGGGTCCGTAATTTCACCGCCCGTCCATGCATCGCCGTCTTTTTTCAAGCCCGTCAGGATGACCAGGCCGATGATGGGCTGGTCCTTGTTGGCGCCCGTGCACTTGTCGCACTTGGGGTTCTGGTCTTCATTCGGGGCGCGGAACAGCTTTTCGATCTTGCCTTGCAAGACGCCGTTGCTTTCCGTGATGACGACGAGGGATTTCGGCTTGCCGCTGGCATCGTCGATGGTTTTCCAGGTGCCGACGGGGGTGTAGTTGCCGTCGCGCGCGGTGGCGCTGCCGGCGATGGCCAGGGCGGCCACCAATACGCTTGCTTTGACGCTTGCTGTGAATAGTTTATGCATCGCTAGTCTCCTGTGGTTTTTTTGATCTGTCACGAAACAGTGTATTTACCAAGGCAAGACCAAGAGTGCTGCGCGGCGTCAGGGGGGACGGCCGCGCAATCCTTGCAAACTTGCCTTATGCGCTGGCTAGTTTAGCAAACTGTTCGCGCAGTTTTTCAATTGTCGCCGAAAAACTGAGCAAACGCTCGTTTTCTTGCGCAACAATGGCGGCCGGGGCGCGCGCGACAAAGCTTTCATTGCCCAACTTGCTGTTGACCTTGGCAATTTCCCCTTCGATACGGGCGATTTCCTTGCCCAGGCGCTCGCGCTCGGCAGCCACGTCGATTTCCACTTTCAGCATCAGCTTGGTGGTGCCGACGATGGCGACGGCCGCTGGCGAATCCGGCAGCGCGTCGACGATCTGCACGTCGGCCAGCTTGCCCAGCGACTGGATGTACGGCGCATACGAGGCCAGCGCTGCTTTCTCGCTGGCATTGCCTGCTTCGACGATCAGCGGCACGCGCACGGAAGGCGAGATCTGCATTTCGCCGCGCAGGTTGCGTGTCGCGTCCGTCAAGGCTTTCAGCTGCAGCATCCACGCTTCGGCCGCTTCATCGATCTTGTCGGTGTTGGCGATCGGATACGGCTGCATCATGATGGACACGCCCTTGGGCTCGCCCTCGGCCTTCGGCAGCTTGCCGGCCAGCGGCGCAACGCTCTGCCATAGCGCTTCCGTAACGAACGGGATGATCGGGTGGGCCAGGCGCAGCACCACTTCCAGCACGCGCAACAGGGTGTGGCGGGTGGCGCGCTGCTGGCCTTCCGTGCCTTGCTGCACTTGCACCTTGGCGACTTCCAGGTACCAGTCGCAATATTCGTCCCAGACGAATTTGTAGATGGTGGCGGCGATATTGTCGAAACGGAAGTCCTCAAAGCCCTTGGCCACGTCCAGCTCCGCCTTTTGCAGCAGCGAGATGATCCACTTGTCCGCCTGTGACAGGTCGGCGTCATTCGGCGTGCAATCCTTGCCTTCCGTATTCATCATGACGAAACGCGTGGCGTTCCACATCTTGTTGCAGAAGTTACGGTAGCCTTCGCAGCGGCCCAGGTCGAAATTGATGTTGCGGCCCAGCGATGCATAGCTGGCCATGGTGAAGCGCACGGCGTCCGTGCCGTAGGCAGAAATGCCTTCCGGGAATTCCTTGCGCGTTGCCTTGGTGATTTTTTCCGCGTCGCGCGGGTTCATCAGGCCGGTGGTGCGCTTGACGATCAGGCCTTCCAGGTCGATGCCGTCGATCAGGTCGATCGGGTCCAGGGTGTTGCCTTTCGACTTGGACATTTTTTGCCCTGTCGAATCGCGCACCAGGCCGTGCACGTAGACGGTTTCAAACGGCACCTTGCCCGTGAAGTGCGCTGTCATCATGACCATGCGCGCGACCCAGAAGAAGATGATGTCGAAACCCGTCACCAGCACGGACGATGGCAGGAACGCCTTCATGTCCGGCGTTTCTTCCGGCCAACCCATGGTCGAGAACGGCACCAGGGCGGACGAGAACCACGTGTCGAGCACGTCGTCGTCGCGCTTCAACGGACCCGTGCTGCCGGCCGCCTGCGCCTTGGCGATGGCTTCCGCTTCCGTCTTGGCAACGAAGATATTGCCGGCGTCGTCATACCAGGCCGGGATTTGATGGCCCCACCACAGCTGGCGCGAGATGCACCAGTCCTGGATATTGTTGAGCCACTGGTTGTAGGTGGTGCTCCAGTTTTCCGGCACGAACTTGATCTCGCCATTGGCGACCTTGTCCAGCGCCGTTTCGGCGATCGATTTGCCGGGGAAGAAAGTGCCTTCCGGGGCCGGTTTGCTCATGGCGACAAACCACTGGTCCGTCAGCATCGGTTCGATGACGACGCCCGTGCGGTCGCCGCGCGGCACCATCAGTTTGTGCGGCTTGACTTGCTCCAGCAAACCCAGGGTATCGAGGTCGGCGACGATCTGCTTGCGCGCGGCGAAGCGGTCCATGCCGCGGTAGGCTGCCGGCGCGTCGTCGGTAATTTTTGCGTCCAGGGTCAGGATGACGATCTGCGCCAGTTTATGGCGCTGGCCCACGGCGTAATCGTTCATGTCGTGCGCAGGTGTAATCTTGACGCAGCCGGTGCCGAATTCCTTGTCGACGTATTCGTCGGCGATGATGGGGATTTCGCGGTCGCTCAAAGGCAGTTTCAGCATCTTGCCCACCAGCGGCAGGTAGCGCTCGTCCGTCGGATCGACGGCCACAGCCACGTCGCCCAGCATGGTTTCAGGACGCGTGGTGGCCACCGTCAGGAAACCGCTGCCGTCGGCCAGCGGGTACTTGATGTACCACATGGAGCCGTCTTCTTCCTCGGACACCACTTCCAGGTCGGACACCGCCGTGCCCAGCACGGGGTCCCAGTTGACCAGGCGCTTGCCGCGGTAGATCAGGCCTTGCTCGAACAGGCGCACGAAGACGTCGGTGACGACTTTCGAGCGTGGCTCGTCCATCGTGAAGTATTCGCGCTGCCAGTCGGCCGAGGCGCCCAGGCGGCGCATCTGGCCAGTGATGATGGAACCGGATTTTTCTTTCCATTCCCACACTTTTTCAACGAATTTCTCGCGGCCCAGGTCATGGCGCGAAATCTTTTGCGCGTCCAGCTGGCGCTGCACGACGATTTGCGTGGCGATGCCCGCGTGGTCGGTGCCGGGGATCCAGGCCGTGTTGTGGCCCAGCATACGGTGGTAGCGGGTCAGGCCATCCATGATGGTCTGGTTGAACGCATGGCCCATGTGCAGGGTGCCGGTGACGTTCGGCGGCGGCAACTGGATGCTGAAGGAAGGTTTTCCCGCATCGAGGGTGGCGGTAAAGTAACCGCGCTGTTCCCACTCGGTGCGCCAGAATTGTTCAATGTCGGCGGGCTCGAAAGACTTGGCTAATTCCATGATTTGGCGTGTGATTGGCAAAAGGAACCATTATAGATGACGCGGCATCGCCTGCAGCGTGGAAAGCCGCCTTTTTCAGTGTTTTGGCGGCTTTGCGGGCCGTTGGCGGCCAACGGGACGGGGGTAAAACAGCCGGCGATGTTATAATGTCGGCCTCGGCGCCTCCTGCCTCAACATTGCGGACGGCGCCAGCGGGCCAGAGTCGGCTATCACTTTGCCTGCATCACCAGGGCTGGGCGCACAGCGTTGCCAGCCATTTCAGTGCGTCCCCTGCGGGCCGGGCGCCTGAGCCACGCGCACCGCCAGCGGTGCACCATTCACGGCGGACCACCGCGCGCCATCGTTCACCGGCCGCGCCGCCACAGCTTAGCCAGGAATTGTTGTCTGGCCAGTCGTCTTTCGATACGGCATAGATCACAGCGCGCCTTGCCGCCTGTGGCCTTGCCATGGCCGCACGCTTTCCCGGTTTTGCCTGCATAAGGAAAACCACCATGAAAAAGATCTGTCTCGCCGTTGCCACGCTCGGCACCATCGGCGCCTTGCCTGTTGTCCACGCCCAGTCTTCCGTCGGAGTGTATGGCTTGATGGATGCGGCCGTGGTGCAGGAACGCGGCCTCAGCAAGCTCACCAGTGGTGTCTCGGCCGGTTCGCGCCTGGGCTTGCGGGGCACGGAATCGCTGGGTGACGGCTGGCAAGCCGTGTTCACCCTGGAAGCGGGCGTGCAGGGCGACACGGGCCGCTCGGACCAGGCGGGACAATTGTTCGGCCGCCAGGCCTTTGTCGGCCTCAACAGTCCGCTGGGCATGCTCACCGTGGGCCGCCAGTACAACCTGCAAAGCCAGGCGCTGACGGACGTGGCCGACCCGTTCGAGGGCGGCATGGCCGGCGCCTCGACCAACCTGGCCGGCTATTCGGCCACGCGCATCGACAATACCGTGCGCTATACCTCGCCGGAAATGCGCGGCGTCACGGCCACCGTCATGTATGGCTTTGGCGAACACACGGGCGTTGCCGCCGACCAGCGTTCGCTGGGCCTGGCCCTCGGCTACGTGAACGGTCCGCTGACCCTGCGCCTGGCGCGCCAGAGCCGTGGCGGCGAGTTCGGCAAGGCAGACGTCAACAACACGATCCTGGCCGGTAACTACAACTTTGGCGTGGCCACGGCGTTTGCCGGCTATGGCCGCAACACGGGCGATGGCAGCACCATGTTCTTTGCGGAAAATCCATACGGTGCGGCGCAGGCGCCGGCCCAGTCCACGGACAGCCGCGACGCCATCGTCGGCGTGGCCGTGCCGCTGGGCGCGACGACCTTGCTGGCTTCGTTCATCCACAAGGATGACCGCGATGCCGCCAACCGCGATGCGCAGCAGCTGGCCATCGGCGCCACGTACGCGCTGTCGAAACGCAGCAAGATCTATCTTGCTTATGCGCACATCCGCAACCGCAACGACGCCGCCTACATGGTCGGCAATGCCACGGAAGTGGGAACGGGCGACCGCGCGCTGAACATCGGCTTGCGGCACGCGTTTTAAGCCATCGCTACACCATCAGCACACGATCGCCAGGGCGGGCAGCATGCGGCCCTGGCGCAACAGCTGTTCAAAGGCGGGCGCGGCCAGTGGGCGGCTGAACAGATAGCCCTGCATCTGGTCGCAGCCGTGCTGGCGCAAAAACGCCAGCTGCTGCGCCGTTTCCACGCCTTCGGCGATGACTTTCAGGCGCAGGCTGTGCGCCAGGGCGATGATGGCTTGCACGATGGCCGCATCGTCGGCGCTGTACATAATGTCGCTGACGAAGGATTTGTCGATCTTCAGCACGTCGATGGGGAAGTGGCGCAAGTGCGCCAGGCTGGAATAGCCGGTACCGAAGTCGTCGATCGACAGTTGCAGCCCCAGCGCCTTGAGCTTGCCCATGGTGGCGATCGCCTGCTCCACATCCTGCATCATCATGCTTTCCGTCAGCTCCAGCTCCAGGAAACGCGCCTCCAGGCCCGTCATGGCCAATATTTCCCGCACCGATTGCAGCAAGCCGCTTTGCCGGAATTGCCGCGCAGATAAATTCACCGCCAGGCGCAAGTGGCCCAGTCCCGCCTTTTGCCAGGCTTTCGCCTGCGCGCACGCCGTCTGCAGCACCCAGGCGCCGATCGGCACGATCAAGCCCATTTCCTCTGCCAGGTGGATGAAGTCGCCTGGCGCGATGGCGCCCAGCGTGGGATGCTGCCAGCGCAGCAGCGCTTCCATGCCGACAATTTTGCCACTACGCAATTCCACCTGCGGCTGGTAGACGAGGTGGAACTGGCCGCGCTCGAGCGCATGGCGCAGTTCGCTTTCCAGGCTCAGCCGGGCCAGCATGCTGGCATTCATGGCCGGCGCATAGCTTTGCCAGTGGTTGCGCCCTTGCTCCTTGGCGCGGTACATGGCGATATCGGCGTGCTTGATCAGGGTTTCCGCGCTGTCGCCATCGAGCGGATAGGTGGCCACGCCCATGCTGCAGGTCAGAAAAAATTCGTGGCCAGCCACCAGCAGCGGCTGCGCCACCGCATCGAGCACGCGCTGCAAAATGGCCTGACCCGGATCGCCATTGGCGTGCTGCGGCAGCAACAGGACGAATTCGTCGCCGCCCAGGCGCGCCACCGTGTCAATTTCGCGCGTGGCCGCGCGCAGGCGGTCGGCGATCAGTTTGAGCAGGGTATCGCCCGCATCGTGGCCCAGGGTGTCATTGACGAATTTAAAACGGTCGAGGTCGATGAACACCACCCACAGGGGCAGGGTGCTGCGGCGCGCCACGGCCATCGCCTGCTCCAGCCGTTCGCGCAGCAGCAGGCGGTTGGCCAGGCCCGTCAGGACATCGTGGCGCGACTGGAATTCCAGTTCCTGCTCGAAACGCATGACGGTGCTGATATCGTATTGCGCCACCACGAAGTGGCTGACGGGGCCATTCCCGTCGTCGCGCACGGGCGCCACGAACAGTTCGCTCCAGTAGGTGCTGCCATCCTTGCGGAAATTGCGCACGATGGCCTTGCCTTCGCGCTGCTCGTGCAGGGCCGCGCTGATGGCATGCATGTCCTGGCGCGCATGTTCCGGCCCCTGCAAGTCTTCCAGCCGTTGCCCGATGACCTCGCTCGCGGAGTAGCCGGTGATGCGCTCGAAGGCGGGATTCACGTATTCGATCAGGTAGCCGGGCGCGTCGGCGCTGCACAGGATGATGGCGTTGGCCGACACTTCGATGATGCGCTCGCGCAGGCGCAGCGACTGTTCATTGCGCATGCGCGCGGCGATGTCCTCGGACAGGCGCAAATTGGCAAACTGCAAGGCCGCCGTGCGCTCGCCCGTGATGCGCTCGATGACGCTGTTGCGCGATACCAGCTGGTACACATACGCCGTTGCCAGCAGGCTAGACAGCACTCCGCCCAGCAGCACATACAGCGAGCCGCGGCGGTTCGCATCGAGGCTCAGTCCGTGCGCGGGCAGCAGGGCCGCGCTCAGCGAATGGCCGCTGGCGTGGTGCTGGAACAGCAGCCGGGCGCTTTCCGCTTCGATCTGCCGCGCCGACACATAGCACAAGGCTGTCAGGCACAGTCCGGCCGCCAGGGTCAACAGGGCCGAAGTGGAGACGGAGATGGAAATACGCTTGAAGAATGATTGCATGATGGCGTCCGGTGTAAGCGCCAGGCCGGCCCATGTTCAGCCAGCCCTGGCAGTGACCGACTGTAGGGCGCGCGGCAAGGTAGCGTCCGTTCGCTAGCGAACGGACAGAAATGCCAACAAGAAATATAGTCACGCCACTGTGCCAGCGCTGTGTTACGCTGCACCTCATGGCGCCCCTCGTTCGGACGCCTTTCAAACATCCCCTAGCTGACGACTGGAAACCAGGAATCCTGACCATGTCCAGCTCGTATGCTGTCCTCCCCGCTTTGCCGCACAATCCGAATCAGAACCACTTGCTCGCCGCCATGCTCGACGCCGATTTCGCGCGCCTGGCGCCGTACCTGGAGCAAGTGCCCATGCTGCTGGGCGACGTGATTTATGACTCGGGCGATAAATTGCAGCATGTGTATTTTCCTACCACCGCCATCGTTTCCCTTCACTACCTGCTGGAAAACGGCGGCTCGTCCGAAATTGCCGGCGTCGGCAACGAGGGCATGGTGGGCGTGTCGCTGTTCATGGGTGGCAATTCCACTCCCAGCCGCGCCGTGGTGCAGACGGGCGGCGTCGGCTTTCGCCTGAAGGCGCACTTGCTGATGGAAGAATTCGACCGCGCCGGCCCTGTCATGCGCTTGCTGCTGCGCTACACCCAAGCGCTGCTGACGCAAATGTCGCAGACGGCCGTGTGCAACCGCCACCATACGGTGGAGCAACAATTGTGCCGCTGGCTGCTGCTGACCATGGACCGTTTGCCGAACCGCGAACTGACCATGACGCAGGAGCTGATTGCCAATATGCTGGGCGTGCGCCGCGAAGGCGTGACGGAAGCGGCGGGGCGCCTGCAGGCGCGCGGCTTCATCAGCTACCGCCGCGGGCATATTTCCGTGCAGAACCGCACCGGACTGGAAGACACCGTATGCGAATGCTATGGCGTGGTGAAGAAGGAATTCGCGCGCCTGCTGTCGGACGTGCGCCAGCGCCAGGGCGCTTGAACACCGTATCTTTCCTCGGATTTTTCCTCTTATCGTTGTCATCGCCCAGGCTACCTCATGCAATCTGTTGAAAACATTCCCCCGCGCGCACCGTCGCGCTGGCCCATGGCGCTGGCCTTTTCGTTCAGTGCCGTCGTGCTGCTGGCCGTTGGCGCGCTGGCCTGGCGCGCGCCGTTTGAAACGGCCGTGCTGATCGATGCGCTGGTCTTCCTGTTGCTGCTGCTGCTCGTGGCGCTGTACCGGCGTACCCTGGCGGCCAGCCTGCCGCGCCAGGTGCTCAAGGCCGGCGCCTTGCAGGATGCAATTTTCAACAGCGCCAATTTTTCCTGCATCGCCACCGACGCGCAGGGCGTGATCCAGATTTTCAACGTGGGCGCCGAGCGCATGCTGGGCTACGCAGCGGGCGACGTCGTCGACAAGCTGACGCCGGCCGGCATTTCCGACGCCCAGGAACTCATTGCCCGCGCCGCCGCCCTGAGCGCCGAACTCGATACCGTCATTACGCCCGGCGTGGAAGCGCTGGTGTTCAAGGCCGGGCGTGGCATCGAAGACATCTATGAGCAGACGTATATCCGCAACGATGGCAGCCGCTTTCCCGCCATCGTGTCCGTGACGGCCCTGCGCGATGCGCAGAGCAAGGTCATCGGCTATTTGCTGATCGGCACCGACAATACGGCGCGCAAGCAGGTCGAGGCGGAGCAAGCCTTGCTGGACCAGCGCCTGCGCGAACAGCAGGCATACACGCGTTCGCTGGTGGAAACGAATAATATCGAGCTGAAGAAAGCGCGCCAGGTGGCGGAAAAGGCCAACCGCGCCAAGTCCGAATTCCTGTCGAGCATGAGCCACGAATTGCGCACGCCGCTGAATGCCGTGCTGGGCTTTGCGCAGCTGATGGCCTCCGACGTGCCACCGCCGAGCCCGCCGCAGCAGCGCTCGATCGAGCAGATCCTCAAGGGCGGCTGGTATCTGCTGCGCCTGATCAACGAGATCCTCGACCTGGCCATGATCGAATCGGGCAAGGTCACCCTGTCGCAGGAAGCCATGTCCTTGCTCGACGTGCTGCAGGATTGCCAGGCGATGATCGCGCCGCAGGCGGAAAAGCGCGGCATCGCCATGCAGTTCCCCCGTTGCGGCGAACCGTACTTCGTGCATGCGGACCGCACGCGGGTCAAGCAGGTGATGATCAACCTGCTGTCGAACGCCATCAAGTACAACCAGGGCGGCGGCGCCGTCACGGTCGAGTGCAGCCGGCGCGGCGCCAAGGTGCGGGTCAGCGTGCGCGACAGCGGCGCCGGCCTCGATGCGCAGCAGCTGGCACAACTGTTCCAGCCGTTCAACCGCCTGGGCCAGGAAAACAGCACGGAAGAGGGCACCGGTATCGGCCTGGTTGTCACCAAGCAGCTGGTCGAGCTGATGGGCGGCAGCATCGGCGTCGACAGCACGGTGGGCGTGGGCACCACCTTCTGGTTCGAACTGGCCGCCAGCAGCGCGCCGGAACTGGTGCTGGGCCATGGCGACGCGTTGCCGCAAGTGCGCACGCAGCAGGACTTGCAGCGCACCTTGCTGTACGTGGAAGACAATCCCGCCAACCTGGCGCTGGTGGAACAATTGATCGCCCGCCGCAGCGATTTGAAACTGCTGACGGCCATCGATGCGCACCTGGGCATCGACCTGGCGCGCACTTACCAGCCGGACGTGATCCTGATGGACATCAACCTGCCCGGCATCAGCGGCTTTGGCGCCCTGCACATCCTGCACGGCGATCCGCTCACCAGCCACATACCCGTCATGGCGCTGTCGGCCAACGCCGTGCCGCGCGACATCGAAAAAGGCTTGCAGGCCGGCTTCTTCCGCTATCTGACCAAGCCGATCAAGGTCGTCGAATTCATGGACGCGCTCGACGTGGCCCTGCACCATGCGGCTGCGCATGGCCTGGCCGACGACATTCATGCAGTACGCTGATACAGCACTTATTTTTAGGAATACCGCCATGCTTCAAGCCACCGAGATCCTGAACGCCAGCATCCTCATCGTCGATGACCAGGAGGCCAACGTCATGCTGCTGGAACAGGTGCTGCGCAACGCCGGCTATACGCGCATCGCCTCCACCATGGACCCGCAAGCCGTGCGCGCGCTGCACCAGCAGCACCGTTACGATTTGATCCTGCTTGACTTGCAGATGCCGGAAATGGATGGCTTTGAAGTCATGGAAGGCTTGCGCGACCTCGAAGCGGGCAGCTATCTGCCGGTGCTGGTCATCACGGCCCAGCCCGGCCACAAGCTGCGCGCGCTGCAGGCCGGCGCCAAGGATTTTGTCAGCAAGCCCTTCGACCTGGTGGAAGTGAAGACGCGCATCCACAACATGCTGGAAGTGCGGTTGCTGTACCAGAAGCTGGGCCAGTACAGCAAGTCGCTGGAACAGATGGTGGAAGAACGCACGGCGGAACTGCGCGAAAGCGAAGCACGCTTCCAGCGCTTCACGGAACTGTCGTCCGACTGGTACTGGGAACAGGATGCGCAGGGCAATTTGACGCGCTTTTCCGGCCCCGTCGCCGAGATGCTGGGCATCGGCAGCGAGGAAGAGCCGCAGCGCTGGAACGCCAGCGAGCGCGCCTTGCTGGACGCGAAAATCGCCGCGCGCGAACCGTTCCTCGACTTCATCTACAGCCGCACGAACGCGGACGGCAGCGTGCAGTACCTGCAAGTGAGCGGCGAGCCGATGTTCGACAATGGCAGCCGCTTCATCGGCTACCGGGGCATCGGCCTCGATGTCAGCGCACGCCATCACAGCCCCTGATTTATACTTGCCGCTATCCACATCGACAAGGAAAGCATCATGGCTGACAAATCGCCACCCGCAACGCCGCCGCAATACTGGTTCCCCGCCAAGACCTATGGCTGGGGCTGGGGCATGCCCATCACCTGGCAGGGCTGGCTGGTCTTTCTGGGCGCGCTGGGGCTGTTCGCCTGCGGCGCCTTCCTGTTCCCGCCGCAGGATGGGCTGGCGCTGTACATCGTGTATGAGGTCGTCATCGCCGGCGCGCTCGTCGGCGTGTGCTGGCTGAAGGGCGAACCGACCAGCTGGCGCTGGGGCAAGAAAAAATAAGACCGGGACGCAAACGCGACACCTGCACGAAATCATCTGGCCACGCGCCTTGAAACGCGTATAATTGGCTCGCTGCCGCAAGGCGGCAAACGCTAGGGGTCCTGCCTTTCGCTGTGAAAACACAGTGCAAGCGCGGGTGAGAAATACCCTCCGAACCTGATCTGGATAATGCCAGCGAAGGGAAGCTTTAGGATGACCGCACCTGCTTTTTCCGCGTGCGCGCATCCGAACCTCCTTAGCTGGCTCCAGGCTGAATAAAAGCCAAGCCAAGGAGCCAAAATGAACGCCAATCCGAAATTTCTTTCCGCCACCGCCACGGTCGACGAAGCCGCCATCGCGCCGCTGCCCAATTCCCGCAAGATTTATGTGCAGGGCAGCCGCCCCGATATTCGCGTGCCCATGCGCGAAATCAGCCAGTCCGACACGGAAGCGTCGTTCGGCGGCGAAAAGAACCCGCCCATCTATGTCTACGATACGTCCGGCCCCTACACGGACCCGGACGTGCAGATCGACATCCGCTCGGGCCTCGACACGCCGCGCCTGCCATGGATCATGGAACGGGCCGATACGGAAGAATTGCCCGGTCCGACTTCCGAATACGGCATCGCGCGCCTGGCCGACCCGAAGCTGGCCGAGCTGCGTTTCAACCTGCACCGCAAGCCGCGCCGCGCCGTCGTCGGCAAGAACGTCACGCAAATGCATTACGCGAGGCGCGGCATCATCACGCCGGAAATGGAATTTGTCGCCATCCGCGAAAACATGCGCCGCCAGGAGTATCTGCGCGAGCTGCAAGCCTCCGGCCCCATGGGCGTACGCCTGGCCGAGCTGATGGGCCGACAGCATCCGGGCCAAGCCTACGGCGCCAGTATTCCGGCCGAGATCACGGCCGAATTCGTGCGCGAGGAAATCGCCCGCGGCCGCGCCATCATCCCTGCCAACATCAACCATCCGGAAGTCGAGCCGATGATCATCGGCCGCAATTTCCTGGTGAAAATCAACGCGAATATCGGCAACTCCGCCGTCACCTCGTCGATCGGCGAGGAAGTGGAAAAGATGACCTGGGCCATCCGCTGGGGCGGCGACAACGTCATGGATCTGTCGACGGGTAAGCACATCCACGAGACGCGCGAATGGATCATCCGCAACAGTCCCGTGCCCATCGGCACCGTGCCGATTTACCAGGCGCTGGAAAAGGTCAATGGCAAGGCGGAAGACCTGACCTGGGAAATCTTCCGCGACACCCTGATCGAGCAGGCGGAGCAGGGCGTCGATTACTTCACCATTCACGCGGGCGTGCTGCTGCGCTATGTGCCGATGACAGCCAAGCGCCTGACGGGCATCGTTTCGCGCGGCGGCTCCATCATGGCGAAATGGTGTCTGGCGCACCACCAGGAATCGTTTCTGTACACGCATTTCGAAGAGATCTGCGAGATCATGAAGGCGTATGACGTGTCGTTCTCGCTGGGCGACGGCTTGCGCCCCGGCTCCATCTACGACGCCAATGACGAAGCGCAGCTGGGTGAACTGAAAACCCTGGGCGAACTGACGCAAGTCGCCTGGAAGCACGACGTGCAAGTGATGATCGAAGGCCCTGGCCATGTGCCGATGCAGCTGATCAAGGAAAACATGGACTTGCAGCTGGACCAGTGCGGCGAAGCGCCGTTCTATACGCTGGGGCCGCTGACCACCGATATCGCTCCCGGCTATGACCACATCACGTCCGGCATCGGCGCGGCCCTGATCGGCTGGTATGGCACGGCCATGCTGTGCTACGTGACGCCGAAGGAACACCTGGGCCTGCCGAACAAGAATGACGTCAAGGACGGCATCATCACCTATAAAATCGCGGCGCATGCGGCCGACCTGGCGAAAGGCCATCCGGGCGCGCAGATCCGCGACAACGCGCTGTCGAAAGCCCGTTTTGAATTCCGCTGGGACGACCAGTTCAATATCGGCCTGGACCCGGACAAGGCGCGCGAATTCCACGATGAAACCTTGCCCAAGGATTCTGCCAAGGTGGCGCATTTCTGCTCCATGTGCGGCCCGCATTTCTGCTCCATGAAAATCACGCAGGAAGTGCGCGAGTACGCGGCCGGCATGGGCATCGCGGAAGACAAGGCGCTCAAGCAGGGCATGGAAGTCAAGGCCATCGAGTTCATCAAGAACGGCGCCGAACTGTACCGCAAGGTCTGAGGGGAGCGTGATGAGTGCATTGATACAGATCACCCTCAACGGCGCACCGCACCAGGTGCCGCCCGGGCAAACCCTGGACCAATTGATCGCCGCGCTGTCGCTGGAAAACCAGGCGCTGGCGCTGGCCGTGAACCGCCATGTGGTGCCGCGCAAGGCGTGGCCGGGACAGGTCTTGCAAGTACAAGACCAGGTTGAGATCGTCCGCGCCATCGGTGGCGGCTAGACTAAGGAAAAAGCAATGACAAGCAATCACAACGACGACCTGCTGACCATCGCAGGAAAACAATACCCATCGCGCCTGCTGGTGGGCAGCGGCAAGTACAAGGACTTGCCGCAGACGCGCGAAGCGACGGACGCGGCCGAGGCGCAGATCATCACGGTGGCCATCCGGCGCGTCAATATCGGTCAGGATCCGAACGCGCCCAGCCTGCTCGATTTCGTGCCGCCGGACCAGTACACGATTTTGCCGAATACGGCCGGCTGCTACAACGCCAAGGATGCCGTGTATACCCTGCAACTGGCGCGCGAACTCCTGGGCGGGCGCAACCTGGTGAAACTCGAAGTGCTCGGTGATGAAAAGACCCTGTTTCCGCACATGCCGGAAACGTTGATTGCGGCCGAGGCGCTGGTCAAGGATGGCTTTGACGTGATGGTGTATTGCAGCGACGATCCGATCCAGGCGAAGATCCTGGAAGACATCGGCTGCGTGGCCGTCATGCCGCTGGCGTCACTGATCGGCTCGGGCATGGGCATCTTGAATCCGTGGAATCTGTCCCTGATCATCGAACAGGCCAAGGTGCCGGTGCTCGTCGATGCTGGCGTGGGCACGGCGTCGGATGCGGCCATTGCCATGGAACTGGGCTGCGACGGCGTGCTGATGAATACGGCCATTGCCGGCGCGCGCGATCCCGTGCGCATGGCGCGCGCCATGAAGCTGGCCGTGCGGGCCGGGCGCGAAGCATTTTTGGCGGGGCGCATGCCGCGCAAATTCGCCGCCTCGCCGTCGTCGCCGATGGCGGGCCGGCTGGCGTGAAGCCAGGCAGCTTGCCGGCGGTGCTGGTGTTTGCCGGTGTCGATCCCTCGGGCGGCGCCGGCATCGCCGCCGATATCCTGGCGATCGCGGCGCAGGGCGCGCATGCGCTGCCCGTCATCACGGCGCTGACGGTGCAGGACAACGACAGGGTCTTTGGCGTCGAACCGGTGGCGCCGGAACTGCTGCGCCGGCAGGCGCAGGCGCTGATCGACAAGGGGGCCATCCACGCCGTGAAGATCGGCATTCCCGGCAGTTGCGCGAATGCGGCCGTCATCGCGCAGCTGATCCGGCAATTGCGCCAGGCTCATCCTGGCCTGCCCGTGGTGCTCGACCCCGTGCTGGCCAGCGGCCACGGCGACGTGCTGAACCGTGACGATGCCGTGCTGGCGCTGGCGCCCTTGCTGCCAGTGACTACCGTGATCGTACCGAACGGGTCGGAAGCGGTGGCGCTCGGCGGCGTGGAATATCTGCTGGCGCAAGGCTGTGACAACGTGCTGGTAACGGGCGGCCATGGGGAAGGCGAGGTGATCGTCAACCGCTGGCGTAATGGCGATGGCGGGGAGCGCGCATGGCGCTGGCCGCGCCTGCCCGGCGAATTTCACGGCAGCGGCTGCACCCTGGCGTCGGCCATCGCTGCCCGGCTGGCACAAGGCGTGCCGCTGGCCGGGGCGCTGGACCTGGCCCAAAATTATTGCCATGCTGCCCTGGACAAGGCGTATGCCATTGCGCCGGGCCAGCTGATGCCGCAACGACTGACTGAATAAGGAAATACCATGCGTGGACTGTATCTGGTCACCCCCAACTGGGATGACACCGACCGCTTGCTCGACGTGAGCGAGCAAGCCTTGCAGGAGGGCGTGGCCCTGCTGCAATACCGCCACAAGAGCGCCGAGGCAGAGCAGCGGCGCGAGCAGGCGGGCGCCCTGCTGGCGCTGGCGCGCAAATATGGCGTGCCTTTCATCATCAACGACTTTATTGAACTATGCGAGGAACTCGATGCGGATGGCGTGCACGTGGGCGGCACGGACGCGTCCGTGGCGCAGGTACGCGCGCGCCTGGGCGCCGGCAAGATCGTGGGCGCCTCGTGCTATGGCGACCTGGCCTTGGCACGGACGGCACAGGCCGGCGGCGCCAGCTATGTGGCCTTCGGCGGCTTCTATCCCTCGCTGGTGAAAAAGTATCCGGTGACCACGCCGCTGGACATCGTGCTGCAGGCCAAGCGCGAGATCGCCTTGCCCTGCGTGGTGATCGGCGGCATGACGGCGGAAAATGCGGCGCCGCTGGTCGCGCGCGGCGCCGACATGGTGGCGGCGATCAGCAGCGTATTTGGCAACGGCAGCCAGGCGCACGATGTTGATATTGCGGTGCAGCAATTCAATCTGCTGTTTGCCCGCGCAGAGGGCGCGTGAGCGGGGGGATTTGGCGAATAATCGGCATATAATAAGAGCATCTATATTTACAAGGTGCCTTTACCCATGAGTCAGCCATCCGCCGCGAAACGCCTTATACTGATCGTTGACGATGACCAGCTCCTGCTGGAATTTCTCGGCGAAGTCCTGCGCCATGCCGGCTACGAAACGGTGCTGGCCAATTCGGCCGAGGTGGCGCTGCAGCTGATCGCCCAGCGCGAACCGGACCTGGCCTTGCTCGACATCCACATGCCGGGCATGTCCGGCCTGGAGCTGGCCAAGCGCCTGCATGGCGAAACCGCCGTGCCCTTCATGTTCCTGTCCGGCAGCGGCGACAGCGAATCGGGCAAGCAGGCGGCCGCCTACGGTGCCGTTGGCTACGTGGTGAAACCCGTCGATGAAGGCCGCTTGATGCCCGCGTTTGAAGCGGGCCTGGCGCGCGCCGATGAAATCCGCCAGCTGCGCCGCACGGAACTGAACCTGAACGCGGCCCTGGCCGCCGGCCGCGAAACCAGCCTGGCCGTGGGCCTGTTGATGGGCAAGTTCCAGACGGATCGCAACACGGCATTCGAGGTGCTGCGCGACCACGCGCGCTCCAGCCGCCGCAAGATCAATGAAATCGCCAGCCAGCTGCTGCTGGCCGAGGAAACCTTGAACGGCTTGCACGGCGCCTTTTTGAACCGCGCAAAAACCAAGTAAGCCAGGTAACTGTTTTCCAGGCGCCTGCTTTTCGCCCTGGCTTGTTATGATGTGCGGATACGGCGCGCTGGCGCGCCGGGTTCAACTACTGACAGGACACACATGAAAACCAAAGCCGCGATTGCATGGAAGGCGGGCGCCCCGCTGACGATAGAAGAAGTCGACCTGGCCGGCCCGCGCGCCGGCGAAGTGCTGGTCGAGCTGAAAGCCACGGGCATTTGCCATACCGATTACTACACCCTGTCCGGCGCCGATCCGGAAGGCATCTTCCCCGCCATCCTCGGCCATGAAGGCGCCGGCGTCGTCGTCGACGTCGGTCCGGGCGTGACGACCCTGAAAAGGATGAC
>NZ_NRDQ01000051.1 GCF_002878455.1 Janthinobacterium sp. AD80
CAGCTGCGCCTGCGCCAGCTGGCGCCGCGTGGCGCCCAGGGCGCGCAGCAGGCCCGCTTCGCGCGTGCGCTCGTCCTGCGAGCCCATCAGGGCCGCATACAGCACCAGCAGGCCCGAGGCCAAAGTGAACGCAAACAGGAATTCGACGGCCGTCACCACCTGGTCCAGCACGCCCTGGATCTGTTTCAGCACGCCGCCCACGTCGACCACCGTCAGGTTCGGATACTCGCGCAGCAAGGCATTGCCCAGGTCCGCCTGCGCCGGCGGCAAATGAAATGCCGTGATCCACGTCTGCGGCGTATCGACCATGGCGGCCGGATTGATGATGACAAAGAAATTGACGCGCATCGAGCCCCATTCCAGCTTGCGCAAGCTGGTAATGGCCGCTTCCACGCTCTGGCCGGCGATATCGAAGCGCAGCTTGTCGCCCAGCTTGAGTTTCAGGGTCTTGGCGATGCCCTCTTCCACCGATGCCTCGGCTGGCGCGCCCGGCGCATTGCCGAACCACTTGCCGGCCACCAGCTTGTTTTCTTCCTGCATGGTGGCCATCGTCGACAGATTGAACTCGCGGTCGGCCAGGCCCTTGGCGCGGTCATCCTCGTAGGTAGTCTCCGTGATGGCGTTGCCATTCACCGCCACCAGGCGCCCGCGTATCATCGGATACAGGGGCGCGTTGGCCACGCCGGCTTTGGCCAGGCGCGCGGCAATCGGATCTTTTTGTTCTGGCAGGATATTGATCATGAAGCGGTTCGGCGCATCGGGCGGCGTGGCGTTGCGCCAGGCCACCATCAGGTCGCCGCGCACGACGGTCAGCAGCAGCAAGGCCATCAGGCCCAGGGCCAGCGACACCACCTGGATGACGGTGGCGCCCGGACGGCGCTGCAGGGACGTGACGGCAAAGCGCCAGCCCTGGTGATTGAAGGCGCCGCGCAAGGTCTTCAGCGACTTGATGCCCAGCCAGCCGGCCAGACCGAACAGGGCAAAGCCGCCGAGGAAGCCGGCCGCCGTCATCAGCGCCAGTTTCACGTCGCCGGCCTGCCACAGCAGCAGCACGACGAAGGCGGCGATGCCCAGGCCGTAGGTCGCCACGGCCAGCGCCTGCGGCGGTTCCTGTTCGCGGCGGATCACGCGGTTATGCGGGACATTGCGCAGCTGCAAAATCGGCGGCAGGGCAAAGCCCAGCAAGAGCAGCATGCCGGTGGCCACGCCTTGCAGCGCGGGCAGCATCGAGACGGGCGGCAAGTCGCTTTGCACCAGCTTGCCCAGCAGCTCCAGCAGCACCAGGTGGCCGCCGAAGCCCACCATCACGCCAACCACGCTGCCGGCCAGGCCGACGAGCAGGAATTCGATCACGTACATGGCCGTGACCTGGTTTTGCGTCAGGCCCAGGCAGCGCAGCATGGCGCAGGCGTCCAGGTGGCGCAGCATGAAGCGGCGCGCCGCCATCGCCACGGCGACAGCGGCCAGCATGGCCGACAGCAGGCCGACGAGCGACAGGAAACGGTCGGCGCGGTCCAGGGTCGATTGCATCTGCGGGCTGCCCGATTCCAGCGATTCGATGCGCACGCCCTTGATGGCCTGCGTCTTGATCTGGCTTTCCAGCCAGGCTTGATATTGCGCAATTTCGCCCGCCTTGGCCGGCGGCGCCGACAGCAGCAAGCGGTAGGACACGCGCGAGCCATTCTGCACCAGCGCCGTGGCGGCCAGGTCGCCCAGCGGCAGCATCACGCGCGGGGCGAAATTCAGGAACGAGGCGCCACGGTCCGGCTCGCTGGCGATCAGCTGCGTGACGGTAAATGCCTTGTCGCCCAGTTTCAAGCTGTCGCCCAGCTTGGCGTTCAGGCTGGACAGGATGGCCGCATCGACCCACACGGTGCCCGGCGCCGGCACTTGGTCTGTCGGCCGGCCCACGGCATCCTGCGCCTCGCTCGCATGCGTGGTGATTTTCAGCTTGCCCCGCTGCGGGTAGCCGGGCGAGACGGCCTTGATGGACGCCAGCTGCGAGGTCGACTGCTCGCCCTCGCCCGCCTGCGCCATGCTGGGAAACGTCACCGTGTCGGCCAGCATGAAACCGCGCTTGACGGCCTCGGCGCGCCAGGCCGGATTGACGGGCTGGTCGGCGCTGATGACGAGGTCGGCGCCCAGCAACTGGTGCGCGTCGCGGTTCAGGCCCGCGCGCAGGCGGTCGACAAAGAAGCCCACGGCCGACAGGGCCGCCACGGCCACGATCAGCGCGACGAGCAGGAAACGCAGTTGCCCGGCGCGCCAGTCGCGGCCGGTCATTTTCAGGGAGAGGCGGAACATGGGCGGCGGGTCTTTATGAAAAGATTAGTGCGTGGCGCCGTGGGCGGCGGCGTGCTGCGCGAAATACGCATCGACGGTGGCGAGGAAGGCATCCTTGCGCGCCTGCGGCAAGAAGGCGGCGATGAAACCGTTGCGCGCCAGGCGCTGCGCATGCGCCAGGCCCAGTGGCAGGGAATCGAAGATGGCGTCGAAGTTGTCGTTCATGTAGCCGCCGAAATACGCGGGGTCGTCCGAGTTCACCGTCACCAGCAGGCCGGCGTCGAGCAATTGCACCAGATTATGGTCATGCATCTGGTCAAACACGCGCAGCTTGGTATTCGACAGCGGGCAAACGGTCAGGGCGATCTGTTCGCGCGCCAGACGGGCCGTCAGGTCCGCGTCTTCCAGGCAGCGCACGCCATGGTCGATGCGTTCGACCTGCAAATCGTCGAGCGCCGTGCGGATGTAGGCCGGCGGGCCTTCCTCGCCCGCGTGGGCCACCAGGTGCAGTCCCAGTTCGCGGCAACGGGCAAACACGCGCGAGAATTTTTCGGGCGGGTTGCCCACTTCCGACGAATCGAGGCCGATGCCGATGAACTTGTCGCGGTGCGGCAGCGCGTCTTCCAGGGTCTCGAACGCTTCTTCCTCGCTCAGGTGGCGCAGGAAGCACAGGATCAGGGCCGCGCTCACGGGGCTGTCCTGGCAGGCGCGGTAAATGCCGTTGATCACGTCGGCCATCGCCACGCCGCGCGCCGTGTGCGTTTGCGGGTCGAAGAAAATTTCCGTGTGCAGGACATTGTCCGCCTCGGCGCGCTGCAGGTAGGCCTGCGTCATGTCATAGAAATCCTGCTCTTTCAGGAGCACGCTTGCGCCAGCGTAATAAATGTCGAGAAAAGATTGCAAATCCGTGAAAGCATAGGCGCTGCGCAAGTGTTCCACCGATTCATAGCCCAAAGGCACGCCATTGCGCTTGGCCAGTGCGAAAATCAGTTCGGGTTCCAGCGAGCCTTCAATATGGATATGCAGTTCGGCTTTCGGCATGCCGCGGACGATCGCGCGCAATTGGGGGTTCATCATGGGTGTTCCTTATAGGGTGTCGATAAAAATGCTGGCATGCACACGCCAGGGCGGCGCGCAGTGACGCGCCATGGCGGCTGCCATCAAACATGCAGGCATCTTAGCGCAAGATGGCCAGGCTCACCGGCGCAGGGCCAGCGACAAGCTTGTGGCAAGGCCGTGGCGGCGGCCATCGGGGCGGCACCGGCACATGCTGGCGAATTGTCGTATGATGATTCAAGAGGCGCTAAAAAGTTCATCTTAAACGCTGAAAATTTTGACGATTTATCCAATAAAATCAATCATTTACACACATGTATTAAGGATATTACGACATATCTTTTGACTTCCTGATCCTTTAGAGCAATAATTAATTTCATGGGGTAAGGGTAGGTGCATCAAGCGCTATCAGCACATGAAAAAAAAGCCGGCTGGCCACGTCAGCACACGGCATCAAGCGCCAGTTTTTTGGTTCGGGCAATCCGGACTCGCAAAGACAGCCGGGCTTGAAACAACAATAAAAATCGATACGGGGTACAGGAAAAGTTCAAGCGGCAAGCCCAGGCAAGTGCCAGGCGGGCGGCCATGGTGACTGGCAGTTTAGTTTTACATTAAAGGACATTCGACATGACCATTTTTGACAACTATGCAGCACGCTACGAGCGCACCCGCGAAGAGGAAATGTCGCTCACCGAATACCTGGCCCTGTGCAAGAAGGACAAGCTGACGTATGCCAGCGCGCCCGAACGCATGCTGGCCGCCATCGGCGAGCCGCAGCTGGTCGACACGCGCAACGACACGCGCCTGTCGCGCATCTTCGCCAACAAGGTCATCAAGATCTATCCCGCCTTCCGCGAGTTCTACGGCACCGAGGAAGTCATCGAGCAGGTCGTCTCGTATTTCCGCCACGCGGCGCAAGGCCTGGAAGAACGCAAGCAGATCCTGTACTTGCTGGGACCTGTCGGCGGCGGCAAGTCGTCGATCGCGGAAAAACTCAAGTCGCTGATGGAACACGTGCCTTTCTATTGCCTGAAAGGCTCGCCCGTCAACGAGTCGCCACTGGGCCTGTTCAACGAGGAAGAGGATGGCACCATCCTGGAAGAGGATTACGGCATCCCGCGCCGCTACCTGCGCAACATCCCCAGCCCGTGGGCCGTGAAACGCCTGCACGAATACAATGGCGACATCAACCAGTTCCGCGTCGTCAAGCGCTACCCTTCCGTGCTGAAACAGATCGCCATCTCGAAGACGGAACCGGGAGACGAGAACAACCAGGATATTTCGTCCCTGGTGGGCAAGGTCGACATCCGCAAGCTGGAAGACTATGCGCAGGACGATCCGGACGCCTACAGCTATTCGGGCGGCCTGTGCCTGGCCAACCAGGGCTTGATGGAATTCGTCGAAATGTTCAAGGCGCCGATCAAGGTCCTGCACCCGCTGCTGACGGCCACGCAGGAAGGCAACTACAAGGGCACGGAAGGCTTCGGCGCGATTCCGTTTGACGGCATCATCCTGGCCCACTCGAACGAATCGGAATGGAAGACCTTCAAGAACAACCGCAACAACGAGGCCTTCCTTGACCGTATCTATATAGTCAAGGTGCCGTACTGCCTGCGCGTGTCCGATGAAATCAAGATCTACGACAAGCTGGTGGCCAATTCCTCGCTGGAAAAAGCCCCGTGCGCCCCGGGCACCCTGCGCATGATGGCGCAGTTCGCCATCCTGTCGCGTCTGAAAGACCCGGAAAACTCCAGCATCTTTTCCAAGATGCTCGTCTACGATGGCGAAAACCTCAAGGACACGGACCCGAAAGCCAAGTCCATGCACGAATACGTGGACTACGCGGGCGTCGACGAAGGCATGAACGGGCTGTCGACGCGCTTCGCCTTCAAGATCCTCTCCAAAGTGTTCAACTTTGATAATTCCGAAGTGGCCGCCAATCCCGTGCACTTATTATATGTACTGGAGCAGCAGGTCGAGCGCGAGCAGTTCGCGCCGGAACTCGAGCAGCGCTACTTCTCCTATATAAAAGAGCACCTGGCGCAGCGCTACGTGGAATTCATCGGCAAGGAGATCCAGACGGCCTACCTGGAAAGCTATTCGGAATATGGCCAGAACATCTTCGACCGCTATGTGACGTTCGCCGACTTCTGGATACAGGACCAGGAATACCGCGATCCGGACACGGGCGAGAGCTTCGACCGCGAATCGCTGAACAACGAACTGGAAAAGATCGAGAAACCGGCGGGGATTTCCAATCCGAAGGATTTCCGAAATGAAATCGTCAACTTCGGACTGCGCGCACGGGCGTCCAACGGCGGCAAGAATCCCGCCTGGACCAGTTATGAAAAGTTCCGCACGGTGATCGAGAAGAAAATGTTCTCGAATACGGAGGAATTGCTGCCGGTGATATCGTTCAATGCCAAGGCCAGCGCCGACGATGCCAACAAGCACGCCGACTTCGTGGCCCGCATGGTGGAAAAAGGCTACACGGCCAAGCAGGTACGCCTGTTATGCGAGTGGTACTTGCGCGTACGCAAGTCATCCTAGCGCGACAGCGGGCGCGCTCCCGCCCGGCAACGGGCGGAGCGCGCAAGACGAGAAGCAAGGAGGCACCCTTTGACATACCTCATCGACAGGCGCTTGCAGAGCAAGAATAAATCCGCCGTCAACCGCGAGCGTTTCCTGCGGCGCTACAAGGGCCAGATCAAGGATGCCGTGGGGCGCGCCATCAAGGGGCGCTCGATCACGGACGTCGAGAATGGCGAAAAGGTCAGCATCCCCGTCAAGGACGTGGGCGAACCGGCGTTCGGCCACGCGCATGGCGGCGTCTGGGAAGTGGTCAATCCCGGCAACAAGGAATACCTGAAGGGCGACCAGATCGCGCGGCCGAAAGGCGGCGCTGGCGGCGGACGGGGCAAGGCGGGCAACAGCGACGAGACGACGGAAGACGATTTCATCTTTGAATTGTCGCGCGAAGAATTCATGAATTATTTCTTCGAGGACCTGGAATTGCCGCACATGGTGAAAACCCAGCTGACGGCCACGACGGAATTCAAGAACCAGCGCGCCGGCTACAATATGTCGGGCACGCCATCGAACATCCACGTGCTGCGTTCGCTGCGCGGCGCGCTG
This sequence comes from Janthinobacterium sp. AD80, assembly GCF_002878455.1. Lineage (GTDB taxonomy): Bacteria > Pseudomonadota > Gammaproteobacteria > Burkholderiales > Burkholderiaceae_D > Janthinobacterium. The sequence continues at coordinate 6,475 of NZ_NRDQ01000051.1, forward strand.
GGCCGGCGCATCGCCGTCGGCGGCGGCGCCCGCAAGCAGCTGGCGCAGGCGGAAGACGAACTGGCCACCCTGCTGCACCAAGGCTTGCCAGACAGCGATCCGCAAGTGCAGGAGCTGCGGCGCCTGATCCACCACCTGCACACGCGCTTGCTGGCCATCCCCTTCATCGACCCGTTCGACTTGCGCTACAGCAACCGCATCAAGGTACCCAAGCCCATGACGCAAGCCGTGATGTTCTGCATCATGGACGTTTCCGGTTCCATGGACGAATCGCGCAAGGATACGGCCAAGCGCTTTTTCATCCTGTTATACCTGTTCCTCAAGCGCGCCTACGACAAGATCGAGGTGGTGTTCATCCGCCACCATACGGCGGCGGCGGAAGTGGACGAGCATGAATTCTTCAATTCGCGCGAATCGGGCGGCACCGTCGTGTCGTCGGCCCTGCATCTGCTCAACACCATCATCGACGAGCGCTATGGCGCCGGCCAGTGGAACAGCTACGTGGCGCAGGCGTCGGACGGCGACAACTGGGACAACGATTCCGTGCTGTGCCGCCAGCTCTTGATCAATACCATCATGCCCAAGGTGCAGTACTACACGTATGTCGAGATCACCGATGGCCCGCAGCAAAACCTGTGGGAGCAATATGCGGGCGTGCTCGACCATCACGCCCATTTCGCCATGCAAAAGATCGTCACGCCGGCCGATATCTATCCGGTCTTCCGCGAACTGTTCAAGAAACAGGTGAAATGATGAGTGCAGCCTTTGACCGCGCCAGCAGCACCCCGGGCGAGCCGTTCGTGCGCCTGCGCCACCCGAACGCCTTGCCCGAGCAGTCGGAATGGACGTTCGAGCTGATCGAACAAATCCACGAGGAAATCCGCCGGGTGGCGAAACAGTTTGGCCTTGACACCTATCCGAACCAGCTGGAAATCATCACGGCCGAGCAGATGATGGATGCCTACACGTCGGTGGGCATGCCCGTCTCGTATAACCATTGGTCATTCGGCAAGCATTTCCTGTCCACCGAGAAAAGCTACAAGCGGGGCCAGATGGGCCTGGCCTACGAGATCGTCATCAACTCGAACCCGTGCATCGCCTATTTAATGGAAGAAAACAGCCTGACCATGCAGTCGCTGGTGATCGCGCATGCGGCGTATGGCCACAATTCCTTCTTCAAGGGTAATTATCTGTTCCGCGCCTGGACGGATGCGGACGCCATCATCGACTATATGGTGTTTGCCAAGAACTATATTGCAGAATGTGAGCAGCGGCACGGCGTCGATGCCGTGGAATTGCTGCTCGACTCCTGCCACGCCATCCAGAACTATGGCGTGGACCGCTACAAGCGCCCGGCCAAGCTGTCGATGGCCAAGGAATATGCGCGCCAGAAAGAACGCGAAGAATACGTGCAGTCGCAGATCAACCAGCTGTGGCGCACCCTGCCCCGCCGCGACGAGGACGAGGACGAGGAAGACCAGCGCAAGGCCATCCCCCGCTTTCCGCCGGAACCCGAGGAAAACCTGCTGTACTTCATCGAGAAGTACGCGCCGCTGCTGGAACCGTGGCAGCGCGAGATGGTGCGCATCGTGCGCAAGATTTCCCAGTATTTCTATCCGCAGCGGCAAACCCAGGTCATGAACGAGGGCTGGGCCACCTTCTGGCACTACACCATCCTGAACCAGCTCTACGATGAAGGCGTGGTGGGCGATGGCTTCATGATGGAATTTTTGAAAAGCCATACCAACGTGGTCTACCAGCCGCCCATCGACAGTCCTTATTACAGCGGCATCAATCCGTATGCGCTGGGTTTTGCCATGATGAGCGATATCCGCCGCATCTGCGAGCACCCGACGGACGAAGACCGCGCCTGGTTCCCCGACATGGCCGGCAGCGACTGGCGCAAGAGCCTGGACTTTGCCATGCGCAATTTCAAGGATGAAAGCTTCATCGCCCAATACCTGTCGCCGCGCCTGATCCGTGAATTCCATTTCTTTGCCGTCCTCGACGATGATAAAAATGAAAAACTGGCCATTTCGGCCATTCATGACGACGCCGGCTACCGGTATGTGCGCCAGCAGCTGGCGGAACAGTACAACCTGGGCAACCGCGAACCGAATATCCAGGTCTGGTCCGTCAATACGCGCGACGACAGGGCCCTGACCTTGCGCCATACGCAATTCCAGCGCCGGCCATTGAACCAGCAGGCGGCGGAAGTGATCAAACACGTGGCGCGCCTGTGGGGCTTCGATGTGCATCTCGATACGGTCGACCCGCAGGGGCTCGTCCTGGGGACATTAAATTGCCGGAGGGAAAAACGGAACCGCCGCGATGACCCAGCTGTCCGGCCATAAATAGGTTTATTGATAATAATCAATATCAAGAATATAAGCGTTGCCTATGGCTACATAGGAATTCAGTATGGCCATACGGCCTCGGAGATGGCTCCGGGGCCGCTTTTTTTGACCTGTGCAAAGTCCTTCCCGCACCTGTTTGGTGCGCGTGCCAAGCTAAGTGGTCTGGTTCAGACCTAAAATATTTCCAAAAGGAAAGATTTTTCTCCAAATTTAGCAGTTTCCATATTGAATATCACGAAATATAATTCCGCCATATCGGCACATCGGAGAACTTAGCAGTAGTCGTCCAAAACAGCTGTAAAAAACCGATAAGACCGCCTTTTTTTCTGTCCGAAAGCGTGCAAAGATGACATAAGCAAGTACGTTTTCAGGGCGCAAAAGCGCCAAAAATTTAACCGGTTTTAGGCGTTAAAAATCTGTGTAAAATAAAGAATTCGTATGTATAATTCGGCGACGTCCCGGATACGGCTGGAGCTTTGTGTCGTCATTTTGGGGTTCAGTTGCAAGACAAGAGATGGTATTTGGAGAAAGCAGGCATGAATTTTTCGAACGAGAAAAGTCCCAAGAACTACACAGGCATCACTATCGTTGTCCTGCTGCACGTTCTCGCGGCTTACGGGATCGTGACGGGCTTGGGCAAGCGGTTGGTCACCAAAATGATGGAACCGGTTGAAACCAAGATTATCGAGGAAGTCAAACCGCCTCCACCGAAGGATCTTCCACCGCCACCACCGCCGCCAGAAATGAAGGCACCACCGCCGCCATTCATTCCGCCAGTCGAGGTGAACGTGCAGCAGCCGCCACCACAACAGAACGTGATTGCAAATACGACTGCTGTGAAGCCAGCCACGAATGTATTGGCACCGCCAGCACCGCCTGCACAGCCTGCGCCAACTCCTGGACCAGCCAAATCGGTGCGCACACCGGCCGTGGTTGACTTCAGCGTCTGCGAAAAGCCGACTTATCCAAAGTCGTCGCAGCGCAACGAGGAAACCGGTGTCGTGACACTGTCGTTCCTGATCGGTGTGGACGGCAAGGTCGCTGATTCGAAGATCGTGAAGTCCAGCGGCTTCAGAGACCTGGACAGAGCTGCGGTGCAAGGTATCAGCCGCTGTACATTTAAGCCGGCAACAGTCGACGGCAAGCCGGAACAAGGCTGGCAGCAAATGCAATACGTTTGGTCGCTGGATTAAAACCCGAGGCAGTTATCCCCTGTCTCACACTATGATTTCGTTGTCATTACGTTCAGCGATCTGTTATTTTTAATTTTGGAGGAAGCATGTTTAAGAATACCCGTTTGTCCGCATTTTTTGCCGCGGTTCTGTTGTCCGTTACCGCTACTACCGCTCTGGTAGCAGCTCCGGCATTCGCTGACGCACCAGCATCGGCAGCAGCTACGGCTCCAGCGGCAGACGCTGCAGCAGCACCAGCACCAGTTGCTGACGCAGCAGCCCCAGCAGCAGACGCAGCCGCTCCAGCCGCTGACGCAGCAGCTCCAGCCAAAACCGAAGAAGTCCACAACCCGTTCGGCCTGCAAGCAGTATGGGACGGCGGCTTCGTGCCACGCGCTACCCTGATCATCATGGTCATCATGTCGATCGGTACCTGGTACATCATCATCACCAAGCTGATCGATCAAATGAAGATCTTCAAGCAAGCTAAAGAAGCAGCTGCCAAATTCTGGAAAGCTCCTTCGATCGCTGCTGGTTCGGCAACCCTGGAAGAAGGTTCGCCATTCCGCTTCATCGCTGAATCGGGCACCAAGGCAACGGCTCACCATGACGGCGCCCTGCTGGAACAAATCGATCTGTCGACCTGGGTGACGATGTCGATCCAGCGCGCTTCGGACAAAGTTCAATCGCGTCTGCAAGATGGCCTGTCGTTCCTGGCAACCGTTGGTTCGACCGCACCGTTTATCGGTCTGTTCGGTACCGTTTGGGGTATCTACAACGCACTGACCGCTATCGGCATGACCGGTAACGCATCGATCGACAAAGTTGCAGGTCCAGTTGGTGAAGCACTGATCATGACCGCTTTCGGTCTGCTGGTCGCTGTTCCTGCCGTTCTGGGTTACAACTGGTTGGTTCGTCGTAACAAAACCGCAATGGAAGACATCCGCTCGTTCAGCGCCGACGTTCACTCGGTCCTGGTTTCCGGCGTAATGTCCACCAGCGAAGCTGGCCGTGCTGCCGGCGCTAAAAAGATCGGATAAGAATCATGTCGATGTCCGTCGGCTCCGACAGCGGAGAACAAGATCAGGTAATGTCAGAAATCAACACGACGCCGCTTGTCGACATCATGTTGGTTTTGCTGATCATTTTCTTGATCACGAGTCCGGTTGTCCTTAAGCTGCAGAAAATCGATCTGCCGATTGAGGCCAATCAAGCCCTTCAAACCAAGCCGCAAAACGTTAACATCGTTGTTAACAAGGATGGCGAGATTTACCTGGGCCAGACCAGACTGAAAGACACGAACGAGCTGTTCGATTATCTTAAAGTTGAAGCAGTGAAAGTACCGCAGCCGGAAGTACACGTTCGTGGCGACCAAGAAACACGCTACGAATCGATCGGCCGGGTTATTTACACGACCCAACGTGCCGGGATCCAGAAGGTCGGCTTCATCACCGAACCACCTGACAAGGGCTGATAGCGACTGACAGCGGCGCCCCGGCAACACAGGGGCGCCACTGAAGGAAGCTTGCCGGGCGGCAGTTTCGCCCGGTGCTTCGTTGGACTTCTTAAAGGAAACACTATGAGTATGAATGTCGGTTCGGGAAGCGCTCCAGGCGCGGATCCGGAACCAATGATGGAACTGAACATGACGCCCCTCATCGACGTGATGCTGGTGCTGATTATCATGTTGATCATCACGATTCCTAAGCAAAACCACTCGGTGAACCTGAACATGCCGGTCGGCACCCCGCCGCCACCGACAACCGAACCAGTGGTCGTCACGATCGATGTCGATTTTGATGGCACTATCTTGTGGGACAATCAGGTCGTACCTGATCGTAATACGCTGGAAGCCAAACTGAGCAATGTTGCTGCGCAAGCAGACCAGCCAGAAGTGCATCTGCGTCCTAACAAGCTGGTGGAATACAAAGTCGTCGCCGGTGTGATGGCGTCGGCGCAGCGTCTGGGCGTGACCAAAATCGGTCTGGTCGGCAACGAGCAATTCCAGTAAGCTGTAGCAATCAGGTTATCTTTACATCCGAATAGGCAGGACTTCCTGCCTATTCGCTTTTTACTGAAAGACTTTCTCATGTCCAAGTTTCGTCTCGCTCATCTCGGCCTCGTCATGGCCGCTATCGGTTTTACCGCAGCAACTCCTGTAATCGGCCTGGGCTCGCTGGCATATGCCGCCGACACCGTGCGCGCCGAAGTCGGCAAGCCACTGCAAGAAGCACAAAAACTCGCTAGCAGCGGCAAAAACAAGGAAGCGCTGGCCAAACTGCGCGAAGCAGACAGCGTCGGCGGCAAGACCGCCTTTGAAAGCTACCAGATCGAACGCGTACGCGCTTCGGCCGCTGCCGCCGCCGGCGACAACGGTACCGCCATCAAGGCCTTCGAAGCCGTCATCAACTCCGGCCGCCTGAGCGCCGCCGAAGCCCCGAAATTCACGCAAGCCCTGGCCGGCATGTACTACCGCGCCAAGGACTGGCCTAACACCATCACCTGGATCAAACGCTCGCTGAAAGACCGCGAAGATCCACAGATGCGCGAACTGCTGATCCAGACCTACTACGTCAGCGGCAACTACGCCGAAGCGGCAAAAGAGCTGCAGGCACGCGGCGGCAACTCGGAAGCGAGCCTGCAAATGCTGGCCAACATCCAGTTGAAGCAGAACGACAAGGCTGGCTACGTCGCCACCCTGGAAAAACTGGCCGCCAGCTATCCAAAGACCAGCTACTGGGCTGACCTGCTGAACCGCGTATCGGGCAAGCCTGGCTTCTCGCAACGCCTGGGCCTGGACGTGCAGCGCCTGCGCCTGGCCAACGGCCTGTTCACCAAGCCTTCCGAATACATGGAAATCAGCCAGCTGGCCCTGCAGGCAGGCAATCCGGGCGAAGCACTGGCCATCATCGAGCAAGGCTACAAAAAAGGCGTGCTGGGTACCGGCGCCGATGCGGCCCGCCACCAGCGCCTGAAAGACCTTGCCCTGAAAACCCAGGCTGACCTGAAGGCCAACGCCGCCAAGTCGGAAGCGGAATACGTCAAGAACAAGGACGCCGACAGCTTGAGCAAGCTGGGCTTCGCCCTGGTGTATGACGGCCAAACCGAGAAGGGTCTGGCCCTGATGAACGACGCCGTGAAAATGGGCACCGCCAAGTACGCGGAAGAAGCCAAGCTGCACCTGGGCATCGCCTACATCCACGCCGGCAAGAAATCCAACGCCATCACCGCGCTGAAAGCCGTCAAAGGCACGGATGGCGCGGCAGACCTGGCACGCTACTGGACGTTGATGAACAAGTAATTGACATCGCACCCAAGCTACCGCGCGTCGCGCTTTGCGGCCTGTGATGCTCACCGTACCAGCGTACGGTGGCGCTTCTCGGCCACAAATCACTGCCGCTCGCCACGCTTGGGTTCGACGTTGAGAGTGTACTGAATCCATACCAAAAGCGTTGCCAGCTCAGTTGCCGGCAACGCTTTTTGTCCATTTCAGGGGGGAAATTACCCTTCAGGCCGCCCTTGCGGCTGTGCATCCCTGAAACAGTCCGTATAATCCCCCTTTTGGCACAGTTTTTCATCAGATTCCCATGAAGGTATTCCGCGGACTTCCCAATGCCCAGGCACGCGCGCCTTGCGCTTTGACCATCGGCAATTTTGACGGTGTCCACATCGGCCATCAGGCCTTGCTGGCGCGCGTGCGCGAGGCAGCGACCGAGCTCGGCATCGAGGCGGCCGTGATGACGTTCGAACCGCATCCGCGCGAATTCTTCGCGCAGCGCGCTGGCGACCTGTCGAAAGCCCCGCAACGCATCGCCAACCTGCGCGACAAGCTGCAGTCGCTGGAAGACGCCGGCATCGACCGTGTCGTCGTCGAGCACTTCAGCGCCCAGTTCGCCGCCCTGACGCCGCAGGAATTCACGGAAAAAGTCCTCGTCGACGGCTTGCACGTGAAGTGGCTGATGGTCGGCGACGACTTTTGCTATGGCGCCCGGCGCGCCGGCGACGTGGCCATGCTGCAGGAAGCGGGCCGCCAATACGGTTTTCACGTTGAAACGTTACCGACCGTGATGAATGGCAGCACGCGCATTTCCTCGTCGGCCGTGCGCCTGGCGCTGGCCGCCGGCGATTTCCCGCTGGCGACGCAGCTGCTGGGCCATACCTACGCCATTTCCGGCCATGTGATCCATGGCCAGAAACTGGGCCGCACCCTGGGTTTCCCCACCCTGAACCTGCGCGTGGCGCATCGCCCCGCCCTGTCCGGCATTTTCATCGTGCAAGTGCATGGCCTGGGCCCGCAACCGCTGCCGGCCGTGGCCAGCCTGGGCGTGCGCCCCACCGTCGATGACAGCGGCCGCGTCTTGCTGGAAGTGCATCTGTTCGACTTCAATCAGTCCTGCTACGGCAAGCTGGTGCGCGTGGAATTTCTGGAAAAGCTGCGCGACGAAGAGAAATACGATGATCTGCCCACCCTGACGGCCGCCATCGAACGCGACTCGAACCAGGCACGCGCCTATTTTGCGCAGCGCCGCAGCGCCATTACCGCCACCGACCGAATTTGACCCCGGCCAACTCCGCCGCCTGGCGGCGCCCGCCGCCGCCACACACCTGCTGCAAAACATCTACACCATACAAGTAAAGAAGACTATGTCCGATCAAAACAAGCCAGCCGCGCCCAAGCAGAACAAGAAGCCAGAAAGCAAATACCCGGTCAACATGACGGAAACCCCGTTCCCGATGCGCGGCGACATGGCCAAGCGCGAGCCGCAATGGGTACAGCAATGGCAAGACAAGAAAATCTACGAGCGCGTGCGCAAGGCTGCCGCCGGCCGTCCGAAATTCATCCTGCATGACGGCCCGCCGTATGCGAATGGCGACATCCACCTGGGCCACGCCGTCAACAAGATCCTCAAGGACATGGTCGTCAAATCGCGCTCGCTGGCCGGCTTTGACGCGCCGTATGTACCGGGCTGGGATTGCCACGGCATGCCGATCGAGATCCAGATCGAAAAACTGCACGGCAAGAACCTGCCGACGGCCGAAGTGCTGGAAAAAGCCCGCGCCTACGCCAACGTGCAGGTCGAGCGCCAGAAGAAGGACTTTATCCGCCTGGGCGTGCTGGGCGAATGGGACAACCCCTACCTGACCATGGCGCACGGCAATGAAGCCGACGAGCTGCGCGCGCTGGGCAAGCTGCTGGAAAAAGGCTACGTCTACCGTGGTCTGAAACCGGTCAACTGGTGTTTTGATTGCCAGTCGGCGCTGGCGGAAGCTGAAATCGAATACGAAAACAAACGCGACCCGGCCATCGATGTCGGCTTCAAGTTCGCCGAATTCGACAAGCTGGCCAAAGCCTTCAATCTGCCGACACTGCCGACCGAAAACGGCTTCGTCGTCATCTGGACCACCACGCCTTGGACCATCCCGTCGAACCAGGCGCTGAACGTCCATCCTGAATTGAAATACGCGCTGGTCGAAACCACGCGCGACGGCCAGCCTTTGCTGCTGATCCTGGCGCAAGACCTGGTCGAATCCTGCCTGGCGCGCTTCAAGCTCGATGGCACGACGATCGCCACCTGCGACGGCGCCGCGCTGGAAGGCATCAGCTTCCGCCATCCGCTGCACGCGTCGGACGCTTTCTACGACCGCCTCTCGCCGATGTACCTGGCCGACTACGTGACCGCCGAAAGCGGCACGGGCGTGGTGCACTCGGCGCCCGCGTATGGCGTGGACGACTTCATCTCGTGCAAGGCGCACGGCATGCAGGACGACGACATCATCAAGCCCGTCATGGGCGACGGCAATTACGTTTCGACCTTGCCCCTGTTCGGCGGCATGAGCATCTGGGATGCTTCCAAGCCGATCTGCGCCGCCCTGAAAGAAGCGGGCGCCCTGTTCGAAGTCAAGATGTTCGACCACAGCTACATGCATTGCTGGCGTCATAAAAAGCCCGTCATCTACCGCGCCACCTCGCAGTGGTTCGCCGGCATGGACGTGACGCCGAAAGACGGCGGCGCGACCCTGCGCGAAACCGCGTTGAAAGGCATTGCCGAGACCGAGTTCTTCCCGGACTGGGGCCAGGCGCGCCTGCACGGCATGATCGCCAACCGTCCCGACTGGACCCTGTCGCGCCAGCGCCAGTGGGGCGTGCCGATGGCTTTCATCGTGCACAAGGAAACGGGCGACCTGCATCCGCGCACCCCCGAGCTGCTGGAACAGGTGGCCAAGCTGATCGAAAAGGACGGCATCGAGGCATGGCAGGCGCTCGATCTGAAAGACCTGATCGGCGACGAAGCGGCCATCTACGCGAAGAACAAGGACACCTTGGACGTATGGTTCGATTCCGGCGCCACGCACCAGACGGTGCTGGGCGGCCCGCAAGGCCACGGTTCGCATTCGACGCAGCTGCAATTCCCGGCCGACCTGTACCTGGAAGGCTCGGACCAGCATCGCGGCTGGTTCCACTCCTCCCTGCTGGTGTCGTCGATGCTGAATGGCCGTCCGCCATATAAAGCCCTGCTGACGCACGGCTTTACGGTCGATGGCGAAGGCAAGAAGATGTCCAAGTCGCTGGGCAACACCCTGGCGCCGCAAAAGATCTCCGACACCCTGGGCGCCGACATCCTGCGCCTGTGGATCGCCTCGACCGACTACACGGGCGAGCTGTCGATCTCCGACGAAATCCTGAAACGCGTGACGGAATCGTACCGCCGCATCCGCAACACCCTGCGCTTCCTGCTGGCCAATACGTCGGACTTCAATCCGGCCACGGATGCCGTGCCGGTGGCGGACATGTTCGAGATCGACCGCTATGCGCTGGCCAACATGGCCTCGCTGCAGCAGCAGATCGAGAACAACTACGCGCGCTACGAATTCCACCCGGTGGTCTCAAAACTGCAGACCTACTGCTCGGAAGACCTGGGCGGCTTCTACCTGGACATCCTGAAGGACCGCCTGTACACCACCGGCCTGAGCTCGCAAGCGCGCCGCTCGGCGCAGACCGCCCTGTGGCACATCACGCAAAGCCTGCTGCGCCTGATGGCCCCTGCCCTGTCGTTTACGGCAGAAGAAGCGTGGGCCGTCTTCGCAGGAAGCGAAGCGTATGCCGCCAGCGACGAAACCATCTTCACGCAAACCTGGTGGCAGCTGCCGGAAGTGGCGGACGCCGCCGGCCTGCTGGAGAAATACACTGCCCTGCGCGCCGTGCGCACGGATGTGACGAAGCAGCTGGAAGACTTGCGCACCTCGGGCGCCATCGGTTCCTCGCTGCAGGCGGAGCTGACGATCAAGGCCGCGCCGATGAAGTACAAGCTGCTGACGACCCTGGGCGACGACCTGAAGTTCGTCTTTATCACCTCGCAGGCAACGGTGGCTGAAGTGGCCGACGAAGCGGCCGAAGAGGTGGTCGTGGCCGCATCGACGGCACCGAAGTGCGAGCGCTGCTGGCACTACCGTGCGGACGTGGGCACGGACGCCGCGCATGCTACCCTGTGCGGCCGCTGCGTCAGCAACCTGTTTGGCAAGGGCGAAGTTCGCCGCTTCGCCTAAAACAGCAAGCCGGGGCCGGATGACTCCCGCCCCGCTCCCACCGCCGCGGCCTGCAAGGGCAGCGGCGGCTTTATCTTCCCTGGAAAAATATGGCCACTAAAAACCGTTTTTCATCGAAATCGTCCTCCTCATCGTCGCTGGTGCCCTGGCTGGGCATCGCCGCCATCGTCATCCTGTTCGACCAGATCACCAAGATCACGATCCTGAAGACCTTCCGCTATGCGCAAGAGATGGTCATCACCTCGTACTTCAACCTGGTACTCGCGTATAACAAGGGCGCCGCGTTCAGCTTCCTGTCCGACCAGGGCGGCTGGCAGCGCTATTTCTTCACCGGCATCGCCCTGGCGGCCGCCATCTACATCATCTACCTGCTGAAAAAGCACGCGGGCCAGCGCATGTTCTGCTGGGCCCTGGCGCTGATACTCGGTGGTGCGCTGGGCAATGCCATCGACCGTCTGATGTATGGCCACGTGGTCGATTTCCTCGACTTCCACTGGAAAAGCTGGGGCCATTTCCCCGCTTTCAATATCGCCGATAGCGCCATCTGCATCGGCGCGGCCCTGTTCATCATCGATGAACTGCGCCGGGTAAACAAGTAATCACGACTGCGGGAGAACGGCATGGAACTGTCCGGCAAAAAAATCGTCCTGGGACTCTCGGGCGGCGTCGCCTGCTACAAGGCGGCGGAATTGTGCCGCGCGCTCACAAAAGCGGGCGCCTCGGTGCAGGTGGTGATGACGGATGCGGCCAGCCACTTCATCACGGCCGTGACGATGCAGGCGCTGTCCGGCCACCCCGTGCACACCAGCCAGTGGGACCCGCGCATCGACAACAACATGGCGCATATCGATCTGACGCGCCACGCGGATGCCATCCTGATTGCGCCATGCTCGGCCGACTTCATGCGCAAGCTGGCGCATGGCGTGTGCGACGACCTGCTGTCTACCCTGTGCCTGGCCCGTCCTTCCCACCTGCCCTTGCTGGTGGCGCCGGCCATGAACGTGGAAATGTGGCAGAACCCCGCCACGCAGCGCAATGTGCAGCAGCTGCGCGATGACGGCATCGAGCTGTTTGGCCCCGCCGCCGGCGAGCAGGCTTGCGGTGAAACGGGCCTGGGCCGCATGCTGGAACCGGAACAGCTGCTGACGGAACTGATCGCCGCCTTCCAGCCGAAAGTATTGGCCGGCAAGCGCGTGCTGGTGACGGCCGGCCCGACCTTCGAGGCCATCGATCCCGTGCGCGGCATCACCAATCTGTCCTCGGGCAAGATGGGCTATGCGGTGGCGCGCGCGGCGCGCGAAGCGGGCGCCGAAGTGCTGCTCATTTCCGGCCCCACGGCCCTCGATTCGCCCTTCGGCGTGCGCCGCATCAATGTGCAAAGCGCGCAGCAGATGCACGATGCCGTGCTGGCCCACGTCGACGACCAGCATGTCTTCGTCGCCGTCGCCGCTGTCGCCGACTGGCGTGTCGTCAACGCCAGCGAGCAGAAAATGAAGAAGCAGGCCGACGGCTCCGTGCCGGAACTGCAGTTCGCGCAAAACCCGGACATTCTCGCCACCGTGGCGGCACGCACCAACCTGGCCGGCTACCCCTACTGTGTCGGCTTTGCCGCCGAGTCGGAAAACCTGGTGGAATTCGGTTCGACCAAGCGCGAAAAGAAAGGCATCCCCCTGCTGGTCGGCAACATCGGCCAGAACACCTTTGGCCAGGACGACAACACCATCATCCTCTTCGATGAAGAAGGCCATACCGTGCTGCCGCGCGCCTCGAAACTGAACCTGGCACGCCAGCTGATTTCGGAAATCTCCAAGCGCATCGCCAAGAATTCGCTGCTCAAATAACCACCCATACGACTTAGCTTAGTTAATCAGATTCATGAAAAATATCGACATCAAGATCCTCGACGCACGCATGAAAGAACTGCTGCCAGCCTACGCCACGCCGGGCAGCGCGGGCCTCGACCTGCGCGCCTGCATCGACGACGCCATCACCATCGAAGCGGGACAGACGGTGCTCATTCCCACCGGCCTGGCCATCCACATCGGCGACCCGTCGTATGCGGCCATGATCCTGCCGCGCAGCGGCATGGGCCACAAAAACGGCATCGTGCTGGGGAATCTGGTAGGCTTGATCGACTCCGATTACCAGGGCCAGCTGATGGTATCGACCTGGAACCGGGGCCAGAGCGCATTCACGCTCAATCCCATGGAACGCCTGGCGCAGCTGATTATCGTGCCGGTGCTGCAAGTGGGCTTTAACGTCGTCGAGGAATTCGGCGACAGCGAACGCGGTGTTGGCGGTTTCGGCAGCACCGGCAAACATTAAGGACTTACTTATGCCAGGTTTCCGCCATCTGATCCCAGCCCAAACTTCGCTGCGCCGATTGGCCACTCCCATTTTGCTGGCCAGCGCGGCCATTCTCGCCGGCTGTACCACCCCGGGCACGAATGTCAGCGGCCCGTTCAACGTGGTGCCGGCGCCCGACGCTCCCGCCTTCACGGCGCAGCAAAAGGCGGCGCAGGAAGAACTGGTGAAGATGGTGGCGCTGCAGGACCGCCTGTCGAAAGTCTCGGCGCCCCTGCTGATCAACAATGCGGACCTGTGCAAGACGTATGCGCGCAACCTGCTGGGCTTCACGGCCCAGAACAAGTATTCCTACCCTGGCATCTATGCCGACGCGGCACAGGCGGCGCTCGGTTACGGCGAACAGATGCAGGTGTCCGGCGTGCTGCCTGGCAGCGGCGCCGCGCGCGCCGGACTGCGCAAGGGCGACGCCTTGCTGGCGGCCGAAGGCAAGCCGCTGCCGGCCGGCCCGAAAGCGGAAGGCCCGTTCGGCGCCATCGTCGGCCCGCTGGCATCCAAGAGTGCCAGCCTGAACATGACCATCGCCCGCGAAGGCCAGCAGCAGGACCTGAAAATTCCCGTCACGCGCGCCTGCGCCTTCCGCGTCGCCCTGGGCAATGCGGACAATATCAACGCGTATTCGGACGGTTCGCGCATCATGCTCACGCGCGGCATGATCAACGCGGCGCAGAACGATGAAGGCATCGCCTTTGTCATCGCCCGCGAAATGGCGCACAACATTCTCGACCATGCGCGCAGCCAGCGCACGGCAGGAACTTCCGGCAGCATCATCGACAGCCTGGGCGCCGTGCAGCCCGACGTGTCGATGCTGACGGGCGCCGCCGGCATCAAGGCCATGCCACAGGAACTCGATGCCCAGGCCGATGCCCTGGCCATCTACCTGCTGGCGCGCGCCGGCTACAACGTCGACAACGCCGCACGCTTCTGGCAGCGCCTGGCCACGCAAGTGCCGGCCACGGTCGCCAACGGCTACACGGCCCTGCACCCTGGCACCAACTCGCGCATGGCCGCCATCAACCGCGCCGTGGCCGACGTGCGCGCCAAGCAGGCGGCGAAGAAGCCGTTGAAACCTTAGACCTGATGCAGCAAGGCGGCGCCTGACGCAGCAGGTTTGGTCAGGCGCCGGGGAAGTTGGGGAAGTAGGTGCCCATGACCCATGTGAGGGCGCCGCAAAACACTACCGCCAGGAAGAGGGCGATGAGCAGCTTGCCGAACTTGGGAATGCCGTCGTCTTGGGTCTCGTGGTCGTTTGACATGAAATCTCTCCGCAGGCTGTTGGAGAGCGTAGTATAGCCACAATATTGAAGAATATTCCATACTTTGCCGACCCGGCACGGCAAGCACACTGCGCACCCCATGGATAGCATCGACCTTGAAGTCCTGAAAACCTGTGCCGCCTGGCTCGCCGCCGGGCAGCGCTGCGAACTCGTCACCGTCATCAAGACCTGGGGTTCCAGTCCCCGCCCCGTGGGCGCGACCCTGGCCATCTGCGAAGACGGCACGGTGGTCGGTTCCGTTTCCGGCGGCTGCATCGAAGACGACTTGATCGACACGGTGCGCACGCACGGCATCGTGCGCACGCGGCCGGACATCGTCAGCTACGGCATCAGCGCCGACGAAGCGCACCGCTTCGGCCTGCCCTGCGGCGGCACCATCGAACTGGCCATCGAACCGCTGCATGCGGACAGCGGCGTAGCCGAGCTGCTGGCGCGCCTGGAAGCCCATGAACTGGTCGAGCGCCGCCTCGACCTGAATACCGGCGGCGTGACCTTGCAGCGCGCCGCGCCAGGCGCCCTGCTGGCCCTGGACAATGACGTGCTGACCACGCAGCATGGCCCGCGCTGGCGCTTGCTGATCATCGGCGCCAGCCAGCTGTCGCGCTTTGTGGCGCAAATCGCCACGGCCATGGATTACCACGTCATCGTCTGCGACCCGCGCGAGGAATACCGCGGCGGCTGGAATGTGCCCGGCGTGCCCCTGCTGCACGCCATGCCCGACGACGTGGTGCTGGAACTAAGACTCGACAGCCGCAGCGCCGTCGTCGCCCTCACCCACGATCCCAAGCTCGATGACCTGGCGCTGATGGAAGCATTGAAGTCGCCCGCTTTTTATGTCGGCGCCATCGGTTCGCGCGCCAACAATGCCAAGCGGCGCGAACGGCTGCTGCAGTTCGATGTCAGCGCCGACCAGCTGGCGCGCCTGCACGCGCCCATCGGCCTGTACATCGGCAGCAAGACGCCGGCCGAAATCGCCATTTCCATCCTGGCCGAACTGACGGCCGTGAAAAATGGCGTGCCGGCCGCCCTGCAGATCCAGCACGCGGCCGCCCTGAGCCCGCCCACCACCGATATTTGCGCGCGCTGAAGCCGGACAAGCAAGAAACGAGATGCGCCAGCGGCGCGCCCCTGCTACCTTCCCTGATTTGACCACCATGACACTGCTGCACTGGATCCTCCCCCTGCCCGCCGGCTACCGCCGCGACGATGTCATCGCCTTTCACAGCCGCGACGGGGAAGCCGTGGCGGAGCAGGTCACGCCTACAGGCCTGCGCAAGGGCATTTTGCTGCAAGGCGTGCCCGTGGCGCTGGACGTGGCGTTGACAGACGCTGCGGCCATCTGCCGCGCCGAGATCGATGGCGCCGCCAACACCGGCCTGCAGGCGCCGCTGCATGGCGCGCTGCTGAACATCCTCGGCCTGCGCATCGACCCGCTGCCGTTCGCGCAACTGGCGGCCAACGATACGCTGCTGGCGCCGCTGGTGCGGCTTAATCCGGGCTTGCGCATCGTGCAATCGGCCAGCCCGTTCGAGGCGCTGACATGGGCCATCATCGGCCAGCAGATCAACCTGCCGTTTGCCATCGCCCTGCGACGTACCTTCATTCTGCAGGCGGGGCGCCGGCACAGCAGCGGCTTGTGGTGCTATCCGGAGGCGCAGGATGTGGCGCGGCTGGCCATCGAGGACCTGACCAGCCGTAAATTTTCGCGCGCCAAGGCGGAAACCGTGCTGCGCCTGGCGCATCTCGTCAACGATGGAGCATTGTCGCTGGAGCTGCCGCCCTCCGGCGACGTGTCGGCCATCTCGCAAGCGCTGCTGGCCGTGAAGGGCATTGGCCCGTGGACCGTCAATTACGCGCTGCTGCGCGGCTACGGCTATGCCGACTGCTCGCTGCATGGCGACGTGGCCATCCGCGCCGCGCTGCAAAAGCTGCTCGGCGAAGAAGTCAAGCCGGACATGGCCCGCACGGAACAGTGGCTGCGCCACTACGCGCCGCACCGTACCATGGCCGCCGCCCACCTGTGGGCCAGCCTGCATGCGCCGGAAAAAATAGTTCACCGACCCGGGAATAAATAGCGGGCGACAGGCGTCTATCCCTTGCAAGCCCTCAACAACCTCAAGGAGACCGACATGCGCTTCACCACCACTTTCGCCGCCACCGCCCTCGCCGCCCTGCTTTCCGCCCCGCTGGCCTTCGCCGCCGACGCCATGCCCGCCAACGGCATGCTGGTCAATGCCAGCGGCATGACCGTCTACGTGTTCGACAAGGATGTCGCCGACAGCGGCAAGAGCGCCTGCAGCGGCGGCTGCCTGGTGGCCTGGCCCGCCGTCATCGCCACCGAAGCGGCACCCGCCGCCCCGTACGGCAGCATCAAGCGCGAAGACAATGGCGCCATGCAGCTGACCTACAAGGGCAAGCCCCTGTACCTGTACAAGGAAGACAAGAAGCCGGGCGACGCGACGGGCGACAACTTCAAGAACGTGTGGCACGTCGTCAAGCCCTGAGCCTTCCACCCCCCCGCCACCATGACCACGCAAGAGGACAGCCGCCTGCTGCAAGCGTGTCTGCCCGGCCTGCGCCGCTATGCGCGCGCGCTGGCCGGCGCCCTGCATGCGGACGACCTGGTGCAGGACACCGTGGAGCGGGCCTGGCGCAAGCTGGAACAGCGCAGCGGCGAGATGCGGCCCTGGCTGTTTTCCATCATGCATAACCTGCACGTGGACCAATTGCGCCGCGCCGGCCCGCCGCTGCAGGAACTCGACGACGATGCCCTGCTGCCCGCGCCCGAGCGCGCGCCAGGGCAAGCCATCGCCATCGGCGAAATGGATGCGGCGCTGGGCCGCCTGCCGCTGGGCCAGCGCGAAGTGATCCTGCTCGTCGCGCTGGAACAGATGCCGTACGAGCAGGTGGCGGCCACCCTGGGCATCCCCGTCGGCACCGTCATGTCGCGGCTGTCGCGCGGGCGCGAGAAACTGCGCGCACTGCTCGACGGCCGCCCTGCCGGCGGCCATGGCGTGCCCACCCTGAAAGTCGTGAAATGACTACGCAAGCCATCAGCGAAGCGCAACTGCACGCCCTGGCCGACGGCGTCCTGCCCGAGGAACAGCGCGCCGCCATCGACGCCCACCTGCGCGCGCATCCGGACGATGCGGCCCGGGTCGACGCCTGGCGTGAACAGAACCGGCAGCTGCGCGCCCTGTTCGACCCCGTGCTCGATGAAACCGTGCCGCCGGCGCTGCTGCAGGCAGCGTCGCCTGCGGCGGCGAATGGCGCCTGGCACCGCCACGCCATGCAGGCGGCA
>NZ_NRDQ01000052.1 GCF_002878455.1 Janthinobacterium sp. AD80
GTGGCATTGCCGGGTAGCTAAGTTCGGAAGAGATAACCGCTGAAAGCATCTAAGCGGGAAACTTGCCTTGAGATGAGATTTCCCAGAGCCTTGAGCTCTTTGAAGGGTCGTTCGAGACCAGGACGTTGATAGGCTGGGTGTGGAAGTGCAGTAATGCATTAAGCTAACCAGTACTAATTGCCCGTACGGCTTGTCCCTATAACCTTAGCAGGTACAGAGGATAAGACGGTACAACGTTGCGTGTGTGTTGATACAACCAGTCATTACCCCAATCTTTGCTTCTTCCAGATTCATGGCCTTGTCGTCCTACAGGAGACAAGCGTCAGTACAAGTTATGCCTGATGACCATAGCAAGTTGGTCCCACCCCTTCCCATCCCGAACAGGACCGTGAAACAACTTTGCGCCGATGATAGTGCTGCAACCAGTGTGAAAGTAGGTTATCGTCAGGCTTGTTATTCGCAGTAGAGAAAAACCCGTCAAGCAATTGGCGGGTTTTTTTCGTCTGGTGGTTTTGTTTGCGTGATACGCCGCAGGTGGTGTCGGCTTACGCGCTGCGCGCTAAGCGACCTACGTCGATTTACCGCTGGCCGGGTCGGGTAGGTCGGATTAGCGCGGCAAGGCCGCGCGTCATCCGACAGCAACGCCAGCCGATCAGGGTAGCCAAACCATACAAAAGACGAAAAAAAGCAGCGCTGCGCGCTGCCTTTGTATCACTGCTGCCTTTTATTGACCGGCCACTACCGGCGCGGCGCCACTCCTGGCGACCCACTCGATCAAGGCATCGACGGCGGCGCGGCCGTTGCCGTTGCCCACCAGGTCGCTATTGATCATGGCCACCACCACGCACAGCTGGTTGTTTGCGTCGGGTACATAGCCAGCGATGGCCACCACATTCTTCAAGGTTCCCGTCTTGATGCGCGCCCGCGCGGCGGCCGGGGTGTTCAGCAGGCGCTTGCGCATGGTGCCGTCGAGGGCGGCGATGGGCAGGCTGGACTGGAACTCGGGCGCCCACGGACTGTACTGCATCGCTTGCAGGACACCGGCCAGCTGCGCCGGTGCAATGCGTCCCGTGCGCGACAAGCCGGAACCGTTGTCGACCAGCATGCCCTGGGTAGCGATATGGTGCCGCTGGAACCATGCATCGATGACTTGCCGCGCCCGATTGGCCGTGTCTTCCGGCGCCGTCATGGCGATGGGACGGCTACCCAGCCAGCCATCGCTTTGCAGGCTGCCCAGGCTCAGAAATAAAGTACGGGCCAGGGTGTTGTCGGACGTTTTGTTGATGTCACGCAGCACTTCCGGCAAGGCCCGTGCCACATGGTCGGCCAGCAGACGCGTGCCGACCGGTTCGGCCGTGGGCGGCAAACCCGTCGCCGGCGCTTCGCGCACTGTGCCCGTGATGGTGCCGCCCAGGCGTTTCCAGGTGGCACGGAACAAGCGCTCCGCATAGTCATTGCGGTCGAGCACATTGACGCTGGTGGACTTGCTGCAATTCTGCGGGAAAGTACCGTGCAGGATGACCTGCAGCTTGCCGCTCGCATCGCGCCGGTATTCGGGCGGGCGCCAGCCATCTTCCCACCTGGCGCAATTGCCCTTGATCAGCTTCATGTCACTGGTGATGCTGACATTCTCCAGCGCCGGCTGCATCTGGAAGGTCAATTTGCGATCTGTCGCGCTGATGTCGATGTCGATCAGATTGGTGTTCAGTAATAAAGCGTCGGGGATGACGTTGTAGCGGAACTCGGCCGACTCATCGAATGGCGGCGCGCCGATATCGGGCCGGGCCGGCTGGAACAGCTGGCGGTCGAGAATCAGGTCGCCCTTGATCTTGACGATGCCCTGGGTACGCAAGGTTTGCAGCATGTGCGTCAGCACGTCCGCATTGAAATCCGTATCGGCGCCGCCGCGCAGGATCAGGTCGCCCTTCAGCACGCCATTGATGACATCGGCGCTGGTGCGCAGCTCCGTGCGGCCGCGGAAGATGGGGCCCAATTGCTCCAGGCCCACGGCCGTCGTCACCAGCTTCATGGTGGAGGCGGGCTGCATGCTGCGCTCGGCTCCATGCGACAGTACGGTGGTGTTGCCGCGCAAGACGACGGCACCCATGGCGTCCTCTGGAATATTCGCGCCGCGCAGCAGCAGGCTGACGGATTCGGGCAATTGCGCCTGGGCAGTAGACAGGCCAAGACCGGCCAACAGCGCAGCCAGCAGAACAGGACGTAGCATGGTGCTCCTTAGTGGAAAAAGACGTAGGCCACGAAGACGGCCGTGATCACGCCAGCCAGATCGGCGATCAGGCCGGCCGTGATGGCATAGCGCGTCTTGCGGATGCCGACGGAACCGAAATACAGGGCCACGATATAGAAGGTGGTATCAGCCGAGCCCTGGAACACGCAGGCCAGGCGGCCGACAAACGAGTCGACACCATAAGTGTTCATGGCATCGATCATCATGGCTTTCGAGCCGGAGCCGCTGAGCGGCTTCATCATGGCCGTCGGCAGGGCCGGCACGAAATCCGTATTGATGCCCAGGTTGGCGAAGAACCAGTTCATGCCGCTCATCAGGAAATTGAACACGCCCGCGTTGCGGATGACGCTGATGGCCACCAGCATGCCGACCAGGTAGGGAATGACGGTGATGGAAGTCTGGATGCCGCCTTTCGCGCCCTCGATGAAGGCGTCGTACACGTTCACTTTCTTGCGCAGGGCGCCGATGATGAAAATGGCGATGACGCTGATCAACACCAGGTTGCTGACCACCTTCGAGACCAGCTCGATTTCCTGTTTCGTCAGGTATTGCGTGAAGTACCAGATCATGGCGACGATGGCGCTCGTCATGCCGCCCATCCAGCCCAGTACGACACGGTTGAGCAGGTTGATGCGCTGCTTGATGGACACCGTGATGATGCCGACCATGGTGGCCACATACGTGGCGATCATGCAGGGAATAAAGATGTCGGACGGATCGGCTGCGCCGAGGATCGAGCGCTGCGCCATGATGGCCAGCGGAATCAGGGTCAGGCCCGAGGTGTGCAGCACCAGGAACATGATCTGGGCATTCGTCGCCTCTTCCTTGTTCGGGTTCAAGGTCTGCAGGCTTTCCATGGCTTTCAAGCCGAACGGCGTGGCCGCATTATCCAGGCCCAGCAGGTTGGCCGAGAAGTTCATCACCATGTGGCCCGTGGCCGGATGGTCTTTTGGAATTTCCGGGAAGATGCGCGAGAAGAACGGTGCGATCACTTTCGCCAGCCAGCCGACAATCCCCGCCTTTTCACCGATGTTCATGATGCCCAGCCACAAGGTCATCACGCCGGCCAGCGGCAGGGCGATATCCATCACGCCCATGCGCGCCGTCTCGAAGGTGCCATCGATGATGCGCTTGAAGATATCGGTATCGCCGAGAAACAGCCACTGCAGCACTGCGGCCAGGAAGCCAACGAGGAAAAAGCCGGACCAGATGTAATTAAGTGCCATATGCGATCAGTTCTGTGTGTCGGGAGTGAAAAATGTCTGCAAACAAAGTATAGGGGCAGCCTGATACGAGTTGATGAAAGAATGCAGCAATCGCATGCCAAAAAGTTATAAGCTGGCAGCCTGTTTTCATTGGCGCCCCGTCGCTTGCCCGCGTAGTGTGGGGGATGCCTGTCGCTTATTGCCGTTCGTTACCCTTGTCTGCACTGGATCACTGATGATGTTTTTACGCAAAACCGCCTGCGCCGCCGGCCTTGCCCTGTTGACGCTGTTCACTGTAGCGGCCCACGCCGCCGCCGATGCCCGCGCGAACAAGACCTTGCACTTGTTCTTGAGCACCAGCGAGACGGGGCTGGACCCGGCCGTGGCCTCCGACCTGGCCAGCCTGAACCTGATGGAAAACATCTTCGATCCGCTCTTGCGTTATGACTACCTGGCCCGTCCGGTACAGCTGCAGGGCAATACGGCGCGTGCCATGCCCACCGTGGAAGATGGCGGGCGCACGTATATCTTTCACTTGCAGCCCGGTATCTTCTTCACCCCCGATCCCGCCTTCAAGGGCAAGCCGCGCGAAGTGACGGCGCAGGATTATGTGTACAGCCTGACGCGGCTGTATGACCCTTCCCTGAAGTCGCCGTGGCTGTTCTTGCTGGAAGACAAGCTGGTGGGCGATGCGGCCCTGAAAAGCAAATTCAGCTATGACACGCCGATCGCCGGCCTGCAGGCGCTGGACAAATACACCCTGCGCATCCGCCTGAACGGCGTCGACCCGAATTTCCTGTTTTACCTGGCCATGCCGGCCACCGGCGTGGTGGCGCGCGAAGTGGCCGAAGCGTATCCTGCGGCGGGGCAGATCGGCAATCATCCCGTGGGCACGGGACCGTTCATGGTGCAGGAGTGGAAGCGCAGCGACAAGATCGTGCTGCAGGCCAACCCGACTTTCCGCCCCACCGTGTTCCATACCCAAGCCAAGGCGCTGGCGGCCCTGCCACCTGACGCGCGCGTCATCGCCACCGCGCTCGAAGGCAAGCGCTTGCCCCTGGTCGAGCGCATCGAGGTGCGCATCGTCGAGGAATACCAGTCGCGCATGCTGGGCTTCCTGAAAGGCGAGTTCGATTACCTGGAGCAAGTGCCCGAATCGATGACGGACATGGTGCTGCTCAATGGTGCGCTGAAGCCGGCGTTGGCCGCCAAGGGCTTGCAGCTGACGCGCTTTCCCGTGCTGCAGACGTATTACATGTGGATGAATATGGATGACCCGGTGCTGGGCGGCACCACCAAGGACAAGCTGGCCCTGCGGCGCGCCATTGCCCTCAGCTACAACAGCCGCGAAGATATCGCGCTGCTGAAAAAAGGCCTGGCCTTGCCGGCGCAATCGCCGCTGCCGCCCAACGTCCTGGGCCATGACAAGGATTACCGCAGCCCCGTCGCCTACGATCCGGCGCTGGCGCGTGCCTTGCTGGAGCGCTTCGGCTACAAGGCGGGTGCAGACGGTTTCCGCACGCAGCCCGATGGCACGCCCCTGATCCTGACCATGCACACGGAGCCGAGCACGGTAGGACGGCTGCGCGATGAACTGTGGCGTCGCAACCTGAACGCCATCGGCCTGCGCGTGGAGTTTAAAAGCGACAAGAAGACGGAAATCATCAAGGCGTCGCGCCTGGGCAAGGTGCAGATGTTCGAGACCAACTGGATCGCCGACTTCCCCGATGGCGATAACTTTATGCAATTGTTGTATGGCGGCAACGTTGGCCGCGCTAACTATGCCCGCTTCAATTTGCCCGATTACAATAAACGCTATGAGGAGGCGCGCCTGCTATCCGATACGCCGCGCCGACGCAGTCTGTACTTCGACCTGTTTCAGCTGATCCACGCCTACACGCCGTGGGTACTGCTGACACATCCCATCTCCGCCGACCTGCAGCAACCGTGGCTAAAAAACTACAGGCGCCACCCCGTGGAATTCACGTCCTGGCGCTACCTGGACGTCGATACCGCCAAGGGTAGCCCCGCAGGCAAGTGACCATGCAGTTGAAAAGGGCATTCATTCCTAAAGGTTATGGTTAGGAAAGCATTTTTCATTGGCTGGCGGCTCGGGCATCGCGCTACTCTGAAAATGAAAACAAATAAAGTCATGCGCAAATGTCATAAAAAAATGTACCGCGAGACAGACAAAGCGACGTGAGAAAAACAGCCTGACTTGATAACTCAAGTTTCGATTGCCCAACAAGGAGAAGACCTGTGAAATTGAAAAAGCTAGCGCAGTTGGTGGCATTGATGGGGGTAGTGGGCCGGTCGCGGCACAGGAAGCGGCGCCGCCAGCGATGCAACGGGTCGAAGTGACGGGCAGCAGCATCAAGCGCGTGGCTAAGGAAGGCGCACTGCCGGTGCAGGTCATCACCTTTGACCAGATCGAAAAGCAGGGCATCACGACAACCGAGCAACTGGTGCGTACCTTGTCGGCGAATGGCACGGGCGCCGATAACATGACTTCGGGCAATAACGTCTTTGGCGCCGACGCCGACAGGGTCAGCGGCGGCGCGTCGTTCGCCTCGCTGCGCGGCCTGGGACCGTCGAGCACCCTGGTGCTGTTGAACGGCCGCCGCATCGCCACGCATGGTGCCAGCGGCAAGTCGGTCGACTTGAATTCGATACCACTGGGCGCGATTTCGCGCGTGGAAATCCTCAAGGACGGCGCTTCGGCCATTTATGGCACGGACGCCATCGGCGGCGTGATCAATTTCATTCTGAAAACTAATTACAGCGGCGTGGAAGCGTCCGTTGCCACCAACGACACGCAAGCCGGCGGTGGCGCCACGCGCCGCGCCTCCTTGTTGGCGGGCACGGGTTCGCTGGAAAGCGACCGCTACAACATCATGGCCAGCCTGACCGTTGACAAGGCCCTGCGCCTGAACGGCAGCGACCGTTCCTTCGTCAACGGCTTCCAGCCGGAACGTGGCCTGTCGCCCGATACCACGGGCACGCCGTTTGCCAACCAGATGGCGGGCACAGGCACGGCGCTGGGCACCTCGTTCCAGCTGCCTGGCGATCCGAATAAATACCTGCAAGCCAATCCGCTGAGCTTCCAGGGCAAGTGCGACAGCATCCCCGGCATGTCGCAATACCAGACGGCACTGTGGAAGGATGTCACCTCGCCACTGCGCACCACGTACTCGTGCGCCTACGACTATGGCGCCGACTATGTGCTGCAATTCCCTGTCGAACGGGCCAATCTGCTGTCGCGCGGCACCTTCCAGCTGGCGCCCGACCACCGCATGTTTGTCGAGGTACTCGGCTCGCGCACCAAGGCCACGGCCATTTTGACGCCGATGCAGGTGCAGGCCACCGTTGCCAACAAGAATCTGTATCCTGTCGGCGGCGCGTATTACCAGGATCTGTCGGCCTACATCCCTTCTTTCGACAACACCAAGCCGATTTCGTATAAATGGCGCGCCAATGACGTGGGCAACCGCACGCAGGAAAACACCACCGACAATGCCCGCGTGCTGGTCGGTTTCGAAGGCAACTTCGGCAAGTGGGATTACAAGGCCGGCATTTCACGCGCCGAAAGTTCCACCAAGACCAAGCTGACGGACGGCTATTCCTACACGGACAAGCTGTATGCGGCGCTGGCGACGGGCATCATCAATCCATGGGTGGGGCCGGGCCAGAGCCAGACGGAAGCGGCCAAGCAATTGATCGAGTCGACCAAGTTCCGTGGCGACTTCCAGCACGGCAAGACGACCCTGACGCAGATCGATGGCTCTGTTTCCGGCGAGCTGTTGCAGCTGCCGGCCGGGGCGCTGGCCATGGCCGCCGGCTTTGATTTGCGCCGCGAAGGCTACAGCTTTGCGCAAGACGTTGACGCCATCCAGATCCTGCTGGCGCCAGGCAATGCATCATTGAAAGATGCCAGCCGCACCGTGAAAGCGGTGTATGCCGAGCTGCTGGTGCCGGTGCTGAAAGACCTGGAAATGCAGCTGGCCATCCGCCGCGACGATTACAGTCTGGTGGGCGCGACGACGAACCCGAAAGTGGCATTCCGGTACCAGCCGGCCGACTTCCTGCTGTTCCGCGGTTCGGCTAGCAAGGGTTTCCTCGCACCCAGCTTCCAGCAGCTGTATTCCGGTTCGCTGAGCCAGGAATTGCCGAACGGCGTGATCGACCAGCAAGGTTGTGCCCAGCATCCGGGCGTGCCCGAATACTGTGCCATCGACCGCCTCGACTATAAAACGGGCGGCAATGTCAACCTGAAGCCGGAAACGTCGAAGCAGGGCAGCGTCGGTTTTGTCATCGAGCCATTCAAGGGATACTCGGCCTCGTTCGATTACTGGGCCATCAACACCAAGGACCGCATCCTGAACCGCACGCCGCAAATCGTGCTGGCCAACTACCAGGCGCTGAACCAGTACATCATCCGCAAGCCGGACGGTACCATCGACTATGTGCAGGCCGGCTGGATCAATGCGGCAGGCAGCCGCGTGCGTGGCCTGGATGTGGGCTTGCGTGGCGAAGGCAAGATCAAGGACGCGAAGTGGACGGCGACCCTGGACGGCACGTATATGGACAGCTTCAAGTTCGCGGAATACCAGGGACAGGAATACCAGGAACTGGTCGGCAAGTTTTACACGCGTGACCTGTACCTGCGCTGGAAACACAATGCCAGCTTTGGCGTGTCGCGCGGCGACTGGAGCGGCTTGCTGATCCAGAGTTTTGCCTCCGGCTACAAGGACCAGGTGCCGAATGGCGGCAAGGGTACGCCGCCGCCGGGCTTCAAGCCTGACGTCTCCAGCTATACGACGTATAACCTGTCGGGCACTTACACGGGCTTCAAGAACACCACCATCACCGTGGGCATCCAGAACCTGTTCGACCGCGATCCACCGTTCACCGCGCACAACGTGGATGAAGTGGTGGGTGCCGGCTGGGACCCGCGTGTGGCCGACCCGCGTGGCCGTTCGCTGTCGTTTCAGCTGAAGTACAAGTTCATGTAAGGCGGCCATGCCGGCGGCGATCCCGCCGGCGTGCTACTCTCAGCGGCGGCGCCTGGCGCCGCCGTTTTTATTCCAGGAAAGGGCCGCATGAGCAGTCAGACCAATCTCAGCCGACGCCGCTTTGGCGGCTTGCTGGCCGCCACCCTGGGGGCGGCAGGCACACCGGCTCTGGCGGCGGCCGCGCAAGGGAAGGACAAACGCATGCAAGCGCAACATTCTTTGATCAAACCGGCGCGCCTGCGCCAGGGCGACCTGGTCGCCATTCTCGCACCGGGCGGTTTTACGGACGAGGACGCCATCGCCAAGGCTGTGCGCAATATCGAATCGCTGGGCCTGCGCGCCAGCCTGGGCGCCAATATTTGTGCCGTGCACGGCAACTATGCGGGCACGGTACAGCAGCGGCTTGACGATCTGCACGCGGCCTTCGCCGACCCCGAGGTCAAGGCGATCTGGGCTATTCGTGGCGGCTCCGGCTGCATTTCGCTGCTGGCGCTGCTCGATTACGCCTTGATCCGCCGCAACCCGAAAGTGCTGATCGGCTATTCCGATATCACGGCCCTGCACCTGGCTATCGGTAGGCAGACGGGGCTGGTGACTTTCCACGGTCCCGTGGCCTCGTCGACGTTTTCCGACTACACGGTGACGCAGCTGCAAAACGTGCTGATGGCGCCGCAAGACAACTACACGATCCCGATGGCGCTGGAGAATCACCGCCGCGCGCAGACGCAGCCGAACTTTGCCATCCGCACCGTGCATGGCGGCCAGGCCACGGGACGGCTGACGGGCGGCAACCTGTGCATGGTCAGCGCCCTGGCCGGCACGCCGTATGCGGCCGATTTTCGCGAGCGCATCCTGTTCCTCGAAGAAATTAACGAAGTGCCGTACCGCATCGACCGCATGCTGTGCCAGCTGGACCTGTCCGTCGGCTTCAAGCAGGCGGCGGCGTTGATGCTGGGCATCTTCGAGCATTGCGAGGCGGCCGAGGGCGACACCTCGCTGACCCTGAACGCCACCCTGGACCAGCACTTGCAGCCCTTGAGCGTGCCGGCCGTCAGCGGCTACTCGTTCGGCCACATCCGCCACCAGTTCACCATTCCGATGGGCATCCTGGCCACCCTGGACGCGGACAGGCAAACCTTGACCCTGCTGGAAGCGGCCGTCACCTAGTCTGTGTTCGCTCGCGCACGGCGCGGCGCGGCGATTGTCAGTATGCTGGGAACCTGTGCGGCAAGGCATCGGGCCAGGCCGGCATCCTTGAACGGTTTTACCATGATCAACCGCCGCGCCAGCGCGTACATTCTCAGCCATCCGCTGGCCTTCGTGCTGCAGGTGCTGAAGGGCTTTCGCGCCAACCAGGGCTTGCTGCTGGCGGGTGCCGTCGCGTATTACTCGCTGCTCTCCATCGTGCCCCTGCTGATGCTGGTGGTGGTGGCCCTGTCGCACGTGATCGCGCAGGATGAATTGCTGCAAACCATAGGCCATTATCTGGAATGGCTGGTGCCGGGCCAGTCAAAGGCCATCGTGGCGGAAGTCGCGCATTTCCTCAACAACCGGGGCGTGATCGGCTGGCTGCTGCTGCTGACCATGCTTTTCTTCAGCTCGCTGGCGTTTACCGTGCTGGAAAACGCCATGAGCGTGATATTCGTTCACCGCGTGGCCATCCGCCGCCGCCATTTCCTGATTTCCGCTATCTTGCCGTACTGCTATATCCTGTGCCTGGGCGTGGGCATCCTGCTGATTACCCTGGTGGCGGGCAGCTTGCAAGTGATGGGCGAGGAAAGCGTGCGCTTCCTGCGCCACGACTGGGGCCTGGAAGGGGTGTCGGGCGTGCTGCTGTATCTGCTGGGGCTGACGGGCGAAATCCTCGTGCTCAGCTCGATTTACCTGGTCATGCCCGTGGGACGGCTGTCGATCACGCATGCGCTGATCGGCGGCGTGACGGCGGCCTTGCTGTGGGAAATCGCCCGCCACGTGCTGGTCTGGTATTTTTCCACCTTGTCGCAGGTGAACGTGGTGTATGGCTCGATGACGACGGCCATCGTCGTCATGTTCAGCCTGGAAATCGGCGCCACCTTGCTGCTGCTGGGGGCGCAAGTCATTTCCGAGTACGAAAGAGTGGCGCGTGGCGGCGAAGAAGACAAGCCACTGGCGCTACGGACTTGATTTAAAGTATGGCTTCAATTCGTTGTTGCATCGCACAAAAAGCTGTGCTATACTCCGTTCAGTGATTGAGATTTGCTTGCAAATAGTCTCACTATCCAGTTTCAGCGCGGCGACCGACAGGTGTAATGTCGATGGCGTGACAGTGCGAAGAAATGGATTTTGTAATTCCGGATACGATGGTCGATTTTACACTTGGAGTCACCATGCAGATAGCATGGGAGTCCGAAAATCAGGAGGCACTTTGCAGATAGCACTGGCGTCCATGACACGATTAAAGCATTGGTAATACATTGGAACGAAGCCCGCGCTAGCGGGCTTTTTTTTCGTCTGGTGGGCGCGTTTATAAACCTACTGCGCAGCCCGCTATCGAATCGGCGTTACTCGCCGTACCAAAGTACGGCTGCGTTACTCAATCCGATATCGAGCTTGCTCGCTACGGTTTCTAAAAGCGCCGAGGCTTTTACTACTTTTTATAAAGCTCTGGCGATCAAGATTTTCTGAATATCGCTGGTCCCCTCGTAAATCTGGCACACGCGCACGTCGCGGTAGATGCGTTCGACGGGGAAGTCGGAAACATAGCCGTAGCCGCCGTGCACCTGGATGGCGTCCGAGCATACTTTTTCCGCCATTTCCGAGGCAAACAGCTTGGCCATCGCCGCTTCTTTCAAACACGGCAAGCCCGCATCCTTCATCGATGCCGCGTGGCGTATCAATTGCCGCGCCGCTTCGATCTGCGTCGCCATGTCGGCCAGGCGGAATTGCACGGCCTGGTGTTCATAGATGGGTTTACCGAAACTTTCGCGCTCGCGTGCATAGCTGAGCGCCGCTTCATACGCGGCGCGCGCCATGCCCACGGCTTGCGAGGCGATGCCGATGCGTCCGCCTTCCAGGCCGGACAGGGCGATCTTGTAGCCTTGTCCTTCTTCGCCGATTAAATTTTCCGCCGGGATGCGGCAATTGTCGAAGAGGATTTGCGCCGTGTCCGACGAATGCTGGCCCATCTTCTGCTCCAGGCCCGCGACGATGTAGCCCGATGAATTGGTCGGCACCCAGAAGGCGCTGATGCCGCGCTTGCCGGCCGCCTTGTCGGTGACGGCCATGACGATGGCCACGTCGGCATACTTGCCGCTGGTAATGAATTGCTTCGTGCCGTTGATTACATACTCGTTGCTGTCGCGCGTGGCCGTGGTGCGCAGGGCCGAGGCGTCGCTGCCCGTGTGCGGTTCCGTCAGGCAAAAAGCACCGAGCATGGCGCCTTGCGCCAGCGGGCGCAGCCATTGTTCCTTTTGCGCATCGTTGGCGTACATCATGGCGATGCTGCACACGGGGCAATTGTTGACGGAGATGATGGTCGACGTGCCGCCATCGCCAGCGGCGATTTCTTCCAGCACCAGGGCCAGCGACACGTAGTCGAGGCCGGCGCCGCCCAGCGCTTCCGGCACGGCCACGCCAAAGGCGCCCAGCGCGGCCAGTTCCTGCAATTCTTCCTTCGGGAAATGATGTTCCTTGTCCCAGCGGGCCGCATTGGGCGCCAGGCGCTCGCGCGAAAAACTGCGCAGCGCTTCCTGGATCATCGATTGTTCTTCATTGAGTATCATGGGACGTCGTCTCGTATTTTTTATAGTGTCTGGCGGAATTACCAGCCGATGGGTTTGCCATCGTAGTTGCGGAACACGGCCTTGTCCGTGGCTGGCAGGCTGGCCAGGGTGGCACGCATGCCGGCAGCACTTTCCTCGGGCGAAATATCGGCGCCGGCGCCGCCCATGTCCGTGCGTACCCAGCCCGGATGGAAGGCCACGCAGCTGACGCCTTGCGGGCCGTACACGAGCGACGTGTCGATCAGCACGGAATTCAAGGCCGCCTTGCTGGCGCGGTACAGCGAACCGCTGGGATTGCCCCGCTCGCTGAGCGAGCCCATGTGCGAGGACAGCACGGCCAGCTTGCCCTTGGCGTTGGCGACCAGCGGCGCCAGTATCGGCAGCAGGCGCATGGCGGCCAGCACGTTGGTGTGCATGACGGCATCGAAATCTTCTTGCGCGGGAAAACCGTCATGGCGCGGGCCATACACGCCCGCGTTGAGGATGGCCACGTCGAGTTTTTCATCGTCGAGCTTCCAGCCCAGGCCGGCGCAGCCTTCCACGTCCGTCACGTCCAGCTGGTGCGCTTCGGCACCCAATTGCCTGAGCGCTTCGCAAGCGTCCGGCGTGCGGGCCGTGGCGATAACGCGCCAGCCATCCTGGCGGTATTGACGCACCATTTCGTGGCCGATGCCGCGCGAGGCGCCGATGATCAATGCGGTTGGCATATGTTTTCTCCCTGAAAATAAAATGAAAGGCGCGCACCGTGAACCGTGGTGCGCGCCCGTGTTCAGGGCTAGCTTATACCAGTTCGATCGCCATTGCCGTCGCTTCGCCGCCGCCGATGCACAGGGCCGCCACGCCGCGCTTGCCGCCGGTTTTTTTCAAGGCGCCCAGCAGGGTAACGATGATGCGCGCGCCCGAGGCGCCGATCGGGTGGCCCAGCGCGCACGCGCCGCCGTGGATGTTGATCTTGCTGTGCGGAATGTCGAGGTCGTGCATGGCGGCCATCGGTACGGCGGCGAACGCTTCATTGATCTCGAACAAGTCGACGTTGCTGCTGCTCCAGCCCGTCTTGGCATACAGTTTTTTGACGGCGCCGATGGGGGCCGTGGTGAATTCGTTCGGCGCCTGCGCATGCGTGGCATGGCCGTGGATTTTGGCGATGACGGTGCAGCCGAGCTTTTTCGCCGTCGATTCGCGCATCAGCACCAGGGCCGCCGCGCCATCGTTGATGGACGAGGACGAGGCGGCGGTGATGGTGCCGTCTTTCTTGAAAGCGGCTTTTAACGTCGGGATTTTTTCCAGGCGGGCTTTTTGCGGGCCTTCATCGATGCTGACGATGGTGTCGCCGCCACGGCCGGACACGGTGACTGGCGCGATTTCCCACTCGAAACTGCCATCCTTGGTGGCCGCTTGCGCGCGTTTCACGGATTCGATGGCAAACGCATCCTGCGCTTCGCGCGTGAAGCTGTACTGGCTGGCGCACTCTTCGGCAAACGTGCCCATCGAGCGGGCATTGCCTTTTTCGTCGCGGCTGTAGGCGTCTTCCAGGCCATCCATCATCATGTGGTCGTAGATCATGCCGTGGCCGATGCGGTAGCCGCCGCGCGCCTTCGGCACCAGGTAGGGCGCGTTGGTCATCGATTCCATGCCACCCGCCACCACCACGTCGGCGCTGCCGGCGAGCAAGGTGTCGTGCGCGAACATGGTCGTCTGCATGGCCGAGCCGCACATTTTCGACAGGGTCACGGCGCCGGTGGAGTCCGGCAAGCCAGCCTTGCGCAGGGCCTGGCGCGCGGGCGCCTGGCCCTGGCCAGCCATCAGGCAATTGCCGAAGTACACGTGTTCAACGGCCTCGGGGGCGACACCGGCGCGCTCGACGGCGGCGCGGATGGCGACGGCGCCCAGGTCGCTGGCGGTGACGTTGGCAAAGTCGCCCTGGAAGGCGCCCATAGGGGTGCGCGCGGCACCGACGATTACGACTGGATCATGCATGGTGGATCTCCGGTAAGTGTGGGGATGAATGACAGAAACGGATGTGTTGCGGATACGGGAAAACGTCCTCGATATGGCCGTCGAGGATGCGCTGTTTGCGCGCCTGCCAGTAGGCGGCCGTCAGCAGGTCGGCATGGTGCTGCAGGAAATAGCGGCGGATGCGGGGATTGCCCAACAGGAAGGTGCCGAATTGTTCGGGAAACACATCGTGCTTGCCGATGGGATACCACGCTTCGGCCGACATTTCTTCTTCCTCCGTGCGCGCCTCGGGGATGACGCGGAACTGGCAATCGGTGATGTACTCGATCTCATCGTAATCGTAAAAGACGACGCGCTGATGACGGGTCACGCCGAAGTTTTTATACAGCATGTCGCCAGGAAAAATATTTGCCGCCACCAGTTCCTTGATGGCGTTGCCGTACTCGACGATGCCATGTTCGACCAGGTCCTCGCGGCCTTCCTTCTCTGCATTGCTCAGCCACATGTTCAGCGGCACCATGCGCCGCTCGATGTACAGGTGATGGATGATGATCTGCTCGTCGTCTTCCTCGACCAGGGAGGGGGCAAAATGATGCAGCTCGGTCAGCAGTTCAGCGCTGAAGCGCGCGCGGGGGAAGGCCACGTTGGAATATTCGAGCGTGTCGGCCAGGCGGCCCACCCTGTCGTGGTGTTTCACCAGCAGATATTTTTCCTTGATCTGCGCGCGCGTGGTTTCCTTGGGCGGCGGGAAAAAATCCTTGATGACCTTGAAGACATACGGAAACGAGGGCAGGGCAAACACCAGCATCACCAGGCCGCGGATGCCGGGGGCGATCTCGAAATTGTCCGATGAGTGTTTCAGATGCTGCAGGTAATCGCGGTAAAACAGCGTCTTGCCCTGTTTTTGCAGGCCCAGTATCGTATAGATTTCGCTGCGCGGTTTGCGCGGCAGCAAGCTGCGCAGGAATTGCACATAGCCCGACGGTACTTCCATGTCGACCAGAAAATACGCGCGCGTAAAGGAAAACAGGATGGCGATCTGCTCATGCTCGCACAGTACCGTGTCCAGCACCAGCTTGCCGTGACGGTTGTGCAGGATGGGCACGACAAACGGATATTCACGGTTGCCGTTGATGCCCTTGCCCACCAGGTAGGCGCCCTTGTTGCGGTAAAACAAGCTCGTCAGGACCTGGATCTGGTGGTTCGGTTCCAGCCTGTCGCCGCCAAACAGCTGGTGCAGCCGGCTTTCCACCTGGATCACATCGCGTTCCAGGTTGGCAAATGCGCAGTCCAGCTGGAAATGCGTCACGCTGCGCCGCAAGGTGGCGCGCAAGCCATCCTTGCCGGGGTAATACACGCGGTAAGTGGGCGACTGCCCGGCCGTTTCGATGTATTCGGTCGAGACGACGGGGCGCACGAAAATGAAATCGTTGTGGAAATAGGTACGGTGCAAGATGTTGCAGCAGACGGAATTGAAGAAGGTTTCCGCCAGTTCCGGCTGCTTGTGGTCGGTCAGCATGCCGATGTAGTGCAGCTTGAGTTCACGCCACACTTCGTCCGTCAACTCCGCCTCCTCGTACTCATCTTCGAGCATCTGCACGCATTCCTGCACCCGCTTGTCATAAAAGTCGATGCGGTCGCGGGCCGCCTGCTGCGCCGCGGCCCAGGCGCCCTGCTCGAAATAGTGCTTGGCCTGCTGGCTGGTGGCGCGGAACAGGCGGTAATGCTTGTCGAAGCCGTCGCGGATGGTGCGCGCGATATCGAATGCAATCTGCGAAGAAAGCAATTTGGGGAAGGCGATTTGCGTCATGTGTCTGCTCGCATGGTTGGCGCATCACCCAGTCGACATCCGCGCACCCGGTGCGTGCTTATTTGGTTTCAGCAAACAATTCACGGCCGATCAGCATGCGGCGGATTTCGCTGGTGCCGGCACCGATTTCATATAGCTTGGCATCGCGCCACAGGCGGCCGGCAGGAAACTCGTTGATGTAGCCGTTGCCGCCCAGTGCCTGGATCGCTTCGCCCGCCATCCAGGTGGCTTTCTCCGCACTATACAGAATGGCGCCGGCCGCGTCCTTGCGCAACTGGCGCACGGCTTCCGGCGTGGTGGCGCGGTCGCAGGCCTGGCCGACGGCGTACACATAGGCCTTGCAGGCCATCATGGTGGAATACATGTCGGCCAGTTTGCCCTGCATCAATTGGAATTCGCCGATGGGTTGGCCGAATTGCTTGCGGTCGTGCACGTAAGGCACGACCAGGTCCATGCAAGCCTGCATGATGCCCAGCGGACCGCCGGACAGCACGGTGCGCTCGAAGTCCAGGCCCGACATCAGCACATTGACGCCCTTGCCCAGGCCGCCCAGCACGTTTTCGGCCGGCACTTCGCAATCCTGGAACACCAGTTCGCCCGTGTGCGAGCCACGCATGCCCAGCTTGTCGAGCTTTTGCGCGATGGAAAAACCCTTGAAATTCTTTTCGATCAGGAACGCCGTCATGCCGCGCGGACCCGCTTCCAGGTCGTTTTTCGCGTACACCACCAGCACGTCCGCGTCGGGGCCGTTGGTGATCCACATCTTGGTGCCGTTCAAGACCCAGCGGTCGCCCTTGAAGTCGGCGCGCAGTTTCATGCTGACGACGTCGGAACCGGCGTTCGGCTCGGACATGGCCAGGGCGCCGATGTGTTCGCCCGTGATGAGTTTTGGCAGGTATTTGGCTTTTTGCTCGGCCGTGCCGTTGCGCTTGATCTGGTTCACGCACAGGTTCGAATGGGCGCCGTAGGACAGGCCGACGGAGGCCGAGGCGCGCGAGATCTCTTCCATGGCGATAATGTGCGCCAGATAGCCCATGCCGGCGCCGCCGTATTCCTCGCTGACAGTGATGCCGAGCAGGCCCATGTCGCCCATCTTGCGCCACAAATCCATGGGGAACTGGTCGGTGCGGTCGATTTCGGCCGCGCGCGGCGCGATTTCGGCGGCGGCAAATTGCTGGATCGCTTCGCGCAGCGAGGCGATGTCTTCGCCGTGGTCAAAGGTCAAGCCTGGGAGATGGAGCATGTCGTCCTCGTCGTTATAGTGTGGCGGTCATGGATGCCGGGTCAGTGAAGCTATGATACTCAGTTGTGACGTTTACGTAAACGTTAAGCAGTGTGCGCAAGGCAGCGCGCGCGGCAAGTGTTTGCCGCCTGCCCGCCTAGTCTGTCTGGGCCTTCTCCATATTCAAGTCCGCCAGCATGCGCGCGCACGCTGCTTCATGCGAGCTGATTTCCGCCAGGGCCATTTCAATATCGATGCGCTGCTGTTCCAGGGTCTGGCGGTGCTGTGCCAGCACGCCCAGGAAGCGGTCCATCTGTGCCCGCGTGTCCTTCGGCGATTCATACATGTCGACCAGGCTCTTGATTTCCGACAGGGCCAGGCCCAGCCGTTTGCCGCGCAGGGTCAGCTTCAGGCGCGTGCGGTCGCGCGGCGTGTAGACACGGTTGCGCCCGCCTGCGCCTTCGCGTTTCGGGCTGAGCAAGCCCTGGTCTTCATAGAAACGGATGGCCCGGGCCGTGATGTCGAATTCCCGCGCCAGTTCGGTGATGGTATAGGTCGTCATGGAGGCGGGCGGTGTTGGTTGCATGGGCGGTCGGTAGAAAGATGGGGCGCTGCAAGGCAGGCAAGGTGGCAAAGTGCCGTTTACGTCAACGTCAATACTATTGTAGCGTGCCTGGCCCATGCTGCAACAAGGAAAAATGCGGCGCCGCTGTGGCAATTTGGTGAATCAGACAACAGTTACTGAAAATAAATTGATTCTTCTCGCACAAACGGGCTTAAGATCGAGAGTTGGTGGCCAACATGACACCAAAAAGAGCTTTCCTGGCGTAACGGCGACAATGTTTTCGCTACGATGGCAGTAACATTTTTTGAAGCCTGAGTTTTGCCAGGCGGCACGCTCGAAAAACAACGTTTCACAATGAAAACGTCGGCTTGTTTGTTTCCATATTGAAAACAGAATGGCGCTTCTGAAAACTTTGTCTATAAGAAATTGTATGACATGGGCATTGCACTTACCGGTAGAGGCGGGCATTATCCGATACCGTACGTTGTAATGCCAAACCGAGGCTTTGAATCGTGCTGCAGTGCGAAACTCAAGGCCAGCCGCGAATTTGACCCGAAGCCACGCAGGATAACAAGAGAAAATTCGGCCCCGTTTTTGCCCTGAAAAGGCCGGCCAGAGTGTTAATTGTCAATTAATGCCATTTTCAAATGTAACAATCTGTATGGTCATTCAAGAAACTGACTTTCATGTTACAACATGAAATAGTACACCTATGAATTCTTCTAACGAACGCGAAAGCTTCAGCCAGCGACTTCAGTTGGCTCTCAAAAACGCCCATTATTCTCCAGACAGCCCGACAAGACTGGCCCGGGAATTCAATATCCGTTTCGACGCGGCGCCCGATTACCGTGCATGCAGCTAGGAAATGGTTGGTAGGTGAAGCAATTCCGACGCAAGAGAAATTGCGCATGATTGCCCAATGGTTGGGCGTGCCGGCGGAATGGTTGCGGTTTGGCGGTCCGGAAAGCGCCACGCCGAATGGCGATGCGGGCAGCGCCCTGTCGCGTTTTGAGTCCGCCGATGTGAAATTAATTGCCGATTTGCAAAGATTAGATGAACATCATCGTCAAATCGCGCGTGAATTTATTCGCATGCTGGTGCGCGTCAACTACCAAAAGTAAGCATCCAGGCCTGTTCAGGCCGGCGCCGTCCGCTTTTCGCTGGCGGCGCATCTTCTGATCTTTTATTTGCGCAGAGTCATACTGGAGACATGATTTTGCCGCACAATAAGACCTCGTATGTTGCGCTGCAGCGGAATTATTTGACAATAATCCTGCCTGCGGCGGCGCAGCGGCCAATACCAGCGCATAATCACTATCAGAAATAGCCAGTTCATCCACTACGGAGCCGAGCATTTGAGCCGTCTTATGAAAAGTAACTACAGCAATACCGCGCAGCTGAAGGACTTGATGACCGTGCCTCCCATGACTGCCGCGCAACATGCGGAAGTGATGCGCAAACGGATCGCCCACCGCAGGATGGTTGAAGAAGCCAGGGATTTGAAGCAGGCCAGTGCCCTGCAATTCGACAAGAGATGAGGGATGCCTGAGCAAAGCTGCTGCGCGTCACGCTTTGCGGCCGGCGATGCTCACCAGCTCGGCGCCCCCGTGCTGGAGCACGGTTGCGCTTCTTGGCCACAAGGGGGCGCCGAGTCTCGCTGCCGCTCGCTACGCTTTTGTCACGCATCGTGACGTGCGTAGTTGCTGATGTAGTCTGTTAGTTTGTTGCTGGCTGGTCTGGAGTTTTCAAACCATTCCACCGCGGCGCCAGGGCGTGCTCGATGCCGAGCAGGTCGATGACGCGCGCCACCGTATGGTCGACCATCTCCGCAATGCTCTGCGGGTGGTGATAAAAGCTGGGTAGTGGCGGGAAGATGATGCCGCCCATTTCCGTCACGGCCGTCATATTGCGCAGGTGCGCCAGGTTGAACGGCGTTTCACGCACCATCAAAATCAGGCGCCGGCGCTCCTTGAGCACCACATCGGCGGCTCGCGTGATCAAATTATCCGACAAGCCATGGGCCACGGCCGCCAGGGTCTTCATCGAGCACGGCGCCACGACCATGCCATCGGACTGGAACGAGCCGCTGGCGATACTCGCGCCGATATCGCGCAGCTTGTGCACCACGTGCGCCTGCGCTTCGATTTCCTTGCGTCCCACGCCCGTTTCCTGGTGCAGGGTCAGTACGGCCGCATCGGACAAGACCAGATGCGTCTCGACGCCGGGGATAACGCCGAGCAATTGCAGCAGCCGCAAGCCATACACTGCGCCCGTGGCGCCCGTGATGGCCACGACGATACGCCGTGGCCGCTGCGCTGGGTGATCAGGCATCCAGCAGGGACTTCAGTTCGCCCGATTCAAACATTTCATTCATGATGTCGGAGCCGCCGATGAACTCGCCTTTGACATACAGCTGGGGAATGGTCGGCCAGTTCGAGTAATCCTTGATGCCTTGACGCACTTCCGGATCATCCAGCACGTTGACGGTAGCGATGTTTTCCACGCCGCAGGCTTTCAGGATCTGGATGGCGCGGCCGGAAAAGCCGCACTGCGGGAATTGGGCCGTGCCCTTCATGAACAGCACGACTGGCGTGCTCGTCACGGTTTCTTTGATCCAGGTTTGTACGTCGCTCATAGCTGCCTCTGATGGGTAAATAAATAGATGGCGTCATTTTATAAGAAAACGCCGGCGCGGGTATGCGCTCAAGTCATAAATCGGGCAAGTCAGCCACGCCGAGCCTTATAACTTCTTGCCCAGACAGGCCGATTGCGCGGCGCCCACGTATTTGCCCCAGGCAATAACGGGTGCATAGCCGTGCCTGGCATAGAACGCCAGGGCGCGGGTATTCGCCACGCGGGTGGACAGGTGCAGGGCCTGGTAGCCATGCAAGCGCGCCTGCGCCTCCACGTGCGCCAGCAGCGCCGCGCCCGTGCCGGTGGCGCCGGGGCGCGCATACATGCGCTTGAGTTCGCCTATGGCGCTGAGCGGATCACCCAGCGGGCGCAGGGCGGCGCAGCCCTGCAGTTCTCCAGCCGTATCGCGGGCGATATAAAAGCCGCCGCGCGGCGTGGCCGCTTCCACGTCGAACGAGGAACGGCCGCTGTCGCCATTGATGCGCAGCAATGCTGCCGATAATTCATCGAGCAGCAGCTGCGCTTCGGCACTGCCCGCGTCCACCGCCAGAATGACAAGGTCATGCCCGGTGGCCATGCCGCTTAACCGCGCAGTTTGGCGAACGCGGCGGCCATGCTGCCCGCCGGTTCCGGCGCATTGCGCGACTGCGACTGGTGCTGCGCCATGCTGCGGCGGTCGTTGCGGTCGCCGCGCTGCTCCGGCTTGCTGCCCGCCTGCGGCGCGCTGTCCGTCAGGCGCATGGTCAGGGCGATGCGCTTGCGCTTCTCATCGACTTCCAGCACTTTCACGCGCACGACTTGCCCAGCTTTCACCACCGTGTGCGGGTCTTTCACAAAGGTGCTCGACAGGGCCGAGATATGCACCAGGCCATCCTGGTGCACGCCGATGTCGACAAAGGCGCCAAAGGCGGCCACGTTGGTGACCACGCCCTCTAAAATCATGTCCGGGCGCAAGTCGCGGATTTCCTCCACGCCTTCCTTGAAGGTGGCGGTGGTGAACTCCGGACGCGGATCGCGGCCTGGCTTTTCCAGTTCCTTCAAAATGTCGGAAATGGTCGGCACGCCAAACGTTTCATCCGCATATTTTGCCGGGCTCAAGGTTTTCAGCAGGGCCGTTTCACCGATGACAGCCTTGATATCTTTCTTGATGTCAGCCAGGATCTTTTCCACCAGCGGGTACGATTCCGGGTGGACGGCCGAGGCGTCCAGCGGGTTTTCTCCGCCCATCACGCGCAAAAAGCCGGCTGCCTGCTCGTAGGTCTTGTCGCCCAGGCGCGGCACGGCCTTCAATGCCGCGCGCGAGGTGAACGCACCCTTCATGTCGCGGTAGGTGACGATGCTTTGCGCCACGCTGGCCGACAGGCCGGAGACGCGCGCCAGCAGGGGGGCCGACGCCGTGTTCACATCCACGCCGACGGCGTTCACGCAATCTTCCACCACTGCATCGAGCGAGCGAGCCAGCTGGCTTTGGCTCACGTCGTGCTGGTACTGGCCCACGCCGATCGATTTCGGATCAATTTTCACCAGTTCGGCCAGCGGGTCTTGCAGGCGGCGCGCGATCGAGACGGCGCCGCGCAGGGACACGTCCATGTCCGGCAATTCCTTCGAGGCGAACTCGGACGCCGAATACACCGACGCGCCCGCTTCCGAGACGACGATCTTCGTCATCTTCGCTTCCGGATGCTGCTTGATCAAGTCCTGCGCCAATTTGTCCGTTTCGCGCGACGCGGTGCCGTTGCCGATGGAAATCAATGACACATTGTGCTTGGCGGCCAGGCGGCCCAGGGTGTGCAGCGAGCCATCCCAGTCGTTCTTCGGCTGGTGCGGGTAGATCACGGCCGTGTCAACGACTTTACCGGTGGCATCAACGACAGCAACCTTGACGCCCGTGCGCAAGCCAGGGTCGAGGCCCATGGTGGCGCGCTGGCCGGCAGGCGCGGCCAGCAGCAGCGCCTTCAAATTGGTGGCAAACACGTTGATGGCGTCGAGTTCCGAACGTTCGCGCAGCGCGCCCATCAGTTCCGTTTCCAGGTGCATGAAGCTTTTTACGCGCCAGGTCCAGCGCGCTGTGTCGGCCAGCCATTTGTCGGCCGGACGGCCTTGTTGCTTGATGCCGAAGCGGGCGGCGATGCGGCCTTCGCACGGGTTGTGCGGCGCATCCCACTTCGGTTTTTCCGCCTCCGTATCCAGGCGCAGGGTGACGTCGAGGATGCCTTCGCGGCGGCCGCGCAGCAGGGCCAGCGCGCGGTGCGATGGCACGGTCGAGATGGTTTCCGAGTAATCGAAATAATCGGCGAATTTTTCGCCTTCGTCCTGCTTGCCTTCCACCACTTTCGATTCGACGATGCCATGTTCCTGCACGTATTCGCGCAAGGTTTGCAGCAAGGTCGCGTCTTCGGCGAAACGTTCCATCAGAATCTGGCGCGCGCCGTCGAGGGCCGCCTTGGTGTCCGCCACGCCCGGGTTGTTGCCGTCGGCACTAGTAAACGCGTCGCGCAGGAATTTGCCCGCTTCCATTTCCGGCGTCAGCTCGGGATTGCCGAGCAAGCCGTCAGCCAGCGGCATCAGGCCCGCTTCGATGGCGATCTGCGCCTTCGTGCGGCGCTTCTGCTTGTAGGGCAGATACAGGTCTTCCAGGCGCGTCTTGTCTTCCGCGTGCATGACGGCGTCGAGCAGCTCGGGCGTCATCTTGTTCTGTTCCGTGATCGAGGCCACGATGGCGGCGCGCCGCTCTTCCAGCTCGCGCAGGTAGCGCAAGCGCTCTTCGAGCAGGCGCAGCTGAATATCGTCGAGGCCGCCGGTCGCTTCCTTGCGGTAACGGGCGATGAAGGGCACGGTGGCGCCTTCGTCGAGCAGTTCGATGGCGGCGGCAACTTGCACCGGTTTGGCGGCAAGTTCAAGGGCAAGGCGTTGTTCGATAGTGGGCAGCATGGTTGTTTCCAGAGCGATCAAGCCTGGAATGATACGCAATCGGCGCGATTGCGCAATCTTGACAGCGCAAATGGACTGTGCGTTGACAACAGCGTCAGCGCGGTGGCAGCGGGGGCGGCAGCAGCGGGCTGACGGGCGCTGGCGGCGGCGGGCGCTGCGGCGTGACGGATTTGCCAAAGGCGTTGCCCATGCGGTGTTCCAGCGCGGCGCGGTTGTACAGGCCGAGCTGGTTCGACGGCCGCTGCAAGTTCGTCTCCGCCGTCGACAGGCTGGGCGCTTGCCGGCTGGCGCCCTCGCCCGCAGGCAGCAGTTTTTCATTCATGCAAGCCATCGATTGCACGCGCCGGCCCGCGCTGTCGACGCTGACGCAAGCGCCATCCGTTTTGCCGGGCGTGACGACGACGGTGTGCTCGTCCGCCTGCGCGGGCGGGAGGACGCAAGCAAGGATAAAAACAGACAGAAACAGGCGCGCCATGCTGGCTCCCGCAGCGGTGGAATGAGTCGCCAGCATAGCAAGCCCATGTGTCGCGGCGATGACACACGCGGGCCAGGACGATGACTTCATGTCATGCAGTGGTCATTTTGTGAAGCTACTATCTTGCCATTCTGCCGGCAACATTGCAGACAAGACATCTTAACTGCAGGCTCTCGTTGGTTTCCCTGGAAAATGACACGAACCCACCGCCGCACCGCAACGGGCAACGCCCTGGCCCTGTCCGCCTGTTTGCTGATGACATGGATGACCTTCGTGTGTCCGGCAGCGGGCGCCGCCGATGAGGATGGCCAGCCGGCCGCGACCTTGCGTTTTGACCTGGCCGCCCAGCCGCTTGACGCTGCCCTGGTGGCGTTTGGCGAAGTGACCGGTTATTCCGTGCTGGTCAGCAGCCAGCTGGCGGCGGGACGCATGGCCGCGCCCGTGCGCGGCGACTACACGCCGGCCGAGGCGTTGCAGCGCTTGCTGGCGGGCACGCAACTGGGTGCGCGTTTCAGCGGCAGCAATGCGTTTACCTTGCTGGCGCTGGCTGGTGCAGCACCGGCGCCGGCACTGGCGACGCCGGGCGAACCCGTCGCCGCCACGCCGGGGCTGCAAGCGTATGCGGCTGTGCTGCAGCGTTCCCTCACGCGCGCCCTGTGCCGCTTGCACCCGGATGCCTTCGGCCGCTACCGCCTGGCCTTCCAGCTGTGGCTTGATGAGCGCGGCAAGGTGCGCGAGGTGCATGTGCTTGAACCGAGCGGCGTGGCGCAGCGCGACAGCGCCGTGCTGCAGCGCCTGCGCAGCCTGCTGATGGATGGCGCGCCACCCGTCGGCCTGCCGCAGCCGCTGACGATACTCTTGACGCCGCGGCCCGATCCGGCCGCCGATTGCGCACCGTATCTGCGCCTGGCCGGGGCAGGCTGAGCATGCCGGAATTGCTGAAAGCTACCTTGCGCAAACTGTTCCTGGAACGCTATGGACAGTTTCGCCGCCACCTGCAGCGCCGCCTGGGTTCGGAAGACCTGGCGAATGACGCGCTGCATGAAACGTATTTAAGAGTGGAAAAAATGAACGCGCCCGAGGCCATCAGCTATCCCTCCGCCTACCTGATGCGTATCGCCATCAACATTGCGGAAGATCAAAGGCGCGACAATGCGCGCCTGCTCAGCCTGCCGGATATCGACGAGCTGTACGAGATGGCCGACGAGCTGGCCGACCCGGCCCGCACCTTCAGTGCGCGCGCTGAAATTGAAGAACTGGAACGGGCGCTGCAGGAGCTGCCGAAGCGCCGGCGCGCTATCGTCATCGCCGCCCGCGTGGATCAACTGCCGCACCGCGACATCGCCGAGCGCTTCGGCATTTCCGCCCGCACGGTGGAGAAGGAATTGCGCGCCGGACTCGAACACTGCTGTGAACGCATGGGACGCGATTTCATCCAGCGCTTCGGTCCCGGCGCGGGAAAAACGTCTAGACATCATGACTGAACAAGCGGAAGACGATATGGGTGTCATCCAGAAGGAAGCGCAGGCGTGGGTCGTGCGCCTGGCCTCGGGCCAGGTCAGCGAACGCGACGCGCAAGTATTTCGCCACTGGTGCGGGCGCAGCCGCGCGCATGCGACGGCGTTTGCCGAGGCGCGCGCCGTGTGGGGCGCCATGGC
>NZ_NRDQ01000053.1 GCF_002878455.1 Janthinobacterium sp. AD80
TGCGCGCGCAGGCATGCATAATCCGACAACTGTGCTGGCTGGTGTCGATGTCGGATTACGCGCTGCGCGCTGATCCGACCTACGGCCTGCTTCGGCGCACGCCACTTTCCTGGCTGGCCGGGCATTTAAGCCTGCGCTACTTGCGTAATCCGGCAACAATGTTGGCCGCTGGTGATGTCGGATTACGCGCTTGCGCGCTAATCCGACCTACGGCACACACGCCGGGCACGCTAAAGTGCGCAGCTTGCCGCCCGTTTGAAGTGCTCTTTGCCTGCGCCCCTGCCGGAACCGCGTAGGTCGGATTAGCACGGCGCAGCCGTGCGTAATCCGACAACTGCGTTGGCCGCCGGTGATGTCGGACGACGCGCTTGCGCGCTGATCCGACCTACGGCCTGCTTCGGCGCACGCCACTTTCCTGGCTGGCCGGGCATTTAAGCCTGCGCTACTTGCGTAATCCGGCAACAATGTTGGCCGCTGGTGATGTCGGATTACTCGCTGCGCGCTAATCCGACCTACG
>NZ_NRDQ01000054.1 GCF_002878455.1 Janthinobacterium sp. AD80
GGCCGCGCGGGCGCTCCCGACAGGGGCGGCGTCTTGCGCGCGGGAGGCGCCGTGATGGCGCCCGGCAGATCGAGCAACTGGCAACTGGCGTTGCGCCGCACATCCGTCAGTTCCTTGTGGCCCTGGGCGTCCGTGCACATATAGATTTGCCCGTGGGCCTGCGCCGCCGCGCCCAGCAGGCCGACCACCAGTACCATCGTCTCAAACTTTATCAATTTCCACTCCTGTCAGCGCATGCCGCATCCATCCTGGGCCGACTATACAACACCGCACTGGCGCCGCCTTGGCGCACTGCATAAAAAAAACGCGGGCAAGACCATCGCCTCACCCGCGTTTCTTATTTACTACCGGCAGCGTGCCGGCATGCCGCCATTACAGCGAGTAGTACATGTCGAACTCGGCAGGATGCGTGGTCATGCGCATGCGCTGCACGTCCTGCATTTTCAGTTCCAGGTAAGCATCGATCATTGAATCGCTGAACACGCCGCCACGGGTCAGGAACTCGCGGTCCTTGTCCAGTGCATCCAGGGCTTCTT
Source organism: Janthinobacterium sp. AD80 (assembly GCF_002878455.1). Lineage (GTDB taxonomy): Bacteria > Pseudomonadota > Gammaproteobacteria > Burkholderiales > Burkholderiaceae_D > Janthinobacterium. Next base: position 537 of record NZ_NRDQ01000054.1, read on the forward strand.
CCAGCGAAGCGCACACGGTCGGGATCAGCGCGTCTTCTTCCGGCGGCAGATGGTACAGATCTTTCGAGGCGGCTTCACCCGGATGGATCTTGTTGGCAACGCCGTCCAGGCCGGCCATCAGCAGTGCGGCGAAGCACAGGTATGGATTCGCCAGTGGATCCGGGAAGCGCGCTTCCACGCGGCGGCCTTTTGGATTGGCCACGTGCGGGATACGGATCGAGGCGGAACGGTTTTTCGCCGAGTACGCCAGTTTCACCGGTGCTTCGTAGCCTGGTACCAGACGCTTGTACGAGTTGGTGCCCGGGTTGGTGATCGCGTTCAGTGCCTTGGCGTGCTTGATGATGCCGCCGATGTAGTACAGAGCGAAATCGGACAGGCCGGCATAGCCGTCGCCGGCGAACAGGTTCTTGCCATCTTTCCATACGGATTGATGCACGTGCATGCCCGAACCGTTGTCGCCAACGATCGGTTTCGGCATGAAGGTGGCGGTCTTGCCATAGCTGTGCGCCACGTTCCAGACCACGTATTTCAGGTTTTGCGTCCAGTCGGCGCGCTCGACCAGGGTCGAGAACTTGGTGCCGATTTCATTCTGGCCGGCGCCGGCCACTTCATGATGATGTACCTCAACCGGGATGCCCAGCGATTCCAGGATCAGGCACATTTCCGAACGCATGTCCTGGAAGCTGTCCACTGGTGGCACCGGGAAGTAGCCGCCCTTGACGGTCGGACGGTGGCCGCTGTTGCCGCCTTCGATGTCCTTGCCGGTCGACCACGAACCTTCGTCCGAACCGATCTTGACGAAGCAGCCCGACATGTCGATCTTCCAGCGCACGCTGTCGAAGATGAAGAATTCCGGCTCAGGGCCGAAGTAGGCGGTGTCGCCCATGCCCGACGATTTCAGGTAGGCTTCGGCGCGTTTCGCGATCGAGCGCGGGTCGCGGTCGTAGCCCTTGCCGTCCGACGGTTCGATCACGTCGCACTGCATGAACAAGGTCGTTTCTTCCATGAACGGGTCGATATTGGCTGTGTTCGGATCCGGCAGCAAGATCATGTCGGATGCTTCGATACCCTTCCAGCCAGCGATCGAGGAGCCGTCGAAGGCGTGGCCCGATTCAAATTTATCCATATCGAAGTGCGACACGGGAACCGTCACGTGCTGCTCTTTACCACGGGTATCGGCAAAGCGGAAATCAACGAATTTGACTTCGTTCTCTTCTACCATCTTCAAGACTTCTGCGGCTGTCATTGCCATGCGTATCTCCTAAATGAATGTGGGGTGAGCCGACCTTAATGCGTCCGGGCTGATGAAGCGAAGCAAACATTGCGTGCCACCAAAACTCATAAGGATCATAGCAGATTCCATGCCAGCTCCAGGAGCCGGCTGGCGGCAAGAAGAAAAGCCTGACTACTCCAGTGAAAATTTTGCACCCGCGAATTCCCGCGCCAGGTTTGCGTCAAATCAAGAATGCACTATACAAGTGCGAAAAACGAATAACGCACCATTATCGTGCACTTCTCCTGATTTTTTCCAAAATGCCTTGTTTTGGTGCGGCAGGCCGCTGCCGAGCATTCCCGCTTGCGGGGCGCTGGCGGCGCACTATAATCGACCACACCTTTCCACTTTCATCGAGGACGCCATGACCACCGCCGCCGATATCCTGACCACCGCCCGCAGCCGCGCCAACGAGGGCACGCCGTATGCGGGCGCCGTGACGCCGCAGGAAGCCTACGAGCTGCTGCAACTGGACCCCGCTGTGAAACTGATCGACGTGCGCACCAATGCCGAGCGCGACTGGGTCGGGCGGATCGACATCGCCGATACCCAGCATGGTGCGGTACAGTGGGCCACCTATCCGGGCGGCGTGCCGAATCCCGATTTTATGCAGCAACTGGCCGGCCAGGCCGGCAAGGACGATGTCCTGCTGTTCCTGTGCCGCTCCGGCGTGCGCTCGCGCCATGCGGCCAAGCTGGCCACCGAGCATGGCTACAGCAACTGCTACGACATCCTCGAAGGCTTCGAGGGCGACAAGGATGCCGACGGCCACCGCAAACAAGTGGGCGGCTGGTGCAAGGCGGGACTGCCGTGGCTGGGCGCGTGACGCTGGCCCCGTGACTATCTGAACAGTGTTTGGTCTGGCGGGACACCTTGCGGCCCGCCATCGGCTACAACCATCCATGCGCGCCCTATTTTTTCAACTGCGGCGCAAATTCTCCTTGCGAACATGTACCTTATATAGTACAACGTAGAGGTGCGTCATGGATGCTTCCGGCTTGCGGCAGATTACCCTGCTGTTCTATGCGAATGGCAATGGCGGAGAACCCGTGCGCGACTGGCTCAAGTCGCTGCCAGTTGAAGAGCGCCATGTGATCGGACAGGACTTGATGCATGCGCAATAGCGCTGGCCCGTGGGCATGCCCTTGTGCCGCCACCTGGGACACGGCTTGTCGGAGGTACGCAGCAGCCTGCCCGGCAACCCCGGCAACCATTTTGCGCGTGTGCTGATCTGCCATCACGGCGACTGTCTGGTGGCGCTGCACGGCTTTATCAAGAAAACCCGCGCCACGCCCGATGACGATCTGGCGCTGGCCCGCAAACGCTACAAGGAACTGACATGAACGCCACCGCACCGCACCTCGGCAGCAGTCTCGACGACTTCCTCAAGGAAGAAGGCATCTTCGAGCAAACGCAAAACCGCGCCATCAAGGAAGTGATCGCCTGGCAACTGACGCAGGCGATGCAGGAACAAGCGATGTCGAAGACGCGCATGGCGGCCCTGCTGCAGACGAGCCGCTCGCAGCTCGACCGCCTGCTCGACCCCAGCAGCGATGTGACGCTCTCCACCCTGGAGCGGGCCGCTGCGCTGGTCGGGCGCAAGCTGTCGATCACCCTTGTTTAGTACGCCTATCAAAACCTACTACGCGTCGTCATTTGCGGTCTGCGATGCTCACTGTACCTTCGTACAGTTGCGCTTCTCAACCACAACTTCCTTCCGCTCGCTACGGTTTTTATGAGGCGTTGTTAAGCGAGTCAATTGCTCAGGCCGGCTCTCCCACCTCGGCGGCAGGATGCTCGCCCATCAGGGTCAGGATGCGCTTGCGCACGAAATTGATGTGGCTGCGCAAGCCATACAAACCATCGGCAAACGACAGGGGAATCGAGATCTGGTTGACCATCTCCTCGATCTGGTCGAGCCGTTTCAATTGCGCCGCATACACTTGCGCGCGCTGCTCTTCCGGCACGTCTTCCAGCGCCTGCTCGACCGTGCGCAACTGGCCGTACCAGCGGTACACGCGCGAGCGGATGCGCCACACGTACAGGGGCGGCACCACGCGCGACAGGGGCAGGATCAGGGCGCCCAAGGCTACCACCAGCACCCACATGCGGTCGAAGAAATTGGCCAGCCAGAAACTCATATAACGCTGCAGCACGGGCGCGCCATCCTTGTAGAATTTCAGCGCTTCCGGCGCCACGGGGATTTCCGTGTAGCGCGCGGACGGGAACTGCCCCTGCTGCTGGAACCAGCCCGTGCCGCCATGGATGCCGGCCGCCGCCTGCACGAACAGGTCGACGAGGGCCGGATGCAAGTCTTCGCGCGCCACCAGGGTGGCCGTCGGCGCGATCAAATGATAATCCTGCGCAGGGATGTTCTGCCCCAGGTCGACAATGCCACGCGGCAAAACGACATGGGTCAGGAAGGGCAGGCGCCGCGTGTACGCTTCCGCTTGCGAAAAATCAAACAGCTTGATGCCTGGCGTTTGCAGCAGCATCTGGATCAGCGGCGCTTCCGGCGCCGAACTGAAGACCAGACCGTCGATGCGCCCTTCCAGCAGCTCCACCGTGGCGGGCGTATTTTGCAAGTCGCTCACCGTCAGCTCGTTCGCTTCCACGCCATTCACGGACAGCAACTGCCGGAACAGGCCGGGCACGCCCGTGCCTTCCGGCCCCAGGTTGATCTTCATGCCCTTCAGTTGCGTCAGCTCCGTGACGGCCTTGTCTTCGCGCATGAATAGCCAGACGGGTTCCGTAAACAGGCTGCCCAGGGAAATGAGGCCATGGCGCTCGGCATCGTCGTGTTCCGTCGAGCCACTTTGCACGAAGGCGATATCGGTCTTGCCGGCATTCAGGCGCTGCAGGTTTTCCTGCGAGCCCAGCGAGGGCTGCAAGGTCACCTTGATACCGTGTTTGGCCAGGGTGGCCGCGTATTTTTTGCCGAACTCTTCGTAGGCGCTATTGTCCTGCCCCGTCGACAGGCTTACCTGGCGCGGCGGCGCCGGGTCGACCAGCCAGTAAGCGAGCGCGCAAAAGGCGCCGACCAGCAGCAGGGTGGGGCCGGCGGTGGCGAGGAAATCGCGCACGGAAAAGCGGCTGAACGCGAGGATTTTGGACATGTGGTGGCGCATAGGTTTCATGGGTGGCTACGATGCCAAGAAAAGCTCAACTATGCAAGGCACTTTCGCAGGCGCGGCGTGGCCAAATCCGCTACAGTGCAAGATCAACCATCTGTCCTTCGGAGCCCCGCATGCTGAAAATTCTTGGAAAAGCCGCCTCGATCAATGTCCGCAAAGTCCTGTGGACCTGCGACGAACTCGACCTGCCCTACGAACGCGAGGACTGGGGCAGCGGCTTTCGCGCCACCGACGACCCCGCCTTCCTGGCGCTGAACCCGAATGCCATGGTCCCCGTGCTGATCGACGGCGACCTGGTGCTGTGGGAATCGAACACGATTTGCCGCTACCTGTGCGCGCAGGCAGGCCGCGACGACTTGCTGCCCAGCAATCCGCGCGCCCGCGCGGCAGTGGAAAAATGGATGGACTGGCAGATGGGCGATTTGAACAACAGCTGGCGCTACGCCTTCATGTCGCTGGTGCGCCACAGCCCGGCGCATCAGGATGCGGCCCAGCTGGCGGCCGGTATTACCGGATGGAACAAGATGATGGGCGTGCTGGAGCAGCAATTGCAGCGCACGGGCGCCTATGTGTGCGGCGAGCAATTCACCTTGGCCGATATCGTGCTGGGCCTGTCCGTCAAGCGCTGGCTGATGGCGCCGATGCGGCGTCCCGCCTACCCGGCCATCGCCGCGTATCACGCGCGCCTGGCGGATAAAACGGCCGTGTTTGCCGGCTAATCGAGTTCGATTGCCTCGACCGTGCCGCCGATGACATAGCAGTCGCCATCGCGGCGTACCTCGTCCAGCGTAGCGGGATCATCGTGCGTGTAGGTGCCGTCGATATCCACGCACCATACGTCGCCGAAACGCAGCAGCTTCACGCCGCAGCAGATGCGGTTGATGAAGTTGCCCGGCGTCTTAATGACCACTTGCCGTACGTCGCCCACCGTGATGGCGACGTGGCGCCAGACATTGCCTTCCAGCCCATGGTTTCTTGCATACAAGACGATGCGCACGGCCTGCATGCCGCCGGGCTGATACTGCTGCTCGATGGACACGAGCGCGCCATCGTCAAAGCGGTGGTATTGCTGAAAAATCTGCTGCGTCCTGTCCAATTGCACTCCTCAAAAAAAACGCCGGCCTTGCGGGCCGGCGTTCACACAGGCTAGATATTTTTAGTTAGTGCACTGCTTCGCCACACCTTCGGCCGGCGCGGGCGCCTCGATCAGCGGCATCAGGCTCGGCGCCAGCGAGACCAGCAATTGCACCGGCAAGGCGCTGGTAAAGTCGTAGTTTTTCGATTCCGGTCCGCGCACATACGCCGTCATGCTGCCATAGAAGCGCTCGCCGATATTGAACACAAACGTGGCCGAGCGGTTCACATAGCGCGACTCGATCAGGCGGCCGCCGGCGCCATACACGTCGAAGCGCTGGTCGCCCGTGCCCGTCTTGCCGCCCATCGGGATAGGTACGCCGTCGGCGCCGACAAACGCCGTCTTCGCCCGTTTCGCCGTGCCGTCCGACACCACTTCGCGGATGGCCTTGGCCACCGCTTTCGCCACGTCCGGCGACAACACTTGCTCGGCCTCCACCTTGGTGCCGCGCTTGACCATGGTGTCATATGGCGTATTGGCGGCGAAATGCATGGAATCGATGCGCACGCTTGGTTTGCGCACGCCGTCGTTGATGATGATGCCCATCAATTCGGCCAGCGCGGCGGGCCGGTCGGCCGACGCGCCCAGGGTCGTCGCGTACGACGGCACCAGGGAATCGAACGGATAGCCCATCTTCTTCCACTGGCGGTGGATTTCCAGGAAACCTTCCACTTCCAGCAAGTTGGCGATGCGGCGGTCCTGCGCATGCTTGCGGTGCGTATTGAACAGCCATTTATACACTTCCTGGCGCTCTTTCTCGCTGGCCGCCACCATCTGCGACAGGGTGGAACCTTCGTGCTGGCGCAAGTACGCCACCATCCACAGTTCCAGCGGATGCACGTTCGCCAGGTAGCCGCGGTCGGCCAGCGACCAGTTTTCCATCGCATACTGCTGGTACATCTTCGCCACGCGCTCGGGCGGCACTTCATTCTGCGATGGCAGGTTGGCGTTCAGGAAGTCGCCGAATTCCGCCACGGTTCCCTTCGGATTGATGGTGCGGAAAATATTCGCCAGGCGCACGGGCGTCGGGCGGATGCTGGCCAGCAGGATTTTTTCCTGCTCGTCGACGCTCTTGCCGCGGTACTTCTGGTAGAAGCGGTGCAGGAATTCGCGCCCTTCCTTGTCGGCAAAACGGCTCAGGTACTGGGCGCGGCGCGGATCGTCCGCATCGGCCAGCAGCGAGGCCGAGGAATCCGGACGCGAGAACATGTAGTAGCGGGCCACGTCGCGCATCAGGCGCACGAACACCAGGTTGGTCGACTGGCGCAAGGCTTGCTGCACCGTCATGATGCGGCTGTCGTCGAGCTTGGAGAAGTTGCCGAAATGGTGCAAGCCGCCGCCCGTGAAGAAGCCTTCGCCGGGATTGCCCGAGTATTTGCGTTCCATGGCGGCCGCCAGCATGGCCGGCAGGTTGCGCGCCTCGCCGATGGGCAACGGTTTCAGGTAGGCGATAGCCCATTGCGACAGCATGTCCTTCGGATCGACGGCAATCTTGCCCAGCTCGGCCGCGCTCATGCCGCTGTAACGCTGGTGCAGCTGGTCGATGATGTCCAGGTAGGTGACGAGGGTGCGCAGCTTGGCCGTGGAACCGAGGTCCAGCTTGGCGCCTTCATTGATGTCCAGTGGCTGGTCGTAGTTGTCCGTCTGCACGCGCAGCAAGTTGGCCTGCTCGCCCTTTTGCAGCAGGGTAAAGCTGTAGACGACATTGGCGGGATCGCCATTGCCCAGCATGCCCTTGCCCGTCAGGCCCGCCGCTTTCGCCACTTCCGGATCGCGCAATTCACGCAAGACCTTGGTGACGGCGTTTTGCGCCTGCGCGTCCAGCGTGCTGACCACTTTCAAGTCCAGGCGGTCGAGGTTGTACAGGCGCGGATCGCCCAGCATGCCCGCCAGGTGGTTGCGCACGGCATTCGAAGCCTTGCGCGTGACAAACGAGGTCGACGCTTCCGACTGCACGCCCGAGGCCGTCGACGGGCGCAGCTTCTCGGCAATGGCAGCATCGCGCAGCTGCGGCGAGATCACGCCCGCTTGCGCCAGCAGGCGCAAATGGCTGTTGGTCAATTCTTCCAGGTCGGCGCCGCCAGCCACCAGGTAATGCGAGGGACGGCGCTGGGCGATCAGCAGGCTCAACGCCTGCTTGTAGGCCAGTGCGCTGCCGGGCTGGTCCATATTACCCTTGAGCAAAGTCTTCACTTCGGCAAACGGCCGGCCATACCAGACCCACATGCCGTCGCCGATGCCGTTGACCTCGCCAAAACCGCTTTTCGCCGACAGCGGCACGGTATTCAGGTAATTGACGACGATCTTGCGCCGCGCTTCCATGGTGTTTTCGCCATCCTGGTAGGCGCGCAGGCTGGCCGACACCATCTGCCACAGCTTGTCCTGCATGGAACTGGTGCGGCCATCTTCCGAATGCCGGTATTTTTCGATTTGCGTGGCCAGCGTGCTGCCGCCGCCGCCGCGGTGGCCGCCAAACAGGTTCAAGGCCTTGTCGAGGACGGCCTTGCTCAGGCGGTCCCATTCCACGGCCGGATTGCGCATGGGCGTGCCCGGATCGAGCAATTCGCGGTTTTCAATGAACAGCAGGCTTTGCACGAGCGCGGGCGGCGCTTCGGCGAAGCCGTCGAACATGCGTTCCGGATAACTGGCGGCAAACAGGGGCGCGGCGCGGCAGTCGAGGATCGACAGGCCCGCGCGGTTTTTCTCGTGATAGGTGGCAAAGATGCCCCGGTCAACCAGTTGCACCATCTTCGGCGACATGCGCGCCTGCGCCGTGACTGCATAGTCGCGCGCATTGAGCTTGGTGATGAAGTCGGGCAGGCTGGCATAGCCGAGGCGTTCGTCGTACGGCCCATGCTGCGGATAGCGGATGGCGCCGGCAGGCGCCGGGCCAGGCTCGACTTTATAGCTCAGCTGGCGGTCCAGGCGCGTAAAAAATTCCGCCTGCAGGGCCGAGGTGCGCACTTCGCGCATGACGAACCAGGCCACGCCGGCAAGCAGCGCCAGCACGATGATGGCAAAGATGGGCCAGATGCGCGAACGGCGCTTTTTCGGCGGGCTGGCCGGTAGCGGCGCCTGCGCAGCTGGTTCTTCCTGGGGCCGCTCTTGCGCGGCCAGATTGACGCCTGTGTCTTTCATGGGATGCTGGGGTAAGGTTGGGTGTGGACGGCGTGGAAAATGCGGCAGCTGCACCGCACGCTGGTGCGGCAAAGGCGGCCATCGGCGCTGGTCAGGGCCGGGGCCAGCCAGGGCCGGTCACGATGAAACTTGCTTAACATGATGTCCATACCGGTGAATCAAAAATACGTTCTACTGCACAGGCAGGCTGCCCCCGTTGACACGCGGAGCCCCTGTCCACCATTCCACCACATCGGCATGAGAACGACTGACGAGCGCACACAAAAATCTTGCTTCATTGAAGATTTTCGCAAAAAAACAACGACTTGGAGTGTGCGCTTGCGTACATAGGCGCGAGGCGGGTTGGACGCCAGCGAAAAAGCCGCCGGCGCCGGGCTGGCAACAACTCAGAGGGTGGCGTATTCCGCTTGCATGGCGTCGAGTTCGGCGCGCATGTCCGCAAAGGCCGCGGCCGCTTGCTCAGGTTCGCCCTTGACGCCCAGTTCGATATGCCGGCGCGTCTGCGCGTCGCCCACGCTGGGCAGGCTGAACACCTTGATCTGCGGATATTGCGCTTCCAGGCGCACCATCAGCGGCGTCAGCAGGGACTCGGCCGTTTCGTACACGAGCAAGGCATGTTCCGCGTGCGGCACCTGGTTGAACAGGTGCGCGTAATGCGTGTCGAGCACCCATTCGATCATGGGCCAGGACATGACGGGAAAGCCCGGCACAAAATAATGTTCGCGCACGGCAAAGCCGGCGATCTTGTTGTACGGATTCGGAATCAGCTCGGCGCCCTGCACGAATTCCGCCATTTTCAGGCGGTGCAGGTTTTCCGGCGAATTCAGATCGGCCGGCACGCCCGCCTCCTCGCCCATTTCCGTGATGCGCTGCTGGATATTTTTCTTGCCCTGCTCATGCAGCACCAGCGGCAAGCCCAGCGCATCGGCCGCCGCCTGGCGCGTATGGTCGTCCGGCGTGGCGCCGATGCCGCCAAAGCTGAAGACGATGTCGCCGCTGGCAAAACTGCGCTTGAGCAAGGCCACCAGGCGGGCCGGTTCGTCGCCCACGTATTCCGCCCAGCTCAGCTGCAAGCCCCGCTGCTTGAGCATTTGCACCACTTTCGGAAAATGCTGGTCCGTGCGCTTGCCCGACAGGATTTCGTCGCCAATGATGATCAATCCGATAGCCATGAAACTTCCTTGTTCAATTCGATGGTTAAATTCGATGGTAGGCTCAAGCGTCCGCCGGCGCCACGTCGGTCATGCCGCGCACGCCTCGCAGACGCGCCAGCGCTTCCAGGCAGTAATACTGGAACCACAGGCCCGTAAAGATAAAGATCAGCACATACAGCCAGATGGCGAATGCTGCCAGGAAAGGGAAGAAGACGACGGACATCACGCCGCCCATCCACAGCAAGCCCGGCACGGCACCGGCCGCGCCCGAAACCATGCCGATGGCCAGCAAAGGCCAGCGCTGCCCGCGCATGATGGCCTGGCGCTCTTCCTTGCTGGCGTAGTCGGCCATGGCGTCGTACGCCATGACGCGGTAGGTCAGCCAGCCCCACAGCACGGCCTGGCCCGCCAGCGCGGCCGGCGGAAACGCGTACAGGGGCAACATCAATACCCAGACGAAGATAAACAGCAAAAAGGTGGCCAGCGAGGTGCCGACGCTGCCCAGCAGACTGCCGCCATACTTCTTCTCCAGCTGCGGGAAATGCCGCCCGCCCACATGGCGGCCGATGGCCGGCATGGCGAACAGGCCCATGAAGATCAGCGCCGTGAGTATCATCAGCGGCAGCAGCATGAACATGGCGATCAGCGGCACGATGACGGCTTTCAGCACGCCCAGGCCAAAAGTGGACAGCACCTGGCCGCTGGTGCGGAAAAAGTCATACTGCGTGAACAGCGCATGCAGGCTGTCGATCAGCGGCTGCAGGCCCAGGTACAGCAGCACGCCCCACAGCACCAGCGACAGCACAAACGGCACTGCGCTCAGCAGCAATATCCTGCCGTGCAACTGCGACAGGAAGGCACGGCCATACGAGTTCAACACATTACGCATCAACGGCGTCCTTTTCGTTTCAGTCTTGCAAATTCCACCATGCGGCGCAGGCCCAGCCATTGCTGCTGCCAGAAGCCGCGTCCATAGTTGCGTCCCGGCCGGCCGACGCCTTCGCTATCGATGCGCGCCAGCTGGTCGCGCACGCCCGTGCGCGCATAGCCCGCCGAGAAATTCGCCGTGCCCAGCAGCATATCCCAAATCGGCAGGACCACGCCGAAGTTGCAACCGCCCATGCTGCCCTTGCCTTGCGACTCATGCCCCACGCCAATGGCGTGATGCGTGCGGTGGAAACGCGGCGAAACCAGCAGCCGCTCGCCGATGCGGCCGAAGTGTATCCTCACATTCGCGTGCTGCAAGCTTTGCAAAATGCGCGATACCGATACCAGCAGCACGTATTGCCCCGGCGGCACGCCGATACCCAGCGCCACCAGCGCCATCACCACGTCGCGCAGGAAATCGTCGAGCAGGTGGTTGCGGTCGTCGCTCCACAGATTCATGTTCTGCTGGCTGTGGTGCAGGCTGTGCAAGCCCCACCACCAGCCAAAGTGGTGCGAGGCGCGGTGGTAGCAATAGTCGACGAAGTCCAGTATCACAAAATAAATGATAAAACTGAGCAAGGGGCTGATGCCGGGCAACAGCGATTCCAGGTTCAAGGGATGAATGTTATCGAAACGCAAAGCGCCAGCCAGACCATCCATCAGCGGATCGAGCGTGAAGAAGATCAGCACGGGGAACAGGCCGATGCGGTGCAGCACGGTATAGATAAAATCGTTCCAGCGGGCGCGCGGGTCCGTCATCTTCTGCGCGGGTATCAAGGCTTCTAGCGGACGCAGCACGAGAAACAGCAGCACCAGTTCGCACAAGCCGATCAGCAGCCACTCCGTGCCCTCGAACGCTTCTTCCGTGAATTCGCCAAAACCCAGGTGATACACGAGCGGGTTGACGACGGTCTGGAACAGCCAGCCTTGCGCATCGCCAAAGGTCTCGACGAGCATATCGATGACAGGAGTGAGCACTTCCATCATGGCTGGCCCTTCTTTTGCGCGTAGGCGGGATGCTCGCGCAGGGTGGCAAAGCAGAAACCCTTGTCTTGCAGGCCACTAATCAGGGCGTCGAGGTTGGCCGGCGCCCAAGGCTCCTTGCGCGACCAGATGCCCATGTGGGCAATGAAGATGTCGCCGCTGCGCAGGTTCGCCAGCGCTTTTTTCAGCAGCATGGCGTTCGGATACTTGTCGCTGGGCAGTTCATCACCGGAGTAGCCGGCAGGCGCCCAGCCCGCATGCTGGTAGCCGCAGGCACTGCCGGCGGCCAGGGTGCGCGGCGAGGTATAGCCGCCCGGCGCGCGCCAGAACGGATCGAGCTTGCGGCCGGTCAGCTCCTGGAAGCGCGTGTCGACCCGGCGCAATTCCTCGCAGAATTGTTTATCCGAGAACGACGCCAGCTTGCCGCCATCCTTGCCGAACTGGGGCTTGACCTGGATCAAGCCATTGGCCAGATCCTTCTTCCAGTACACGTGGTCAAACGTATGCGTGCCAAAGGCATGGCCTTCGGCGACCCGTGCTTTCCAGTACGGTGCCCACGAGGCATCGAGCGAATAGTCGCCGCGCGTGGTCTTTTCATTGGCCAGGAAGAAGGTCGCCTTCACATGGCGTTTATTCAGCACATTGGCGATCAAGTCCGCCTGCGACTGGCTGCCCGTGTCGAAGGTCATGTAGATCGTGCCCTTGCAGGCGGCAGGGGCGGCAGACGCGGCGGTGGATGCTGCAGTGGATGCTGCAGTGGATGCGGCGGTGGATGCTGCGGTGGATGCTGCGGTGGATGCGACAGCGGGTGCAGCGGTGGTGAGGGCTGCGGGCAGGTGTGCGCCGGGCTTGGCAGGCGCGACGCTGGCATTGGCCGTGCCTGGAGCGCTTGCATGTGCGTGCGCGCAAGCGTGCGGCAGCATGGCAATGGCGCACAGCAGCACGGCGGACATGCGGCCGCAACGCATCAGGCCCGGCGTCGGGTGGCGCATGGTCAGGTGTTTCATCTTTCCTCCCGCCATCACATGCGCGGCGCGTGGCTGGCGAAATACACGCCATGGGGCGAGCGGCCCACGGGAATCATCTTGATCACCTTGCGCGTGGTCAGGTCGATCACGGCCACTTTCTTGATCCAGCGCAGGGTCACCCACATGGTCTTGCCATCGGGCGTGATTTCCATGCAGTCCGGGCCGCCTGGCACATTGATGATGCCGACGTTTTCCAGGGTCTTCTGGTCGATGATGTTGATGGTGTTCGACACGCGGTTCGAGACAAACGTCATTCGGTTGTCTCCCAGCGCGCGGAAATTATGCGTGCCGGCGCCAGCCTTGATGCGCTTGACGGTCTTTTGCGTGCGCCAGTCGATCACTTCCACGTAGTCGCTGCCCATGATGCCGACGAGCAAATGCTTGCCATCGGGCGTCATGGTGATGCCGGCCGGGGCGGGGCCGACGGGCATGGTCCATTTCACCGTCTGCGTGGCCAGGTCGATGGCGCTGACCTGGTTGCTGCCCTGCTGCGTAATGAAGGCCATGCTGCTGTCGGCCGTGAACGCCATGTGGCTGGGCAGCTTGGGCAGCGCGATGCGTTTGGCCAGGGTCAGGTTCTTGCCGTCGTAGCGGTACAGGTCGATGCGGTCCAGGCGCAGCGAATTGGAAATGAACCATTTCTGGTCCGGCGAAAAACCAATTTGATAGGGGTCAAGGATATTGCTGATGCGGCGCTGGATCTGGCCGGACACGGGGTTCAGGAAGATCAGTTCATTGCCGACGGAACTGGCGACAATCAGCGACTTGCCGTCTGGCGTTTCCATCAGATGGTGCGGCTCCTTGCCGACGGCAAAGGTGGACAGGGGGGCATAGGTTTTCTGGTCTAGCAATTGCACCGTAGCGTCACGGGAATTGAGCACCACCACTACTTCGGCTTGCGCCGTGGACATTGCGGAAACCAGGCACAGCGAGGAAAAAATGAGGCGGCGTAGACTGCGGAACATGGAAGAAATCACTGTTAAATACAAAACATGTATTTTACGTGGAAACACTGTATTTTCTGAACTAATTCCCCTAGGAATGATACCAATGGCCACAAGTGGCGGTAATTTCCGGTTTTTGGGCCGGCGCGGCCTGGAATAGCGCTTTGCAAGCCATTGCTCTACAATCTGAAGCTTTCATCGCCTACACAAGGATTATCATGACCACCACCACTACCGCTTCCGGCCTGCAATACATCGACACCGTTGTTGGCGAAGGCGCTGAAGCGCAAGCTGGCAACAATGTTGTCGTGCATTACACGGGCTGGCTGCAGAACGACGACGGCAGCGCCGGTTCGAAATTTGACTCGAGCAAGGACCGCAACGACCCGTTCGAATTCCCGCTGGGCGCCGGCCGCGTCATCCAGGGCTGGGACGAAGGCGTGCAAGGCATGAAAGTGGGCGGCAAGCGCCAGCTGATCATCCCTGCGGCACTGGGCTATGGCGCACGCGGCGCCGGCGGCGTGATTCCACCGAACGCCACCCTGATTTTCGACGTCGAACTGCTGGGCGTATAAGAAGCTGAAGGCTGCGCTCCAAGGACCGCGCCAGACGCCGCCCCTGTTCACTCAGCGGCGGCGTTTTTGTTTTGAGTGTGTCCTCTAATGCACGGCGCGCTTTTTTCACTATGATGTCAGGCACTGCAGCACGCACGGTGGCCACTCCGCCGGGCCTGCCGCACTTTTCCAGCGATTCCATCAGCACACAGGAGCCATCATGAGTTTACAAGAGCAATTCGAACAAGCGCAGCTCGATTCCAAGACCCTGTCCGAGCGTCCGGACAATATGACCTTGCTGAAAATCTACGCCTTGTTCAAGCAAGCGTCGAGCGGCGACGCCACGGGCGAGCGTCCTGGCATGACCGACTTCGTCAACCGCGCCAAGTTCGACGCGTGGGCCGCCCTGGCCGGCACCTCGAAAGAAGAGGCGCAGCAGCAATACATCGACCTGATCGAAGACTTGAAGGACTGATCGTCCACCCTGCCCCGGCGCCTGCCGGGGCAGTATAATTTCCGCATGACACCATCACCGATTTCCCTGGTTTCCCTGGCGCATGCCGCCGACCTGCCCCGCTTGTTCGACGTCTGGCACCTGTCCGTACGCGCCACCCACGATTTTCTCGCCGATAGCGATATCGCCTTCCTGATGCCCTTCGTCCGCGATGAGCTGGTCAGGGTGACGGCAGAACGCCTGCTGCAGGTGCTGCGCGCCGATGACGGCGTCGCCTATGCCTTCCTGTGCGTCGAGCACGCCAGGATCGAGATGCTGTTCGTGCATCCGGACCGGCGCGGCAGCGGTGCCGGCCGCACGCTGGTGCGCTACGCCATCGCCAGCTTGCAAGCCACGGCCGTCGATGTCAACGAGCACAACGCGCAGGCGCATGGCTTTTACCGCCACCTGGGCTTTATCGTGGAAAACCGCTCGCCGCTTGATCCGTTCGGCAAGCCTTTCCCCATTTTGCACCTGAAACTGGCCGAAAACACATAAAAACTCACCAAAAACCACAAAAACAGGCTGTTAACGCAAAAGTGGCTACCAAATCGGTAGCCACTTTTTCATGTTGAAACGGCGTTAAAACTTACTTCTTGGCTGCCGCCAGCGCCTGCGCGATCCAGCCGTCAAACGTCTGCTGGTGGAACTTGATCCAGCCGGCCGTATGGCGGGCGATATCGGCTTGCGTGTTTTCGCCGCGGCGCATGCGCTCATTCTGCGCATTGATGTCCGCCACCGGCAGTTGCATCACTTCGAACAGCTTGGCCGCCGCCGGATTTTTCTCCGCCCAGGCCTTGTTCGACACGATGCGCGCCGTGTTGACGGCAAAGCCGTAGTCGCTGCCATTGTCGAGACGCGTGTTCACCTTGTCCGGATTGGCCGAGAATGGCACCTTCAGCCAGATCACGTCCTTGCCAGGCACCAGCACGCCGCTGACCCAGTACGGCGTCCACGTGTAGTACAGGATCGGTTCGCCACGCTTGTAGCGGCCCAGGGTATCGGCGATCAGGGCCGCATAGCTGCCCTGCACGTGCGTCACCGTCTCGCGCAATTTGTACGCATCCATGTGGTTCTCGATCAGCGCTTCGCAGCCCCAGCCCGGGTTGCACCCGGTCAAGTCGGCCTTGCCATCGCCATCGTGGTCGAACAGCTTAGCCAGGGTCGGGTCGCGCAACTGGTCGATATTCGTGATGTTGTACTTTTCCGCCGTGGCTTTGTCGATCAGATAACCCTGCGCGGCAGGACCGGCATACTGGCCCGTGCGCAGCAGCTTGGCGTCGCCGCCCGCATTGTTATAGAAATCCTTGTGCATCGGATCCCAGTGCACGGCCATGAAGGTGGCGTCGCCATTGGCGATGGCGATATGCGCGGTCGGGTATTCCACTTCCTTGATCGGCTGCACTTCGTAGCCGAGCTTTTCCAGGGCCTTGTCGACCAGCATGGTCTGGAAGGTTTCTTCCGCGATCGAGCTTTGCAGCGCCTGCACCTTGATGCCCTTGCCCGGCAGCGCATCGGCGGCCGGCGTCTGCGCCATGGCCAGGCTGGTGGTCAGGGCCAGGGCGGCGATCGCCAGGGCGGAAAACAGCTGGAACTTGCGTTGCGATTTTTGCGTCTCTTTAAAATGTGCGATTTGATGCATGTAAATCCTTTCTTATTGTGCGTTGGCCAGCGTAGCTTGCTGTTCAACATTATTTTTCTCCGTATTGCCGCGCACCAGGCGCAGCACAAAACCGGCAGGACCCGTCTGGTACCAGTGGCGCACGCCACGGCGTGGCTGGCCCATCGCTTGCGTCAGGCGGTCCAGGGTAATGGCCAGCAGCACGATACCCAGGCCACCGACCGTTGCCAGGCCCATGTCCAGGCGGCCAATGCCGCGCAATACCATCTGGCCCAGGCCACCGACGGCGATCATCGAGGCAATCACCACCATCGACAGCGACAGCATCAGCGACTGGTTGATACCGGCCATGATCGAAGGCATGGCCAGCGGGAATTGCACGCGGGTCAGCAGCTGCCACGGCGAGGCACCATACGCGCGGGCCGCTTCGATCAGGTCGGGACGCACCTGGCGGATACCCAGGTTGGTCAGGCGCACCAGCGGCGGCAGGGCAAAGATGATCGTCACGATCACGCCAGGCGCATTACCGATACCAAACAGCATCACCACCGGCACCAGGTACACAAAGGCGGGCGTCGTCTGCATGGCGTCGAGCAAGGGACGCAGCACATTTTGCGCGCGGTCGCTGCTGGCCAGGAAAATACCCAGCGGCAAGCCAATGGCAAGACAGAAGGCCAGCGACGTCAATACCAGCGACAAGGTGGTCATGGCTTCGGGCCAGATGCCCAGCATCGACACGACCAGCAGCGCCAGCACGGTGCCGATGGCCAGGGTGCGGCTGGTAAACTGCCATGCCAGCAAGCCGATGATGGCGATCACCGTCAGCGACGGGGCCGCCAGCAGCACGCCTTCCACGCCGTTCAGGGTGCTGTCGATCGGCGCGCGCACGGCCTGGAAGAAGGGGCGGAAATGCGTCACGACCCAGCCCAGGCCCTGGTTGATCCAGCTTTCCAGCGGCAGCGAGCCGTCGAAAATCTGCGTCAGGTGAAAACCGGAGGCGGCGTGTTCCGGCTGCACGGCCGGGCCGGCCGCGTCCAACCACGAGGTGTCGCCCGGTGGCGTCAGCGCCCACGGATTGACTTGGGTGGCCGGCTGTTCAACAACAGCTTCTACTGTGGAAACGGTGCTTGGGTTCATGCTTGTCCTTTCTGTTGTTGTTCGGCAATGGCTGGCGTATCGCGGTCGAGGAACTTCAGCAAGGTTGTCTTGCTGATGGCGCCGCGGAAGCTGCCGTCATTGGCCACCACAGGGACGGCGTAAGGCAGTTGCGCCACCTGGCCGAACAGGCCGGCGACGGGCTCATCTGCGTTGATCGTCTGCACGTCGGGCAGGTAGGCATGCGCCAGGCCCAGCGGTCCTACATGGCCGTCGAGCGCATTGCGCAGCGAATCGGCCGACACTACGCCGAGGAACTTGCGCTGCGGATTGACGATGTAGGCATAGGCGCGATCCTGCTCTTCCAGCATCGACAGCGCGGCGCGCGAGCCTCGGCTGGGCGATTCGGAGACGACGATCTGGCTCTTGCGGGCAATATCGCTGGCCTTGAAGACAGCCGCCGCGTCGACGCCGCGCACGAAGTTGCGCACGTAGTCGTTGGCAGGTTTGCGCAGGATTTCCTCCGGCGTGCCCACTTGCACCACGTGGCCGTCTTTCATGATGGCGACGCGGTCGCCGATGCGCATGGCTTCGTCGAGGTCATGCGAAATGAAGACGATGGTGCGGCGCTTGATTTGCTGCAAGCGCAGCAGTTCCGACTGCATTTCCGTGCGGATAATCGGATCGAGCGCGGAAAACGCTTCATCCATCAGCAGGATCGACGGGTCGCAGGCCAGCGCACGGGCCAGGCCCACGCGCTGCTGCATGCCGCCCGACAATTCGTCGGGATAGCTGGCGCCGTAGCCGTCCAGGCCTACCTGCTCCAGCGCTTGCTGGGCCAGCGCATGGCGCTCGGCTTTTGGCATGCCGGCCAGTTCCATGCCGAAGGCAGTGTTGTCGAGCACGGTAATTTGCGGCAGCAGCGCGAACGACTGGAACACCATGCTGATGTCCTTGCGGCGCAGCGCGCGCAACTGGGCATCGGGCAAGGTGTTGATGTCATTGCCGTCGATCAGGATGCGCCCGGCCGTCGGTTCGATCAGGCGGTTCAGCATGCGCACCAGGGTCGACTTGCCCGAACCGGACAGGCCCATGATGACGAAGATCTCGCCCGCTTCAATGGTAAAGGTGGCGTCGAAAACGCCGATGGTGCAGTCAGTCTTGGCCAGGATGTCCTGCTTGCTGGCGCCCTGGTGGACGAGTTCAAGTGCTTCTTCTGGCTTGTCGCCGAACACTTTGAACACATGGTCGATCATAATTTGTTTTGCCACGATGTGGTTCTCCCTCGAATTGACGAATGGAATGAAACCCCTGCAAGCTGCGAGCTTGCGGCGGGTATCAGCAAACCCTGTTGCGTCGGCTACGCCACGGCGCAAAAAAGCGCACGGGAGCGACAGAAAACAGGGGGTGACACGCAATGACCAGCGGATGGCAAAAGCCGATGCCGGGGTGCCGTGTGCGTGCTAAAAGAGGCTGTGGTTCAGGACTTTTAACAACGCTAGCGCCATGCAAATACATGGCACCAAATGTATTTGACCGAAAAAAACGATCACTTACTTACTGGATGCGGGTGTAAAACCCAATGAATTATTCACCACTCAGCGAGTGGAGAGTACTGCGAAGCAGAAGGTGAAACGCGGTGTAGCTGTTGTAAATATGACTCAAGTATAACGCAAAAAGACACAAAAGTCCAATGGCTTTCCAAATAGAAATGTGATAGCAATGTGTGCTGGCGCACAGTCACGCCTGAAACCAGGAGGTAAAGGGGCGAAAGAAGCCTCTTTTCGCCTGGCGCCGCGGCGCCATTCTTACCACCCAACGGGGCGCCAGACAAGCTGGCCGCACGCCGTCAAACCTGCTCGGCAAACACCTTGCGCATTTTTTCCGCGATCTTGCCTTCAATCGTCGAGGCAAAGGCGCTGAGCATGAATCCCAGCTTGATTTGCAGTTGCGCCTGCTCTTTTTCAAGGGTCAGGGAACCATCGACGCCGCTGCGCTCGAAACGCAGCACATCGCCATCCCAGGCGCACGCCAGGTCATATTCCTGTGCCAGCTTGTCGGCCACTTGCTGCGCCGCTTCACGGGCCTTTACCGCTGTCAGCTTATGTTGCTGAACTATATTTATATCCGCCATCAAACGATCCTTTTATTAAAAACGGGGGCAATACGGCCAGCATCATACCAGCCGCACTACTACGGGCGCGACCATGGCAGGCGGCGGCGTGCCGAAAAAAAGCGCACTTTCCCCGACATCGTTTGCGCCGCATCAAACCGCAACAGGCCAAGCAGGCCGACTATTTCAGTTCCAGCCGCTGCATGTTCGGGAGAACTACCATGGACCAGAAAGTCATCGTGCCGGTCGAAGCCGTGCTGACCAAATGCGTGTCCCTGCCCGTCGGCTACGTCCCCACCCCATCGGCGCCGTACCGCCAGCACCGCAAGAATGCCCAGCTGACCTTGCAGCCGGGCCGGCCCCGCCTGCTCGATGCCGCGACCCGCAAGCTCGAAGCCGTGCCCGTCGGTTCGCGCGTGCTGATCTGGAAGCAGGACCCGTCCGTGAGCGAACTGGGCACCCGCAAAGCTTTCCTGCCCGGCCTCACCCTGCAAGGCCCGCGTGACGCGCGCATCACCTTTGGCGAACCGGGCATCGCCCAGGTCAGCCCGAACGCGTTTGGCGACTTCATCGTCTCGCCCAATACCGACCAGTTCGACGCCGTGCATACGTTTGCCATCGTGCGCATGACGCTCACCATGTACCAGCGCGCGCTGGCCAGCGGCGACACGGCGCCGCCACTGCCGTGGCAATGGAACAGCGCCAGCAATACGGCACCGCTGCGCGTCTTCCCGCACGGCTTGCCCAACGTCATGAACGCCTATTACAGCCGCAGCGACAAGGCCCTCAAGTTCGGCGACTTCATTCCCAGCGGCGCCACCGAGCGCGTGTACACCTGCCGCTCGCTCGACATCGTTTCGCACGAGGCAGGGCACGCCATCCTCGATGGCTTGAAACCAAACTGGTTGCTCAGCAATAATCCGCCGCAGACGGGCGGCTTGCACGAATCGTTCGGCGACCTGACGGCCATTTTTCTCGCCCTGTCGCAGCTGGACCAGGTGGAAGCCGTCATCGCCCAGACCAAATCCGACCTGCACGACAAAACCTTCCTCGCCGACCTGGCCGAACAGTTCGGCCTGGCGCTGGGGCGCCCCAACGGCCTGCGCAATGCCGACAACGACATCAAATTGTCCGAGGCGGGGACGGAGGTACATGCCATCTCGCAAGTATTTACGGGGGCCATCTACGACATCCTGGCCGACATCTTCGCCCACGAACGCCAGCCCCAACTGGAAGATGACGCGGCCGTGCTGCACCGCTGCGGCGACTACCTGCGCAGCCTGGTCTTGCGCGCCCTGGTGGCATCGCCCGACCAGGCAGCCACGTATGCCGACGTGGCCGGCCACATGCTGAGCATTGCCCAGGCCGATGGCAATGGCGCCTACCAGGAGTTCATCCGCAACAGCTTTAGCGTGCGCGAAGTGCTCAAGTCGCATGCGCTGACGGAGGACGGCCAGCCGACGTTTGCCGCCGACGTCGTCGACGAAGACGGCGCCGTGCAGGACCGGCGTGCCTGCTGCGGTACCATGAACCATGCGCAATACAGCGAATCGGACCAGTTGCTCGAAGCGGAGCGTGAAGCGCTGGCGGCGTGGTGCCGCAGCTATGGCGCCAGCTAAGGGGGCGTGCCCGCCTGACGCCGGGCACGGCTGCCAGCTGGCCGCGTCGCCTCCCCCACCACCATCCACTCCACAGCAGGGAAGACCATGAAAATTTCAGCCCGCAGCAGCGGCGGCTTTGCCGGCCTGAGCGAACAGTATGAAATCGATACGCAAGCCCATCCTGCCGGCCCCGGCCTGGAAGCGGCACTGGCCAGCAGCGGCTTTTTCACGCATGCCCAGGCAAGCGGCGCTCAGGTGGGCGCCGACATTCCCCAATGGCACATCACGGTCGACGCGCCCACCGCGCGGCGCACGATTACCTTTGCCGAAGATGGCAGTGCCGAAAACGCGCGCTGGCAAGCGCTGGTGGCACAACTGCGCGCCAGCGCCTGATTGTCGCGAAAACTTGACCTGCGCAAAACAAAAACCACAGTCCCGGGAAAGGTGCGCGACACGGCCACAGCGACCCGCCGCCCTGCCACAGAGCGTCCTTTGGGGCAGGACTGTCGTTTTCTTGCCCTATCGCCCGGCAACGTCCTCAATCGACGCTGATTCACCCACTCTGCCCGGTTGCGGCACCATCAAAAAATGAATTTGCTTATTTGTATTGTATATAAGCGGGATTTGTGAGAAATAGCGAATTGCCTTAAAATACAATGCTTTGCTTTAGTATGCGCCGCCGAGTTTCCCGCAGGCGCTACAGCACCTCCCCCCAAATTGATAGGACTGTTATGACCCACGTTGTCACCGAATCCTGCATCGCCTGTCGCTATACCGACTGCGTCGATGTCTGCCCGGTAGATTGTTTCCGGGAAGGCCCGAACTTCCTGGCAATCGACCCGGACGAATGTATTGACTGCGCAGTCTGCGTGGCAGAGTGCCCGGTGAACGCGATTTTCGCGGAAGAAGACGTGCCGGGCGACCAGCAAGCCTTCATCAAGATCAACGTCGATTTGGCGCGTAACTGGCCGTCGATCACCAAGACCAAGCCTGCCTTGCCGGAAGCCGAGCAATTCAAGGACGTCAAGGACAAGCTGGACATGCTGGTGCGCTAAGTCGTGCTCACCTGGCAAGACAGACATGAAAAGCAGCGGAAACGCTGCTTTTTTACTTTTAAAGCATGTTTGCTGGTCTGTCTACGCAAGTGTGGCGCGGATCCACACAGTTACGCAAACTGTGGATCTATGCGCGGTAAAGCACATTTTGTCTTCCACAAACATCGTAAAATTGGATTATGATATTTGAGCCGATATTGGCGCTTGGAATTAAACAAGGACTCTATATGCTTTACCAACTGCACGAACTGCAACGCTCTTTCCTCACCCCGGTGATGCAATGGGCAGATATGTCCTCCAAGTTATTTACCAACCCGGTTTCTCCACTGGCCCACACCCCGTTTTCGCAACGCATCGCAGCCGGCTACGAGTTGATGTACCGCCTTGGCAAAGACTACGAAAAACCACAATTCGACATCCAATCCGTTCTCGTCAATGGCGAGAGCGTCGACATCCTCGAACACGTTGTCGTGACAAAACCGTTTTGCCGCCTGATCCACTTCAAAAAAGAAGCCACTGGCTTGCAACAGCCCAAAGTTTTGCTGGTTGCCCCCCTGTCCGGTCACCACTCGACCCTGCTGCGCGATACCGTGCGCGGCTTGCTGGCCGAGCATGATGTCTACATCACCGACTGGACGGACGCGCGCATGGTACCGCTGACGGAAGGCCCGTTCCACCTGGATGACTACATTTATTATGTGCAGGAATTCATCCGCCTGCTGGCGCCTGATTTGCACGTCATTTCCGTCTGTCAACCGACCGTACCCGTGCTGGCGGCCATTTCGCTGATGGCGACGGCCAACGATCCGCACATGCCGAAAACCATGACCATGATGGGCGGCCCGATCGATCCGCGCCGTTCGCCCACGCAAGTGAACAATCTGGCGACGGAAAAGAAATTCTCGTGGTTTGAAAACACCGTGATCTACGCTGTGCCGCCGAACTATCCGGGCTTTGGCCGCAAGGTGTATCCGGGCTTCCTGCAACATGCGGGTTTCATCGCCATGAACCCGGGCCGCCACGCGCAAAGCCACCGCGAGTTCTACATGCACCTGGTGACGGGCGACGACGAGCCGGCGGAAGGCCATCGCCAGTTCTACAACGAGTACAACGCCGTGCTGGACATGCCGGCCGAGTACTACCTGGAAACCATTAAAACGGTTTTCCAGGAATTCAGCCTGCCGATGGGCACCTGGAAAGTGGGTGGCCAGCTGGTGCGTCCGCAAGACATCACGAACGTGGCGCTGTTCACGGTCGAAGGCGAGCTGGACGATATTTCCGGCGCCGGCCAGACGCAAGCGGCGCATGACTTGTGCTCCGGCATCCCTGCCGACATGCAGCAAGACTTCGTGGCGCCAAAATGCGGCCACTACGGCATCTTCTCGGGCCGCCGCTGGCGCGAGATCATTTGTCCGAAAATCGGTGAATTCATCCAGAAGCATTCCTGATCCGGATATTCCCGCTAAAACGCCACGCCGGCTGACACTGGCGTGGCGTTTTTTTATGCCCAGCTTTCATGCCTGGCTCATGCAGACTAAAGGATGAACAAACGAACAAGAACGAATGCTTTCGTATTTAGATATCTCGTTTTGACAACGAACAACGGGGATGCGGCGCCTCAGGGTTCGGCGGGAGCGGCGGCCAGGCTCTGGTCGAGACGCTTCCAGTAGTCACGCTCCAGCCTGGCGGTATCGACGTCGCGCGCCGCCTCGTTGAAGCGTTTTTGCTGGGCAGCGCCTTCGGCACTGCGCTGGAAGCAGACATGCACGGAGCGCTCTTTGAACAGCGTATCGACGACGGCGATGCGGTCGCGGTCAGCCTTGCTGAAACCGCGTCCCATCAGCAATTGCTGCAAGACGTGGCGCTCAATGACAATCACGCGGTAGCGCTTGATCAGCAATTTCCTGAGATTGGTGGCGTCGTTCAAGCCCTCTTCCGTCCGCAGTTGGCCGCGCGCGACCATGCCATCGAACTGTTCTCCATTGGAATAGCCGGCCACGGTACCGATGCGCAGCTTGCCCAGTTCAGCCAGGGTGGCGCCGGGCGCGCCATCTTCCTTCAGGTAGGCCAGCACGCCTTGCGTGTTGCCGATGGGGACAGAAAAATGGCACAGCTTCTCGCGTTCGGGCGTGCGCCAGACGGCCAGCAACCCTGCATAGCGGGGACTTCCCAGCCCGAACTGCATGGCCCGCTTCCACGGGAAATACTCATATTTGACGGCATAACCGAGACGCTCGAAGATGGCGCTGACCATGGCGCCGGACATGCCGTCGGCAGGCAGGCTGCGGGATATGAATGGGGGCCAGTCTTCCGCGGCCAGGCGCACGGTGCGCGAAGCTGCAGGGCCGGCAGTGGCAATGGAGGAAGCCGCCTGCCCGTGCGCGACGGCAAGCGAGGAATAAAAGCATAAACAGCAGGGCAAACCAACTGTCCGGAGGAAACGCATGTTCTGCTCCTTTGGCCTGGCCATCTTGCCGGACGGGCAAAGGGCAGGACTGGCGGTCGGTTCTGTTGTTAATTCCTGGAGACTTCCTTGATAAAAATCATGCTCCCACAAAAAAAAAGAATTTGCAAAGTTGTTTATTTACACTTTGACATTCCTACAGGAAATAAAATACGATTGCGGCGCGCCTGCAACAGGCCGCCATCCCGCCCGGCTATCCCCTGCCGCGAGACAGGTTTTTCCTTGTGCGCGCCGCGGATGGCCGATAATGGCGTTTTACCGTGGAAGATGACCGTGCCGCACCCAGCCCCTCCCTCACTTGCCGACCAGATCGAAGACTTGCTGCCGCAAACACAATGCACCAAGTGCGGCTACAACGGCTGCCGCCCGTATGCGGAAGCAATTGCCGCCGGCAGCGCCGACATCAACCAGTGTCCGCCTGGCGGTGCGCAGGGCATCGTGCGCCTGGCCAACTTGCTGGGCAAAAAAGTCATCCCTCTCAATCCCGTCAACGGCCTCGAACGGCCGCGATCTGTCGCCTACATCGACGAATCGCTGTGTATCGGCTGTACCTTGTGCATCCAGGCCTGCCCCGTCGACGCCATCGTCGGCGCGGCCAAGCAGATGCATACGGTGGTGAGCAGCCTGTGCACGGGCTGCGACCTGTGCGTGGCGCCCTGCCCCGTCGACTGCATCGTCATGTATCCCGTCAGCGGCGACGCCACGGGCTGGGATGCCTGGAGCCAGGCCGAGGCCGACGACGCGCGCGCACGCCACGATTTCCGCACGCAGCGTTTGCACCGCGAAACGCAGGAAAACGAAACCCGCCTGGCCGCCAAGGCCGTCGCCAAGATGCAGGAAGTGACGCAGGAAGTGCCCGTCACGCCGGATGAACAGGCGGAAAAAGAGCGCAAGCGGGCCATCATTGCCGCCGCCATGGAACGCGCGCGCGCCAAGGCCGCCGCCAGCGCCGAAGCCGAACCATCTCCCCCAACTGCCCCGAAAAAAGACGCATGAACGCCGCCAAACGCCTGGAAATCTTTAAGCGCTTTCGCGCCGCCAACCCCTCGCCAAAAACCGAGCTCGAATACACGACGCCGTTCGAGCTGCTGATCGCCGTGCTGCTGTCGGCCCAGGCAACCGACGTGTCCGTCAACAAGGCCACGCGTCTGCTGTATCCGGTCGCCAATACGCCGGCCCAGATACTGGCGCTGGGCGTCGACGAGCTGGCCAGCTATATCCGCACTATCGGCCTGTACCGCACCAAGGCCAAGAACGTCATCGCCACCTGCCAGATCCTGCTGGAGCAGCACGGCGGCGAAGTGCCGCGCGACCGCGCTTCGCTGGAAGCCCTGCCCGGCGTGGGCCGCAAGACGGCCAACGTGGTCATGAACACGGCGTTTGGCGAACTGACCATGGCCGTCGACACGCACATCTTCCGCGTCTCGAACCGCACCGGCATCGCGCCGGGCAAGAATGTCGATATCGTCGAGCAAAAGCTGCTGAAATTCGTGCCGAAGGAGTTCCTGCTCGACGCCCACCACTGGCTGATCCTGCACGGCCGCTACACCTGCACGGCGCGCAAGCCGCAATGCTGGAACTGCATGATCGCCGACCTGTGCGACTACAAGGACAAGTCGCCGATGCCGGCTGTCGTGTAGGCAACGGCCCGCGAGACCATTGTCGTTGCGTCGTAGCGTCGCAGGTCGGGTTAGCCCGCAGGGCGTAAGCCGACACATTGCTGGTGCCGGTGGCGGTTGTCGGATTACGCGCACGCGCTCATCCGACCCACGGCAACACCATATTGTCGCGGTGGATCAGCGCGTGGCCTTCCATGTAGTCGCAGGTCGGGTTAGCCCGCAGGGCGTAAGCCGACACATTGCCGGTGCCGGTGGTGTTGTCGGATTACGCTCCGCTAATCCGACCTAAAGCAAAACCATGTTGTCGCGGTGGATCAGCGCGCGGCCTTCCATGTAGTCGCAGGTCGGGTTAGCCCGCACGGCGTAAGCCGACACATTGGCGCCGGTGGTGTTTGTCGGATTACGCTCCGCTAATCCGACCTACAGCAAGACCATATTGTCGCGGTGGGTCAGCTCGTGGCCTTCCATGTAGTGGTAGGTCGGGTTAGCCCGCAGGGCGTAAGCCGACACATTGCCGGTGCCGGTGGTGTTTGTCGGATTACGCGCGACGCGCTCATCCGACCTACGGCAAGACCATATTGTCGCGGTGGATCAGCTCGTGACCTTCCATGTAGTCGTAGGTCGGGTTAGCCCGCAGGGCGTAAGCCGACACATTGCTAACGTCGGTGGTGTTGTCGGATTACGCTCCGCTCATCCGACCTACGGCAAGTCCATATTGTCGCGGTGGATCAGCGCGCGGCGCGAGGGCCAGTGGGTGCAGATCAACACCAACCGCCTGCAGATCGAGAACGAATACTACTCGGCGATCCGCCCCAAGCGCGTGGCGCACAGCGGCGAGCGCCCGCTGCATGCGCTGGCCCAGCGCGGCGTGCAGTACGTGGAAGTGCGCTGCCTCGATGTCGACCCGTTCGAGCCGCTGGGCATCGGCGCGCCGACCTGCCACTTCCTCGACGCCTTCCTGCTGTTTTGCGCGTTGCAGGACAGCCCGCTCACCGGCAATGCGGAAAGCCGCGAGAACACCGAGAATTTCGCCCGCACCGTCAAGGAAGGGCGCCGTCCCGGCCTGCTGCTGGAACGCCACGGCGAACAAATCACCTTGCAAGCCTGGGCCGGCGAAC
>NZ_NRDQ01000055.1 GCF_002878455.1 Janthinobacterium sp. AD80
GCGTAAGCCGACACATTGCTAACGTCGGTGGTGTTGTCGGATTACGCTCCGCTCATCCGACCTACGGCAAGTCCATATTGTCGCGGTGGATCAGCGCGCGGCCTTCCATGTAGTCGCAGGTCGGGTTAGCCCGCAGGGCGTAAGCCGACACATTGCTGGTGCCGGTGGTGTTTGTCGGATGAGCGCGACGCGCTCATCCGACCTACAGCAAGACCATGTTGTCGCGGTGGATCAGCTCGTGGCCTTCCATGTAGCCAAGGATGGCTTCGATTTCCGTCGAGGGCTTGCGCATGATGCGGCGCGCTTCGCCGCTCGTGTAGTTGGACAGGCCGCGCGCCACCGGTGCGCCATTGGCGTCGACGCAGGTGATGACGGCGCCACGGCCGAACTCGCCATTCACGCCTGTCACGCCGATCGGCAGCAGAGATTTACCTTCCTGGCGCAGCTTTTGCACGGCACCCGCATCCAGCACGACAGCGCCGGCCGTGTGCAGATGATCTGCCATCCACTGCTTACGCGCCGTCAACTGCCCCGTTTGTGCCCGCAATTCCGTGCCGATCGCTTCCCCTCTGGCGAGGCGGCTGAGCACGTCGCTGTCGCGGCCCCAGGCGATGATGGTGTGGGCGCCGGACTTGGCGGCGCGCTTGGCGGCGAGGATTTTCGTCAGCATGCCGCCACGGCCCAGGCTGGAGCCGGCGCCGCCGGCCATCGCCTCCAGGGCCGGATCGCCGGCAATGCCCTGCGTAATCAGGTAAGCGTCCGGGTCCTTGCGCGGGTCGGCCGAGAACAGGCCGTGCTGGTCCGTCAGGATCACCAGCGCATCGGCCTCGATCAGGTTGGCGACCAGGGCGCCCAGGGTGTCGTTGTCGCCAAACTTGATTTCATCGGTGACGACCGTGTCGTTTTCATTGATAATCGGCACCACGCCAAGGCGCAGCAAGGTGGTCAGGGTCGAGCGGGCGTTCAGGTAGCGTTCACGGTCGGCCAGATCGGCGTGCGTCAGCAGCACTTGCGCCGTGCCCAGGCCGTGGGCGCGGAAGCTGCTTTCGTAGATTTGCGCCAGGCCCATCTGGCCCACGGCGGCGCAAGCCTGCAATTCGTGGATATCGGTGGGGCGCTGTTCGAAACCGAGGCGCAGCATGCCTTCGGCGATGGCGCCGGAACTGACGAGCACGACTTCCTTGCCCAGCGCGCGCAAGCCGGAAATCTGCGCGGCCCAGCGCGCGATGGCGGCATGGTCGAGTCCGCGGCCATCGTTGGTGACCAGCGAGGAGCCGACTTTGATGATGATACGGGTAGCTTTTTGAATCACGGAATCCATGGGGTGGCGCTCTTCACTTTTGATAGACGTCAGCGTGCAGGGCGCAGCAACAGCAGGGCCATGCCTGCCAGCAGTTCCATGACGCATATGTACAACACTATACCTTGGGGCAAGCCGAAACTGATGGCCGCGAACAGGCGGCCGGCGGGCTGCGCCAGGACCAACATTGCAGTGATATCGCTGTAGACGGGCGGTTCGCCCTGCCGTGCCGCGAACAGCGCCAGGAGCGCGGTGGCGCCCCAGAGGCCGACATGACTGGCGTAGAACTGGCTGTAACCATTCACGCCATTGAGGAAGATGCCCATGCCGGCCGCCATCTCATCGGCGAACAGCAGGCAGGCGACCGCGCTCAGCCCGTAAGCATACGCGATCAGATGCAATACACGGCGCTGCCACGCTTGCTTGCGCGCTGGCGCGACAGCGACCGTCTGTACCGGCATCAGGGTAAGGCTCTTAGTCGAGGATCTTGAAACGTGGATCATCCGGGTCGATCGACGAGATACCGCGCGCTTCTTCGGTCATCTGCGTTTCTTCGGCACGGCTTTCGCTGTGTTTCTTCTCTTCCAGATGCTGGTAAATCGCGTTCACCAGTTCCGGGCAACCTTGATGGCTGAGGGCGGAAATCTCGAAAACGGGACCCTTCCAGGCGAAACGCTTGATGAAGTCCTTGACGATCTTCTTGCGCTCGTCTTCCGGCACCATGTCGAGCTTGTTCAACACCAGCCAGCGCGGCTTGTCGACCAGCGACTCGTCGTACTTTTTCAGCTCCTTGACCAGCGCCTTGGCTTCCTTGACAGGATCGACGTTGGTTTCAAACGGCGCCAGGTCGACGATGTGCAACAGCAGACCGGTGCGCTGCAAATGGCGCAGGAATTGATGGCCCAGGCCCGCGCCTTCGGAAGCGCCTTCGATCAAGCCGGGAATATCGGCGATCACAAAGCTCTTCTCGTGCGACACGCGCACCACGCCCAGGTTCGGGTGCAGGGTGGTAAATGGATAATCGGCGATTTTCGGGCGCGCGTTCGAGACGGCCGAAATGAACGTCGACTTGCCGGCGTTCGGCATGCCCAGCAGGCCCACGTCGGCCAGCACTTTCAGTTCCAGGCGCAGTTCGCGGCGTTCGCCTTCCTTGCCCTCGCCTTTTTGGCGTGGTGCGCGGTTGGTCGAGGACTTGAAGTGGATATTGCCCCAGCCGCCTTCGCCGCCCTTGGCCAGCAGTTCGATCTGGCCGTGTTCGGTCAAATCGGCGAGGATTTCGCCGCTCGCGTTGTCGATGATCAAGGTGCCCACAGGCATGCGCAGGTGGATGTCATCCGCGCCCTTGCCATAGCAATCCGCGCCACGGCCAGGCTCGCCATTGCGAGCCTTGTGCATTTTGGAAAAGCGGAAATCGACGAGCGTGTTGATATTGCGGTCGGCCACGGCCCAGATGGACCCGCCCTTACCGCCATCGCCGCCATCGGGGCCGCCGAAAGGCCGGAATTTTTCACGGCAGAAAGATGCGCAGCCGTTGCCGCCATCACCCGCGATGACTTCGATTTTTGCTTCGTCGATAAACTTCATAATTTTGCCGCCATAAAACTAAAAAGGCTCTACCTTGGGCAGAGCCTTTCGATTGAAGGCTTGCGCCTTACATCATGCGATCATGCGGAGCAAGCGCTCCGCGATGAATTACGCTGGTACTGCTTCGTTTGGTACAACGGTCACGAATTGCTTCGAGCCAGCACCTTTGACAACGAACTTCACTTTGCCAGCGATCAACGCGAACAGAGTGTGGTCCTTGCCCATGCCTACGCCTTCGCCGGCGCGCACTGGGGTACCGCGTTGACGAATGATGATGCCGCCAGCATTGATAGCTTGGCCGCCGTAGACTTTAACGCCCAGACGTTTTGATTCTGAATCACGGCCGTTTCGCGTTGTGCCGCCGCCTTTTTTATGTGCCATTTAAGACTCCTTGATAGCTGATTAATTCAAACAGCGGCAATTAGCCGTTGATCGAAACGATTTGGATTTCGGTAAAATTCTGGCGATGGCCTTGATGCTTCTGGTAGTGCTTACGACGACGCATCTTGAAAATTTTGACCTTATCATGGCGACCATGCGCCACAACCGTAACCAGTACCGTTGCACCTTCGACCAATGGAGCACCAAACTTGATGCTATCGCCCGCGCCTACTGCGAGAACTTGATCGATGGTGATTTCGGAACCAATGTCTGCCGGTATCTGTTCTACTTTAAGTTTTTCGCCAGCGACAACTTTGTATTGTTTGCCACCGGTTTTTATGACCGCGTACATGATTTGAAACCTCATCAAATGTTGAAAGAATTTGTCCCAACGCCGTGCAAAGCAAGCCGTACACAACAGGGGGAACCAGCGATTATACACGGACTGATAAATTGCGTCAAAAAGTATTCACAAAGCTTGACGATCGTGGTATGTCGACAACCTGGACACAATGTCAGGCTTGCGCATGGCAGACAGGGAAACACGCGCCGATGACAATCAGAACAATCAATTGCTCTACAGTCATAGGCAAACATCACGCGCGTGCATGCCATGTCGTATAATCGCGGCACCCACAATCTATTGCAGGTTCGCCTTGTCTGACGCTAACAAACACGTTAACCAAAACACCATCGTACAAACGATTGCCGCCGATATGGACGCAGTCAACACGGTGATCCGCCAAAAACTGCACTCCGATGTGATCCTGATCAACCAGATCGCCGAGTACATCATCAGCGCAGGCGGCAAACGCATCCGCCCCGTGCTGATCTTGCTGGTGGCCAATGCCCACGCGTATCGCGGCACGGCGCACCATGAACTGGCTGCCGTTGTCGAGTTCATCCATACCGCCACCCTGCTGCACGATGACGTCGTCGATGAATCGTCGATGCGCCGCGGCCGCCAGACGGCCAATGCCCTGTTCGGCAATGCGGCCTCGGTGCTGGTGGGCGACTTCCTGCACTCGCGCTCGTTCCAGCTGATGGTCTCGCTGAACAATATGCGCGTCATGCAAATCCTCTCGGACGCCACCAACGTGATCGCCGAAGGCGAAGTGCTGCAGTTGCTGAACATGCACGATCCGGACGTCACGCAAGAGAGCTACCTGAACGTCATCCGCTCGAAAACAGCCAAACTGTTCGAAGCTTCGGCCCAGCTGGGCGCCCTGATCGCCGGCGCCAGCGAAGCCGATATCGAAGCGGCAGCCGAATACGGCCGCTCGCTGGGCACGGCCTTCCAGCTGATCGACGACGTGCTCGACTATGCTGGCGACGCCGCCGAAATCGGCAAGAACGTGGGCGACGACTTGCGTGAAGGCAAGCCAACCATGCCTTTGATCTGGCTGATGGAAAACGGCACGCCGGAACAGCGCGAGCTGGTGCGCAGCTGCATCGAGCAGGGCGACGAGCAGCATTTCGACGCCATCCTGGCCGCCATCACCAATAGTGGCGCCCTCGACTACACGCGCCAGCAGGCGGAAATCGCCGGCCAGCGCGCCGCCGATGCCATCGCCGGCTGGCCGGACAGCGTCTACAAGCAATCCATGCTGCAACTGTGCTCGTTTGCCGTCGACCGCAATCACTGATCACGGTTCACCATGCAGCAAACACAACGGCGCCGATGGCGCCGTTTTTCATGCGCTGCGGAAAAACTACGTATTCTCGTGCTGCATGGCCGCACCCGCCAATTCGCGCACGATGGCCGGCTCCGCTTCCAGCCGTTCACTGTAGCGGCTGCCCAGGTAATCGCGGCGGTCGCGCACCAGCAGGGTGAATTTATACAGCTCCTCCATCACGTCGACCAGGCGCGTGTAATACGGCGACGGCTTCATGCGGCCGTCATCGTCGAATTCCTGGTAAGCCTTGGCCACCGACGACTGGTTCGGGATGGTGATCATGCGCATCCAGCGCCCCAGCACGCGCAAGCCGTTGACGGCATTGAACGATTGCGAGCCGCCCGACACTTGCATCACGGCCAGGGTCCGCCCCTGCGTGGGACGCACGCTGCCCGTTTCCAGCGGCAGCCAGTCGATCTGCGACTTGAACACGCCGGTCACGGCGCCATGCCGCTCGGGGCTGCACCACACCTGCCCTTCCGACCACAGCGACAGCGCGCGCAGCTCCTGCACTTTCGGATGCTCGGGCGACACGCTGTCGACCATGGGCAAGCCGTACGGATCGAACACGCGCGTGTCGGCGCCGAAATGGCGCAGGATGCGCTCCGCCTCCAGGGTCAGCAGCTTGCTGTACGAGCGTTCACGCAGCGAGCCGTACAGCAGCAGGATGCGCGGCGCATGCGTGGACAGTTGCGCCGGCGCCAGCTTGTCCAGGTCGGGCACATCCAGGTGGGCCGCACTGATATTCGGTAAATCATCCATCTCAGGCCACCGGCTTGCCGTCGGCGCCCACCACGGCCTGGCCGTCTTCCTTGGTGAACGCCCCCTGCTGCGGCAGCGGCAGGATCTCCAGCACCTTTTCGGAAGGCCGGCACAGGCGCACGCCCAGTTCCGTGACAACGATGGGACGGTTGATCAAAATCGGATGGGCTTGCATGGCGTCCAGCAGGGCGGCATCGCTCAATTCAGGATTGGCCAGGCCCAGCTCTTCATATAGCGCCCCCTTGTCGCGCATGACCGCGCGCACGGACAGGCCAGCACGCTTGATCAGCTCCAGCAGCTCTTCGCGCGAAGGCGGGTTCTTGACGTAATCGATGATGACGGGCTCCACGCCCGTATTGCGGATCAGGGCCAGGGTATTGCGCGAGGTGCCGCAGGCCGTGTTGTGATAGATCGTGATCGTCATGTCGTGATGTCCTTCGGTAAAGTAGGGTCGGTGACGCAGCAAGACGCGCCGGCGCAGCAGTTCTCGGTCAGAAAGGCCAGCAAGCCATGCATGCCCGGGTAATTCGCCGCATAGATGATGGAACGCCCCGCCTTGCTTGCCGTCACCAGATTGGCGTGCGCCAGTTCCTTCAAGTGAAACGACAGGGACGAGGGGGCGATCGCCAGCGCTTCGGCGATTTTCGTCGCGGCCATGCCGTCCGGTCCGGCCTGCACCAGCAGGCGGAACACGGCCAGCCGCGATTCCTGCGCCAGCGCGGCCAGGGCCGCAATGGCCGCCGTACTCGTCAGTGGCGCGGCCTGCATGCCGATTGTGTTTTCATTTTCCATAATTCAATAATACTCGAATTATGGAATCGACGTCAATCAGCGTGCATGCAGCGCACCTGTACCGCCCACGTACGTAACCCAGCGCACCGACCGGCATGGACAATCGGTCTACCTTGATGAAAAAATCATTGTGATCGGCATCCCATGACACGCACAACTCCGCTCAGAATTCTCGGCTGGAGCCTGGCCGCCCTGCTGGCCCTCCTCGCCATCCTGGTCATCCTCGTACTGACCTTCGACTGGAACCGCGCCCGCCCCTATATCAACCAGAAGGTATCGGACAGCACGGGCCGCAGCTTCGTCATCGCCGGCGACCTGCAAGTAAAATGGAAGCAAGGCTTGAAGACGGAACCGGGCTGGCGCCGCTACGTGCCGCGGCCCTTCATCAGCGCGCAGGATGTGCGCATCAGCAATCCGGACTGGGCCACGGCCGGCCCGCAGCTGGCCAGTGCCAAACGCATCGACGTGGCCATCCATCCATTGCCCCTGCTGCAACATCGCGTGGTGCTGACGGACCTGGCGCTGGATGCGCCGCAAATCGCCCTGCAGCGGCGCGCCGATGGCAGCAATAGCTGGACCGTCAAGGACAATGGCCCTTCGCAATGGGACGTGGAAATCCAGCGCATGGCCTTTGGCGACGGCAGCATCCGCTACCTGGACGAGGGCATCGCGCTGGACGTGCGCGCCAAGGTCAGCTCGACGGCACCCGACGCCACGCCGGGCGATGCGCCAGGCAGCGCGCCGGTGGAAAAATACGGCATCGCCTTCACCTTGGGCGGCAGCTACCGCAAGGCGCCCGTGACGGGCGGCGGCAAGGCGGGCGCCGTGCTGTCCCTGACGGACGAGAAGACCGTGTATCCCGTGCAGGCGCACGCCGTACTGGGCAAGAACAAGGCCAGCATCGACGGCACCCTAACGAACCCGCGCTCCTTGTCCGGCATCGATCTGCAGCTGAGCCTGGCCGGCGCCAGCATGGCGGATTTATACCCGCTGACGGGCGTGCTGCTGCCGGAAACGCCGGACTACGCCACCAAGGGCCGCTTGCTGGGCAAGAAAGACGGCGACACCTGGAACTGGACGTATCAAAACTTCAAGGGCACGGTGGGCCAGAGCGACCTGGCCGGCACCCTGCAATACCTGCCGCGCCAGCCGCGCCCCCTGCTGCGCGGCGAAGTGACGTCCCAGCAATTGCGCCTGGAAGACCTGGGCCCCACCATCGGCGCCGACAGTAACGCGCAGAAACAGGCACGCGGCAAGGCGCCCGTGCAGCCGGACAGCAAGGCCTTGCCGGTGGAACAGTTCAATACGGCCAAATGGGATGCGCTCGATGCCGACGTGAAATTTACCGGCAAAAAACTCGTGCGCACGCACGACATTCCATTCAACGACATCGTCGCCCACATCCGCATGAAAGACAAAGTGCTGAGTTTGACGCCGCTCAACTTCGGCATGGCCGGCGGCGACATCACGTCGAACATCACGCTCGACGGCCGCCAGAAAACCATCGCCGCGCAAGCCAAGGTGGCGGCGCGCCACCTGAAAATCCGCGAACTGTTTCCCAAGCTGCAATCGATGCAAGCGAGCTTCGGCGAAGTGTATGGCGACGCGGCGCTGACGGGCCACGGCAACTCCGTCTCGGCCATGCTGGCCAGCGCGAATGGCGAACTGGCGGCTACCGTCAGCGAAGGCTCCGTCAGCCAGTTCGTGCTGGAACTGGCGGGCCTGAATCTGGCCAACGCCGTCTTCGTGAAAATCTTCGGCGACAAGCAGGTGCAGTTGAACTGCCTGGCCAGCGACTTCGCCGTGACGAATGGCCAGGCCGACGTGCGCCGCTTCGTGCTCGACACGGACAGCGCCGTCGTCAATGTCACGGGCAACGTCAACCTGGCCAATGAAACCCTGGACCTGGACGTGCGCCCTCGCACCAAGGGCGCGCGCATCATCACCCTGCGCACGCCGCTGTACGCCAAAGGCACGTTCAAGAACCCGGATGTAGGCCCGCAAAAAGGCCCGCTGGCCCTGAAAGCGGGTGCCGCCGTGGCGCTGGCCACCGTCGTCACCCCGCTGGCCGCCCTGCTGCCGCTGGTCAATATCGACAAGGCCCCCGACACGGACTGCGCCGCCGTCATGGCACAAGCCAAAGCCACACGCAAGAACCCCGCCTCGCCCGCCACGAATGCGCCGGCAAAGAAAGTCAGCGAAGCGGACATCAAAAAGGCGCAGCAGGAGAAAAAATAACCGCCCTTGACGCAGCCGCTTGAAACCCGCCCCGCCATCTGCTGTAATGCAAAGACAGCATGCGGGGTGTGGCTCAGCCTGGTAGAGCGCTGCGTTCGGGACGCAGAGGCCGGAGGTTCGAATCCTCTCACCCCGACCAGCTTTTTTCCCTCACTGCGCCGGCTTGAATTGCTTGCACCTTGACCTGCGCGTTGGCGGCTTGCCGGGAAGTATGATATTAACTGCATTATTAATATCTTGATCACTTCTCACGCAAGGGCCAGACCAATGTCTTTCCTGATAGTTCTGGCCGCTCTGGCCTTCCTCATGCTGGCCGCCTACCGCGGCTACAGCGTGATCCTGTTTGCGCCTGTCGCCGCGCTTGGCGCCGTGCTGCTGACGGATCCGTCCGCCGTGCCGGCCGTCTTCAGCGGCATCTTCATGGAAAAGATGGTCGGCTTCATCAAGCTGTATTTCCCCGTCTTTTTGCTCGGTGCCGTGTTCGGCAAGCTGATTGAACTGTCCGGCTTTTCGCAGTCCATCGTCGTGGCCGCCATCCGCTACATCGGCAGTGCGCGCGCGAATGCCGTGATCGTTGCCGTGTGCGGCGCGCTGACGTATGGCGGCGTATCGCTGTTCGTCGTGGTGTTTGCCGTGTATCCGTTCGCGGCTGAACTGTATCGCCAGAGCAATATCCCCAAGCGCCTGATGCCGGGCGCCATCGCCCTGGGCGCGTTTTCCTTCACCATGGATACCTTGCCCGGTACGCCGCAGATCCAGAACATCATCCCCACCACCTTCTTCAATACCACCGGCTGGGCCGCGCCGTGGCTAGGCACCATCGGCGCCGTGCTGACCGTCGTGATGGGCCTGGCCTTCCTCGAATGGCGCCGGCGCTCCGTCATGGCCACGGGCGAAGGCTATGGGGCCGAAGCCGACAAGGCCTCGGCCGACGTTGGCGACTTGCCCCATCCGCTATTGTCGGTCGCGCCCCTGGTGCTGGTGGGCGTGGCCAACTTTGCGCTCACCAAGCTGATTCCCCACTGGTATGGCGACAGTTACGTGCTCACCGCCGACGCCCTGCCCGGCCTGCATGCGCCCGTGCCGACGTCGATCGCTTCCGTCACCGGCATCTGGGCCGTGGAAGGCGCCTTGCTGCTGGGCATCTTGCTGGTATGCCTGACAGCCTTCGGGCGCATCCGCGCCGCCTTTGCCGAAGGCACCAAGGCGGCCGTGGGCGGCGCCCTGCTGGCGGCCATGAACACGGCGTCCGAATACGGCTTTGGCGGTGTCATCGCGGCGCTGCCCGGTTTTCTTGCCGTCAGCAACACCTTGCGCAGCGTGCCAGATCCGCTCGTCAACGCGGCCGTGTCCGTGACGACCCTGGCCGGCATCACCGGTTCCGCCTCGGGCGGCATGAGCATCGCGCTGGCCGCCATGTCCGACAGTTTTATCCAGGCCGCGCAGCAGGCGCACATTCCGCTGGAGGTCATGCACCGCGTGGTGGCCATGGCCAGCGGCGGCATGGATACCTTGCCGCACAATGGCGCCGTGATCACCCTGCTGGCCGTGACGGGCCTGACGCACCGCCAGTCCTACCGTGACATCTTCGGCATCACCATCATCAAGACGGTCGTCGTGTTTTTCGTGATCGGCATTTACTACCTGACGGGGCTGGTATGATCGCGTCTTCCCCGACGCTCCGGCACACCGCTCCATGAATCATTTCCAGGTATTGATCGCGGCCGTTTCGGCCGTGGTGTTGTTCTTGTACAGTTTGCAGGCCTTCAGCCGCGAGCTGCAAGCGATGGGCGGCGCCGGCATGCAAGCCTGGCTGGCCCGGGTCACCACCAACCGCTGGTACGGTTTCCTCGTCGGCGCCATCGCCACGGCGCTGGTGCAGTCGAGCAGCGCCACGACGGCGCTGGCCGTGGCCCTCGTCGATGCGCAGGTGATCAGTTTTGCGGGCAGCCTGGCGATCCTGCTGGGCGCGAATGTCGGCACGACGGCCACGGCCTGGCTGGTATCGATGAAGCTGACGGGCATCGGCCCGCTGTTCATCATCGGCGGCGCGCTTGTCTCCAGCCTGCCCAGCAAGATACAGGCGCTGGGCAAGGCGGCGTTTTATTTTGGCTTGATCTTTTTTGCCCTCGACCTGATTTCGAGCGAACTCAAGCCGCTGCAGGCGCAGCCGTGGTTTGTCGATACCCTGGCGCAGGCGCGCGAACCGTGGATAGCCTTGCTGATGGGCGCGCTATTTACGGCGCTGGTGCAATCGAGCAGCGTTTCCACCGGCCTGGCCATCGTGCTGACGCAGCACCAGCTGATCCCGGCCGAAGCGGCCATCGCCATCGTCGTGGGCGCGAATGTCGGCTCCACCTCGACGGCACTGCTGTCGAGCCTGCAGATGAGCGCCAACGCGCAAGCCACGGCCAAGGCCAATTTCCTCTTCAACCTGGCTGGCGCGCTGGCCTTCTTTCCCTTCATCCCCGCTTTGTCGGATGCCCTGCTGCCGCTGGCCGGCACGGCCGTGGCAGCCGCCCACCTGATTTTCAACCTGTGCGTGGGCTTGTGCTTCCTGATATGCCTGCCCTACCTCCAGCCGCGCCTGATGCGCTGGCTGAAGGCGGCCCCGGCCTGAGCTTATTTCACGGCAGGCGCGGCGCCTGTCGTCTGCTCCGGCTTGAACAGGTGGCTGATGCCCATGGTCAGCAGCGGACCGGCCAGCGCCAGGTAGGAACTGTCCACGCCGTACGGATTGCCCGCCAGGAACCAGCCAATGGTGGCGATCACGGACACGATCACGCCGACAAAGGCGCCGCGCGGCGTGCCGAACTTCGGCGCATAGAAGGCCATCAGCACCAGCACGGCCAGGGTAGCGCGCAGGGCCTTGCCGAGGAAGGCAATCATCAGCAGTTTTTCCGCATACAGCGCCAGCACCAGCGGCAGCAGGCCCGCCACGATGATGGCGATGCGCAGGAACAGCATCGACTTCGCATCATTTTTCGCCTTGTTGTACCACGGGTCATAAAAATCCTTCATCGCCAGGGTGGCCGATGCCAGGGTGGTGGCGGAAATGCCGCCGAACAGGGCGCCGGCCAGGCCGACGATCATGATGCTGGCGGAAAATGCCGGCATGTGGGCGATCAGGGTCGGGAACGCGTCGATCGACTTCATGCCCGGATACAGCACGGCGCTGCACATGCCGATCAGGGCCGCCATCAGGCCGAACGGAATCATCAGTGACGACACGTAATAGCAGGCACGCTTGGCGACGGCCGGGTTGTCCGTGCTGACCAGGGCCTGGATCACGTACTGCGTGGCAAAGATGGAACCGATGCCGCCGATCATCCAGGCGATGATCTGGCCCCAGCCGATCTCGATCCAGTTGAACATCTTGGCCGGCAATTGCGCCTGCAATTCGCCGATGCCGCCCGTTGCTTCCAGCGCATACGCGAGCGCCAGGATCACGCCCAGGTATTTGACGATGGAGTGGGCGAAGTTGGTGTACACCACCGAGCGCATGCCGCCCAGGCTGACGTAGATCACGGTAATGGCGCCCACCAGCAGGATAGCGACGGTTTTATCAATGTGCAGCACGGCGGCCAGCACGGCGCCGCCACTCGCATACAGGGCCACGGCGACAATGCTCAGCGCGACGATGGTGAGGATGGATGCCGCATAACGTACGGGTTCGCCATACGTTTGCGCGAGGATGCCGGAAATCGTCGACTGCCCGCTTTCCTTGTATTTTTTCACCAGCACGATGGCCAGCAGCAAAAAGCCCAGCGACAGCGCCACCAGATTCCAGGCGGCGGAAATGCCCAGTTCATAACCCTTCTGCGCCGTGCCGATGCTCACGGAACTGCCGATGAATTCCGACAGCAGCAAGGCGCCGATCAGGAAAGCGGGATAATTGCGCCCGCCCGCCGTCATGCCTTCGCTGCTGGTCGCATGCTTGCGCACGCTGTAAGTGATATAGCTCATGAGGGCGAAATAGCCCACCGTGACCGCCGCGATAATCATCAATC
Organism: Janthinobacterium sp. AD80; assembly: GCF_002878455.1. Classification (GTDB taxonomy): domain Bacteria; phylum Pseudomonadota; class Gammaproteobacteria; order Burkholderiales; family Burkholderiaceae_D; genus Janthinobacterium. The sequence goes on from NZ_NRDQ01000055.1 coordinate 12,744, forward strand.
TGTTTTCCATCCGTCTACTCCAAGTCTGCTCTATTTTTATTATTTTTCAAAAAAGCTTGCCCTGCCGCATGCCGGTCATGCCGGTGGCGGTGCTCAGGGGCAAAGCGAAATCAGGTCCTGCCTATGCCAGTAAAAACGCCCGCAGGCACGCCGTGAACGCTGGCGCCGCCTCGACATTCGACAGGTGCGAGGCCGGCACGCTGGCCAGCTGCGCGCCTGCCACCTGTCCCTGCAGCCAGCGCGCATCGTCCACCGTGGTGACGGGATCGTGCTCGCCGGCGATGACCAGGGTGGGCAGCGCAATCGCGGCCACCTGGGCGCGCAAGTCGGCCTGCGCCAGCGCCGCGCAGCAGGCCGCATAGCCG
>NZ_NRDQ01000056.1 GCF_002878455.1 Janthinobacterium sp. AD80
CGGCGCGCGCGCGCGGTGGACGCGGTGCCGGTGCGCTGACAACTTCAGCGACTGCCTCGGCGGCGGCTTCCGCCGCTTCGGCCACGGCCTTCAGGGCCGGCTTGGCGCGGGTTTTCTTGACGGCCGGGACAGCTTCTGCCGCGGCGGCGGTATCGACGGCAGCAACGGCGGCTGGCGCAGCGGCGGCCACGTCGGCTTTCGTACGGCGCTTCGGCTTGGCGGCAACGGCGTCGCCGGCGGTGGTTGCAGCGGCTGCGGCATCGGCTTCGATTTGAGCCTTGGTGCGGCGCTTGGGCTTGGCAACGATGGCTTCGTCGCTGGCGGTAACTGTCTCGGGTGTGTTCGGATTATTCATTCTTCGTTTCTTGGCTGTGCTGACCTGGCGCAGCGTCAACCGTTAGTTCTGGCGCAGGGTCGTGAGTGTAGGCTTCGTCCGTGGGCGAAGCATCGGGGCCGGCATCAAGGCTTGCTGTCACATCTGTCACAGCCGTATTGCTACCTGCACCAAGCTGGGGGGCAAGCTCATTGCTTGCCTTGTCAAAATTCTCTTGCAGGGCCGCTTCCAGGGCTTCGAGCCCGTTGCCCTGCATCTCGCTGATTTGCTGCAAAGGCGGCAGCTGGGACAGCGAATGCAAACCCAGGTCATCCAAAAATTGCTTGGTGGTGGCCAGCAAGGCCGGCCGCCCCACCACGTCGCGGTAGCCGATGGCATCGACCCAGCCACGGTCTTCCAGCATCTTGATCGTCTGCGAATTGACGGCAACGCCGCGAATCTCTTCGATGTCGCCGCGCGTCACCGGCTGGCGGTAGGCGATGATGGCCAGGGTTTCCAGGGTCGCCCGCGAATACTTGGGCGGCCGCTCGGGCGTCAAACGGTCCAGATACATCTTCATTTCCGGGCGGCTTTGAAAGCGCCAGCCCGAGGCGAGGCTGACGATCTCGATGCCGCGCCCTTCCCACTCCTGCCGCAACTCTTCCAGCAACTGCTTGATCGTATCGGCGCCAACGCCGACACCGCGCACGCGGCCATTCTCGTCCGCATCGACGAACAGCTTTTTCAGGCTGTGGATCGACAGCGATTCACGAGCGCACAGCAACGCGGTTTCGAGGACTTTTTTAGCCTCAATTGTATTCATAGCAATTCTGTGCGGATGTGTGTTGCAATTCGTATGCGGAGAAAGAAATCAAAACGTTCATTTCAACGTAACAGATGGCAGACATCGATGACGACGCCGTGCTGGGTTACAAGTTGAGGCTGTTTCCGACGCCTTGGCCGATGCGCGCAAAGCGGGAGTAGTGCGGATGCAGTGAAAGTTCTGCGATCCATGGCGCTGGCCTTAAATAACCAGCAATGAAACGAGTTCCGGAGCTGCTGCTTTCCTTGTGGCGATCATTCAGCCCGGCAAGTAAGCGACAGTCGTCGTTTCATCCAACGCTGCCAATTGTACCTGATAAAAAGCGGAAAAGCGCAAAACCGGGCAAAACACATGGTTTACCCGGCTCAGGCGTTACAAATTGGCAATGCCCGTGGCAAGCGCCCGTCTCACTGGGAGGAGAGTTTCTCCGAGAGAATCGCCGATGCGCCGAGGAAGGCAGGATATTGCGCCGTGATCACGAAGGTCGGCACTTGCGACACGTAATTGGCGAAGCGGCCCTTGCGCTCGAAACGGGCGCGGAAACCGGAACGGTCGAAACGCGCGCCCAGACGTGGCACGATGCCGCCGCCGATATAGATGCCGCCCAGCGCGCCCAGGGTGACGGCCACGTTGCCCGCCACCGTGCCCAGCATGCAGCAGAACGCTTCGATGACGTCGTCGCACAGCTGCGATTCGCCGGCCAGCGCGCGGCGCGTGATTTCCGCCGCCGGCAAGTCTTCGGCCTGCACGCCGGCGCGATCGGCCAGCGCGCGGTAGATCAGTTCCAGGCCGTCGCCGGAGATCAGACGTTCGGCCGAGACGTGCTCGAATTCGCGCCAGGCAAATTGCAGGATGCTGACTTCCGTTTCATTGAACGGCGCAAAGCTGACATGGCCGCCTTCGCTTTGCAGCGCGATCCAGCCGCCGTGCGAAGGAATCAGGCCCGACACGCCCAGTCCCGTGCCGGCGCCGATCAGGCCGATGGCCGTGTTCGGACGGGCCGTGCCCGCGCCCACCTGGTGCTTTTGCTCGCTCGACAGCAGCGGCAAGGCGCGCGCCAGGGCCGTGAAATCATTGACCACGTCCAGGGTCGTGAACCCGCACTCTTCGCGCATGGCGCGGATCGAGAACGACCAATGGTGGTTGGTCATGCTGAGGAAATCGCCGTCGACCGGGTTGGCGATGGCGATCACGGCATGGCGCACGGCTTGCCCGCCTGCGGCAGCCACATGCGGCAAGGCCAGATAGGCTTGCAAGGCGGCGGACAGGCTCGGGTAGTCGGCACAGGGCAGCACTTCCACCAGAACGATGTGGCCGGCGGCCACTTCCAGGGCGAAACGGGCATTGGTGCCGCCCACGTCGGCCAGCAGGCGCGGCCCATCGGCGAAGGCGGAAGTCGGCAGTACGGGAGAAGACGAAGCGCTCATGATTTTAAGTATGAAGTGGGACGCATGGGACGCCAAGCTTAAAGGATGTATGCGCCCCGGGCAAGCAAAGTTTGTAGTTTAAGTACATCAAAACAAGCCTTTATTGGTAGTTCCACTCCAAATGCAACAGGCAGCACAAAAATTACTTGAAAACAATGATTTATAGTAAGTGCTCGCACTCGGCAGACGCACGAAAAGCATGTTGCATAGCAGCAGGAATCGCCTTGAAAACACAGTATGCCGGAGTTTGCGCAAAGCCGCTTTGTATGGAACGGCGCAGGTATGACACTGCCGTCCTGGCGGCGCTGCAACGGTGTTTTCGTATTATTACTACCGACTTGCGTGCTACCAAGCAACAGCTATCGGCCAGCAATCAGGCGGATCAGGAAGGCAAACCTTCGCCCAGCAGGCTGGCAGGCGCCGGCTGGTCCGAGCGGTAGGCGGCGTTCCATGCGTCCAGGCCGCCATGCAGGGGCTTGGCCCGGTGGAAGCCGTGCTGGTGCAGCAGCTTGGCCACCTGCGCGGCCGTCACGTCATTGGGGCAGCTGCAATACACGATGATGTGGCGGTCCTTGTCCATGGCGATCATGGCCGGCACGGGTTCCTTGCCATTGAAGAACAAGGCGCCGGGCACGGCCGGCTCCAGCGCCTGCGCCGTGGCGCTGCGCGCGTCGACCATCAGCGGCTCCTCGCCCTGCGCTATGAGTTCGAGCAATTCATCGATGCCGATGCGCTCGATTTGCAAGGCCTGGCGGAAACGCCGGCGTTCGAGGAATTTGTACAGCAGGAACAAGCCTAGCAAGGTGGCGAGCATCAGCAAGGCCGTGCTGCCCATGGTGCTGAGCAAGTCGAGCACCTGCTGCACGCTGGCATGGAAAATCACGCCAACGACAATGCCCGTGCCGCTCCACAGCAGCGCGCCCAGGCCCGCGTACAGGAAGAACAGGCCCGGCGGCGTGCCCAGCGCACCGGACATGGGCGCGGCCACGGTATTGAAACCCGGCACGAACTTCGAGACAATCAGGGCTTTCGGGCCCCAGCGCTTGAATTTATCTTCCGTCTGGCTGACGCAGTAATCGGGCGACAGCGAGATACGGCACAGCAGCCGCAGGATGCGCTTGCCGAAATGCCGGCCCGCGCGGAACCACGTGAAATCGCTGATCAGGCAGGCGCCCAGGGCGGCGGCCAGCACCAGGCCCCCATTCATGTCGCCATCGACGGCCAGCGCGCCCGCCACCACGAGGATGGGAAAGGCGGGAATCGGCAGGCCGAGCTGCTCCACCAGCACGATGCCAAAGACAATCAGGACACCGTAATGTTCGAGCAGATAAATGAGGTTGGGCATGGCCGCTATCTTACCGTAAAAGCCTGTTTAGATTTGCACGCCCTTCGGTATGGCGCTGAGCAGGGTGCGCGTGTACGGATGCACGGGATTGCGGTACAGCTCGTCCGAATCGGCCAGCTCCACCACCTGCCCCTTGTGCATGACCATCACCTGGTCGGCGATATATTTCACCACCGACAGATCGTGCGAGATGAAGATGTAGGACAGGCCGAACTCATCCTGCAAGTCCTGCAGCAAGTTCAGCACCTGCGCCTGCACCGACACGTCCAGCGCCGACACGGATTCGTCGCAGACGAGAATTTCCGGCTGCATGGTCAGGCAGCGGGCAATCGCAATGCGCTGGCGTTGGCCGCCCGAGAACTCGTGCGGATAACGGTGAAAGGCCTGCTCCGGCAAGCCCACCTTGTCCAGCAACCAGTAGGCCTTGGCGATGCGTTCCTTGTCATTCGCGCCGATACTGTGGATGCGCATCGGCTCCAGCAGGATCTGTCCCACCGTGAAACGGGGGTTCAGCGAGGCATACGGATTCTGGAAAATGATCTGGATGCGGCGCTTATACGGCAGGTATTCCTTGTTCGGCATGGAGATCAGATCCTTGCCGTGGAACATGGCCGTGCCGCCCGTGGCCTGGTGCAGGCGCAGCAGGGTCAATCCCACCGTCGTCTTGCCGGAGCCGGACTCGCCCACCACGCCCAGGGTTTTCCCGCGCGGCAAGGTGAAGGACACATCCTTGACCGCCTGGAACTCGCGCTTGCCGAACAGGCCTTCACGCGTGTAAAAACTTTTACTGAGATTATTCACCACCAGTACGGGTTCGTCGCCCGGGGTATAGCCGCGCGTGCGCTGCTTCACCTCGACGCCGGGACCGGCCTTGCCTTCCATGTAGTCGGCAATCACGGGCAGGCGCCACGGGCGTTCGTCCAAGGATGGGCGGCAATGCAGCAGGGCTTTCGTATAACTGTCTTGCGGCGCTTCGAATACCTGGCGCACCTCGCCCGTTTCGCGCACTTCGCCGTGGCGCATGACGATCACCTGGTCGGCGATTTCACCCACCAGGCCCAGGTCGTGGGTAATGAACAGCACGGACATCTGGTGCTTCTTTTGCAGCGCGGCGATCAGGTCCATGATCTGCTTCTGGATCGTCACGTCGAGCGCCGTCGTCGGTTCATCGGCGATCAGCAGTTTCGGTTCGCAGGCAATCGCCATGGCGATCATCACGCGCTGCTGCTGGCCGCCCGACATCTGGCTCGGGTAGGCGTCGATCTTCGTGGCCGGGTCGGGGATGCCCACTTCGTCGAGCAATTCCAGGGTGCGGGCGCGCGCCTGCTTGCCATTCATGCCCATGTGCTGGCGCAACACTTCGGCGATCTGGAAACCGACGGTAAACACGGGATTCAAGGACGACATCGGCTCCTGGAAGATCATCGAGATATCCTTGCCGCACATATTGCGGCGCTCGCCGATCGATAGCTGCAGCAGGTCGCGCCCGCCAAAGTGGATGCGCGATTGCGGATCGATGATGGTGCTGTCCGGCGGCAGCAGGCCCATCACGGCCAGCGAGCTGACGGACTTGCCGCTGCCCGATTCGCCCACCAGGGCCACGGTGCTGTTGCGCGGCACGTTGAACGAGATGCCCTTGACGGCTTCGAACGTGGTCTTCTTGTCCAGGCGGAAAGTGACGCGCAGGTCGCGCACTTCCAACAGGTTATTCTGGTCCATGAGCAACTCCTATTTCACTTTGGGGTCGAGCGCATCGCGCAAGGCATCGGTAAACAGCGAGAACGCCGTCACCAGCACGGCCATCGCCGTGGCGGCGGCGGTCAACTGCCACCATTTGCCCAGGATCAGTTCATTTTGTGCCTCGTTGAGCATGCTGCCCCACGAGACGGTACCCACCGGCACGCCAAAGCCCAGGAAGCTCAGAATCACCTCGGCCTTGATGAAGCCCACCACCAGGATCGACATCTGCACCAGCGCCACATGGCTCACATTGGGGAAAATGTGCGAGAACATCTTGCGCCAGTGCGAGGCGCCGATGGCGTCGGCCGCCATCACGTATTCGCGTGCCTTGTGCTTGATGTATTCGGCGCGGATCAAACGGTACGGCCCCGTCCAGCCCGTCAAGCCCAGGATCAGCACGATGGTCAGCACGCCCTTCTGCTGCAGCACGGCCGCCACCGTCAAAATCATCAGGATCGACGGAATCGAGGTGAAGATGCTGTAGAACCAGTTGAAGAAATCATCGACGATGCCGCCAAAGTAGCCGGACACGGCGCCAAACAAGGTGCCCAGCACGACGGCCAGCAAGGCTGCCACCAGGCCCACGACAATCGACGTTTCGCCGCCCTTGATGGTTTTCTGCAAGATATCGTGGCCCCATTTGTCGGCGCCGAACGGCAACGTCGCCGCCTTGTGGGTAACGAGCTTTTTCGCCTTGCCCATGCCGGCGCGCAAGGCCGTCAAGTCGTCGGCCAGCGGGTCCGCCACGCCGTACATCTCGACGCCAGCCGATGGGTTGCTGCCCATCTGGGCGCGCAGTTCGGCGATGTCGTCGGCCAGCGGATCGAGCACGTTGACGGGTGTCGGTGCGCTGCGCTCGTCGGCCAGGGGAATGGCGCCGTCGACTGGCGCGTCCTTGTCGGCGCCAAGGAAAGTGGGCGGCGCATAGCTGACGGCCACTTCATCTTCCCAGTTCGACGCCACCAGGCCGCTGGCCGACGCCAGCACCAGCAGGAAAAACGCGCCGACCACGGCCAGCGATACCATTGCAATCTTGTCGCCGCGCAAACGGCGCCACGCCAGGGCCCACAGGCCGGGCGATGTATGAGGTTTCGACATCGTCTCTTTCTACTTCAGTTGTACGCGAGGATCGACCGCCTGGTACAGCAGGTCGGTGAGCAGGTTGAAGAGCATGGTGGCGGCAGCAACGTACACGGTGATCGCCTTGATCACGGGAAAGTCGCTGCGCTCGACGGCCAGGATCACTTCACGCCCGATGCCGGGGATGCCGAAGAAACGCTCCAGCAAAAAGGCCCCGATCAGCAGGGCCGGCAGGTTCGACATCACATAGGTAATGATGGGAATGGCGGCATTGCGCAGCACGTGCACCCACATGATGCGGCCTTCCTTGAGGCCCTTGGCGCGCGCCGTGCGCACGTAATCCTGGTTCGCCTCGTCCAGCACGAAGGTGCGGAACAGGCGCAGGGTGGGCGCGATGGACACGGCCAGGCCGATCAGGATCGGCAGGGTCGAATAGCGCAACAGGTTTTCCCAGAAACTGTCGCCCCAGCCCTGCACGGGGAACAGGCCCAGTTTATAAGCGAAGCCGTACTGGAAGACGATGATGTAGACGAGGATGGAAATCGACATGCCCACGGTACAGGCGATCATGACGGCGCGGTCCGTCAGCGAACCGCGCACGAAGGCGATAGCAAGCGCCAGCGCCACGCCAAAGAACGTTTCCAGCACGGTCAGCGGGATCAGGACCATCATCGACGGCCCCAGGCGCGAGGTGATGATGTGCGACACGGATTCCCCCGTCGCCCAGCTCTGGCCGAAGTCGAACGTGACGATCTGCTTGATGAAGATCCACAGCTGCACGTAGTACGGCTGGTCGACGCCGAGCTGGCGGCGGATGTTGGCGATGCTTTCGGCACTCGACATCTTGCCTGCCAAAATGTAGGCGGGGTCGCCGCCCACCCAGTTAAACAGGATGAAGACCAGCAGGACGACGCCCAGCATGGTCGGCAGCATCTGCCACAGACGGCGCAGGATATAAGCGAACATAATGATTCCTTGTCTTTATAAGCTGCGCTTATTTTTTAGCCGGGTCGGCAACAGGCGCCACTGGCGCGCCCGTATTGTCGATATCCATGTATGCCCATTCCTGGAACAGGATCGGGTGCTTCTTGTAGCCTTGCACCGTCTTTTGCGCCAGCATGTTGCGGTAGCGCGCGTAGCCGATCAGGGCGCCCGCGTTGACTTCCAGGCGGCGCGCCATCTTGTGGTACAGCTCGTCACGCTCGGGGCTGGCAGGCATGTGCTGGCTGGCCGCGTACCACTTGTCGTATTCCGGATCCTGGTAGCAGCCATTGTTGTTCTGGTGCGTGTTCGGGCCGTAGAACAGCTGCATGAAGTTGTCGCCGTCCGGATAGTCGGCCAGCCATGGCGCCGTGCGCGTCTGCATCTTGCACTGCTTTTCCGTTTTCAAAATATCGGAAAAGATCATGCGGTCGTTTTCCATGCGGATGCCCAGCGAGTTGTAGGTCTTGCGCCACATTTCCGCCTGCAGCACGCCATTGGCTTCATTGCGCGAGGCGTAGCGGATCAGCAGCGGCTTGCCATCGGGCAAAGTGCGCCAGCCATCGGCACCCTTCTTGTAGCCGAACTTGTCCAGCAATTTGTTGGCCAGCACGGGATCGTATTGCAGCAAGGATTTGTAGTGCGGGTCGTAGCCGACCACGCCCGGCGGAATCGGATAATCGAGGCGCTTGGCCTGGCCATTCCAGATGATGCGGATTTCTTCATCGATATTGTGCGCCATGGCAATGGCGCGGCGCAGCGCGATCTTTTCCTTGCTGAAGCCGCCCAGGGTCGGATCTTCCATGTTCCAGTAGTAATAGCTGATCTCGGGATCTAGCAGGCGCGACAGTTGCACGCCCTTCTCCGCCAGCTCGGGCCGCAGCTTGCCGTTGAGCAGCGCTTTCGGCGCCAGCGGGCCGTCGAGCCAGAACACGTCCGTGCCGCCGCTCTGGAACGACAGCCAGCGCGACTGGTCTTCGATCATCACGGAAATTTCAATGCGGTCGATGGCGGGAATGCGCTTGCCCTGCATCTGGCGCACGATGCGCTGGTCGTCCGGATCATCGCCGGCCATGAAGTTCCACGTCTCGGGCAAGTGCTGCGTGTTGCGGTTCAGGACGATGCGGTTGCCGCGCGTCCATTCACCGAGGGTGTAGTAGCCGGTGCCGACAGGGTTGGAACCCACTTCGCCCTTCACGTCGCCATACTTGTCCACCACTTCGCGCGCCAGCGCCGCTGTCGGCACGTAGGCCAGGATCATGGGGAAATTGAAATCCGTCTTGGTCAGGGTCACGCGCAGGGTGTAGGGGTCGAGGATTTCCAGGCCGGCGACTTTCTTGTTGTAGTCAAACTTGTTCGACTTGGCCGCTTCCTTCGCCAGGTCGTCCAGGCCCACCACTTTGCCTTCGAACAGCCAGCTGTGCGGCGAGGCCAGGCGCGGATCGAACAGACGTTTCCACGAATACACGTAATCGGCCATGGTCAGTTCGCGGCGCTTGCCGCCGAACGCGGCGTCCGGCGTGAACAGGATGCCTTTCTTCAGCCGGATGGTATAGGTCTTGCCGTCGGCGGACACTTCCGGCATGGCGGCCGCGGCGCCGGGCACCACCTTGACGGGGCGCGCCAGGTAGTCGTAGGTGTACAGGGTATCGAAGATGGCCTGCGTGATGTGGTTCGAATACAGGTCGCGCGCGGTGGCCGGATCAAACCCCGTCTCGGCGGCCGGCAGGATATAGCGCAAGGTTTTGACCGGCGCCGCTGCGGAGGCAGGGGCGGCATCGGCAATGGCCGCCAGCGGCAGGGTGGCCAGGCAGGCGAGCAGCGCCACGCGCCGCATCCATGGTGACTTCATGTAATACCCTTCATCTCGATTATCTGTCGCACCGTATTGGTGCGCTTGTACAGGTTACCCCCTGGGATACAGGGAGCCACCGCCAAAACCAGTCCATCCTCGCAAGATCTATGCCTTGTTTGCCACCAGCGGCGCCGCTGCCTTGGTGCGCTGGAAAAAGGCGTAACGATAACGCATATTTTGTCCGCCGGGCGAAAAGCCGAGCACGCCCGTGGCACGCAGGCACCAGCGCCAGCTGCGCGGCGAAAAAATCCCGCAGTGCAACATGCGTTAGCGGATACCCCGGGAAAGCGTGCTGGCAGAAACCGCTACTGCCGCGAATGGCAAGCGTTTCCATGGCCGTACGCAAAGCACGCATCGCACTGCAACATTGGAATATTTGCAAACATTAAAACAGATTAAATTTTTAAAAAACACTGTTGCTTTATTGATGAAAGTGTTTGTGTCCTCGTTGACAAGGTTTCTCGGCAAATGATCATATCAATGGCGGCACTGCAAAAAGAATGCCGCTTTATCCCAGCGATTGCCGACGCAGCAATCTTTATCACCCAGCGCGGCTATGCCGTACCACGGCCGGCCGAGCTTACTTTCGGAGTTCTGAGAATGATGATGGAAACAGTGATATCCCGCTCCATACGCCTGATCTTTTCGGGCAGCGTGGCAGCGGTCAGCCTTGGCATGATCGCTGCGCCGGCAATGGCGCAAGACAGCAATGTGCAACGTGTGGAAATTACAGGCTCGAGCATCAAGCGGGCCACGGCCGAAACGGCATCGCCGGTACAAGTGATTACGCGTGACGACTTGATGAAATCGGGCAAGGCCACCGTCGCCGAATACCTGCAAACCCTGACCGCCGACGGCGCCGGTTCGCTGCCGACGGGCTTTGGCAACGGTTTTGCCGCCGGCTCCACGGCCATCTCGCTACGCGGCCTGGGCGCCACCTCTACCCTGGTCCTGCTCAACGGCCGCCGCATGGCGCCATTCGCGCGCGCCGACGACGGCCAGAAAAGCTTCACCGACCTGTCCACCGTGCCGATGCAGATCGTCGAGCGCATCGAGATTCTCAAGGATGGCGCATCGTCCACCTACGGCGCGGATGCCATCGCCGGCGTGGTCAACATCATTTTGCGCAAGGACTTCGAAGGCCTGACCCTGAAAGGCGATACAGGCATCTCCGGCGACAGCGATGCCAAGCAGCACCGCGCCTCGCTGACCTTTGGCAAGGGCAACCTGGATACGGACAAATACAACATTGTCGTCAATGCCGAATACGCCAAATCGGACATGCTGATGAACAAGGACCGCGCCGGCCGCAAATGGATAGGCAAGGGCGACCTGCGGCCGTACGGCTATGCGATCAACACCCAGTTCGCCGGCGGCTACATCAACGGCACCAACGATGCGAACGCGTCGCCAGTGGGCCTGATCCGCGACCCCGTCACCAACAATTATGTCGCCCTGCCCGGCTGCGCGGCCTTGTCTGTTTCTTCGCCACAAGATCCAAAGGGCGGCTGCGTGTGGCATCACGACCAGTTCCGTTCGATGCAGCCAAAGATCGAATCGATCAACCTGTATACGCGCGGCACCTGGCAAGTCAATGCCGATACGCAAGTGTATGCGGAAGCTGGCTACTCGAAGCGCGACACGGCATTTACCGTGATCCCGCCATCGATCACGCCGACCATCGCCTTCCCGCCGAATGCCGGCAATCCGACCGGCGTCATCAACTACGGTTCCGGTGCGGGCAGCACCATCGTGCTGGCCGCCAATCATCCGCAAAATCCGTATGGCGTGCCGGTGCGCGTGCGCTACCAGGCCTTCGATGCGGGCGCCAGCACGCGCAAGGCCAACAATGAGTTCAACCGCATCGTGCTGGGCGTCAAGGGCAACGCCATGGGCTGGGATTACGATGCCGGCTACACGCATTCGGAATCGAAGCTGCACCTCGATTACAGCAGCATGCTCAACATGGCTGTCGTCAAGGATGCGCTGGGCAATCCGAACAGCCCCTACTTCCCGTACTACATCGGCGCCCAGGCGGGCAAGAATCCCGCCTCGCTGTACGCCGCCATGGTGACGAACGCCACCTCCGATTCAACCACCAAACTCGACATCATCGACTTCAAGGCCTCGCGCGAACTGATGCAACTGCCGGGCGGCGCCATGGGCCTGGCAGTGGGGGCGGAACACCGCCGCGACAAGCTCGACAATCCATCGCTGTCGGGCACGGAAAACGGTGCCATCAACACCAGCTATGTGGCGGCCAAGGGCGACAGCAAGGTGTCTGCCGTGTTCCTGGAAGTGCTGGCGCCCGTGATCAAGACGGTGGAATTGTCCGCGGCCTTGCGCTACGACAAATACGACCGTTTCTCGTCAACCACGCCGAAGCTGGGCGCCAAGTGGACGCCGCTAAAAACCTTCGCCTTGCGCGGCACGTACTCGGAAGGCTTCCGCGCGCCGGGGCCGGCCGAAAGCAATGCCAACTCGCAATCAACCGGCACCTCGACCGTGAGCGATCCCGTGCGCTGCCCTGGCGGCAAGCAATTGCCGGGGGCCAATGCCAGCGACTGCGAACTGCAAGTGGCGGCCGTCAAGATCGGCGACCCCAACCTCAAGCCTGAAAAATCCAAGGGCTACACCCTGGGCCTGGTGTGGGATCCGTTCAACGATACCAGCCTGTCGCTGGACGGCTGGAAGATCCGGCGTGAAAACGAAATCAATCCCCTGCCCTACAACGAAGCGGCGGCCCTGCCGACGGCCATCCGCGCCGACAACAACCTGACCATCAATGGCGTCGTCACGCCGAACACGGGCACCTTGCTGATCACCAAGGCTCCCTACCGCAACTCCAGCTTCACGGAGATCAAGGGGATCGACCTGGACGTCAAGCAGCGCGTGCGCCTGGGCGACTATGGCCGCGCCACCTTCGGCCTGACGTGGACGCATATCGCTTCGTGGGTACGCGCCGAGTCCGCCACAGTGCGCTACCAGTTTGCCGGCACGCATGGCAATTGCGACACCTCCAACTGCGCCGGCACGCCGAAGGACAAGATCAATGTCACCGGCTCATGGGACCTGGGCAACTGGAATCTCAGCGGCGTGCTGAACTACCGTGCGGACATGAAAAATATCAAGTTTGAAGGCGACCCGTGCGCTTCCAAGCTGGCCAATGGCACGCCGGCGCCAAACGGTTGCAAGCTGGCCTCGTTCACCACGCTCGACATGTCGACACGCTGGAATTACAGCAAGCAATTGCAATTGTTTGCCTCGATCAACAACGTGACCGACAAGATCGCCCCGCTCGACCCGCTGACCTATGGCGGCATGAGCTACAACCCGATGGATGCCAGCGGCGCCATCGGCCGCTACTTCAAACTGGGTGCCAGCTACAAGTTTTTCTAACGACAGCCTGAGTCTCCGGCAGGGCGCAGTCACTATCGTCATGCCATCCATGCCAACGCCCGCTGCCCCGCAGCGGGCGTTTTTGATTGCGCGCAGGGGCAATACCAATTTTGTCGAAAATGCAGCACAAAATGCGTCTTCTTTGTTTTAAATCAGTACCGATGAGGCACTGCGTTGTTTAGGCACACAAAGCTGTTTGCCATGTTGACAAGCACTTTTGCAGCTCATTACAGTGGATCGCTTGAAAAGATATAAATACTTTTCAATGCTCTCGGTGCGCCAACCAGCGCGGCCGTTCTTGCCCGTTTAGCCAACCGCTTTATCAGGAGTCTCGAACATGATTAGAGAAATACGCCTGTCCCGCTCCATCCGTTTGATCTGCGCCAGCGGGCTTGCCGCCGGTTTTCTCGGCCAGCCGGCACTGGCACAAGACAGCGGCGACACCGCTGGCATGCAACGCGTTGAAGTCACCGGTTCTTCCATCAAGCGCCTCGTCTCGGAAACCGCCACGCCCCTTTCCATCTTCAAGGCCGAGGATTTCGCCAAGCAGGGCCTGACCACGGCGCAGGAAGTCCTCAGCAAGATTCCCTCGAATTCGTCCAGCATGGGCAGCGGCAATGCCGTGGGCGGCAACACCAGCGGCCTGCCCACGGGCGGTCAGGCCAGCGCCGACTTGCGCGGCCTGGGCGGCGACAAGACGCTGGTGCTGCTCAATGGCCGGCGCATCGCCAACCATCCGTATGACGGCGCCAGCGTCGACCTGAACATCATCCCGATTGCCGCCCTGGAACGTGTCGAAGTGTTGCGCGACGGCGCCTCGGCCATCTACGGCACGGACGCCATCGGCGGCGTCATCAACTTCATCACCAAGCGCTCGGTCAATGTCACCAACATCACGGCCGAAGTCGTCTCGCCCGAACACAAGGGCGGCGGCGAACACCGTATCAATTTGTCGACGGGCTTCGGCAAGCTCGACACCGACGGCTACAATATTTTCGGCGTCGTCGACTACCACAAGCAAAAGGTGCTGACCTCGCAGGACCGCGACTTCTCCAAGACCGGCATCATTCCCTCGCGCGGCCTGTCGCTGACCAGCGGCACGACCTTCCCCGGCAATTACTTTGATGCGGCCGCCAACGGTGGCGACGGCCTGGCCGGCAATTCGTATGCGGCCACGGGCTGCAGCCCGCCGCTGTCGGTCGCCGCCGCGAATGGCACTTGCCGCCAGGATTACACGCGCCAGATCGACAACTTGCCGGAACAGGAGCAAGTGGCCTTCTTCGGCAAGGGCGCCTTCAAGCTGGGCGGCGGCCACCTGGCCACCGTGGAATATCTGCATTCGGAAAACAAGGTCAAGGCACGCACGGCGCCACCGCCGCAAACGGGCTTGATACTGCCCAACACCAGCAAATATTATCCGGGCAATGCGGGCGGCGTACCGGCCCAGCCTGGCCTGTCCGGCCAGCCGCTGAGCGTCAACTGGCGCCCCGTGGAAGCGGGCCAGCGGCAGATCGATTCGGACGGCAAGGCGGACCGCCTGGTGGTAGCCGTCGAAGGCGAACTGGCAGGCTGGGATTACAAGACGGGCCTGAGCCACGCGATCAGCAAATCGGCGGAAAAATTCACGGGCGGCTATGTGCAGGATGCGTCGTTCGCCGCAGGCGTGCTCAATGGCATCCTGAACCCCTTCGGCATGCAGGATGCGGCAGGCAAGGCCTACCTGGACAGCACGGCCCTGCGCGGCGAAGTGCAAAGCGCCAAGGTCACCACCACGGGCTTCGACATCAAGGGCAGCCGCGAGCTGATGCAACTGGCCGGCGGCCCGCTGGCGGTGGCGATCGGTGGCGAATTGCGGCGTGAAAAGGCGCAATTCAACGTGAACCGCGAGATCGCCAGCCAGGCCACCAGTTCCGGCCTGTCGGGCTCGCTGTCGAAGGACGGTGCGCGCACGATCCAGGCCGTCTTTGGCGAAGTCAACTTGCCGGTGGTCAAGGACCTGGAAGTGCAGCTGGCGGCCCGCTTCGACCACTACAGCGATGTGGGCAGCACCACCAATCCGAAGCTGGCCCTGCGCTACCAGGCCAGCAGCGCGGTGGTGCTGCGCGGCTCGGCCAGCACGGGTTTCCGCGCGCCGACCTTGTTCGAGAAGAACGCGCCGCCATCGAAGAACGATACCAACGATTCGTATGACGACCCGATCCTGTGCCCTGGCGGCGTGCCCCAGCCCGGCGCCAATCCGCTGCGCGACTGCGACTTGCAGCAATTCAAGCTGCAAGGCGGCAACGAGAAGCTGAAGCCGGAAAAATCCAAGACGTTCGCCTTTGGCGTCGTGCTCGAACCGGTCAAGGAACTCACGGTCGCCATCGATTACTGGAACATCCACCTGAAGGACAAGATTTCCTCGCTGCCCGAACAATCGATCTACGGCAACTACGAGAAATACAAGGACTTGTTCCTGCGCAATCCCGATGGTTCGCCGTACGCGATTCTCGACCTGAACGACAATCTCGGCGAAGTGAAAACGGACGGTATCGACCTGAGCCTCAACGCACGCCTGGGCCGTAGCACGTATGGCGATTTCAGCGTATCGGTCGATGGCACGTGGACCCACAAGTATGACTACCAGAACGAACGCGGCGGCGAATTCATCGCCAACGTAGGCCGCTATGCGGATAACAACCCCGTGTTCCGCTGGAAGCATACGGCATCGCTGAACTGGCGCATGGGCAACTGGGGCGCGACCCTGTCGCAATCGTTCAAGTCCGGCTACACGGACCAGAACCAGGTCGATCCCCAATTCAAGCACGACGTACCGTCGTACAGCTTGCTGAGCGTGTCGGGCAGCTATGTGTGGAAAGGTTTGCTGCTGACGGCCGGCGTGAAAAACCTGCTGGACAAGGAGCCGCCATTCTCGAACCAGGGCACGCTGTTCCAGAAAGGCTATGACCCACGCTATACGGATCCGATCGGGCGCGCCTACTACCTGCGTGGCAGCTATACGTTCTAAAGGAAACGCGGGAAAAGGCTGAAGGAAAAGGCTGAAGAAAAAGACGGAAGATACGCACTGGCATGCAGTGCTGGCAATAACAAGAAACGGCGCCATCAGCGATGATGTGCGCCGTTTTATTTTTACCTACCTGAGCACGCCTGACAAGGGCGGACGATACTTTATTAATGAAGTAATGCAAAAAAAATAGTAATTTGTTGCATTTCGTCCAAAAAGTCTGCGCGAAATTGACAATCTGAATTGTGAATGTTTTGATGAGGGCCCGGAAAATTTACCGAATTTTCAGTGGCGGAATTAAAAAGAAGCAAATAAATTGTTAGCAAGCAACAACTTATATCAAGATAATTGCTACCTTTATCACAAAAACAAGGAATTACAAATGATGATTGAAAGTGTAATATCGCGGTCGCTGCGCCTGATGTTTGCTGGTACCCTGGCCTTGGGTATGCACGCCGCATATGCTCAGGAAACAACAGAAGGCGCGATGCAGCGCGTGGAAGTCACGGGTTCGAGCATCAAGCGCCTGGCGTCGGAGACCGCCTTGCCGATCACCTCGATCAAGGCTGACGATTTCGCCAAGCAAGGCTTGACGACGGCACAGGAAGTCCTGTCCACCATTTCCATGAATCAAAGTTCGCAAAGCAGCTCGCAATCCGTCGGCTCCGGTACCGGCGGCCAGTCCGTTGCCGACCTGCGCGGCATCGGCGGCGACAAGACCCTGGTCCTGCTGAATGGCCGGCGCATCGCCAGCCACCCGTTCAACGGCTCGTCCGTCGACCTGAACATCATTCCGATCTCGGCCCTGGAGCGCGTCGAAGTGCTGCGTGACGGCGCTTCCGCCATCTACGGTACCGACGCCATCGGCGGCGTGATCAACTTCATCACCAAGCGTTCGGTCAAGGGCGGCTCCGTGACCGTGGAGCATTACGAGCCACAAAAATCGGGCGGCGGCGACGAGTCGCGCCTGAACCTGTCGGCCGGTTATGGCGACCTGAACAAGGATGGCTTCAACGTCTTCGGCGTCGTCGACGTGCACCGCCAATCGGCGCTGAGCGCGGCCGACCGCTCCTTCTCGAAGAGCGGCTACATCCCGAGCAAGGGCGTGGATAACCTGAGCGGCACCACCTTCCCGG
The DNA here is from genome assembly GCF_002878455.1 of Janthinobacterium sp. AD80. Taxonomy (GTDB): domain Bacteria; phylum Pseudomonadota; class Gammaproteobacteria; order Burkholderiales; family Burkholderiaceae_D; genus Janthinobacterium. The sequence continues at coordinate 17,104 of NZ_NRDQ01000056.1, forward strand.
CCAACTTCTACGATACGGGCAATGGCGTGATCGGCAACCCGGCCTTCGCCGGCGGCTGCGTGGGCGAAAACCTGTACAAGAACACCTCGGGCAAAAGCACGTGCGCCATGGATGTCACACCGTTCATCCAGGCCATTCCAAAGACCAAGCAGGAATCCTTCCTGGGCAAAGCCAGCTTCAAGCTGAACCAGGACCACCTGGCTACCATCGAATACCTGCACTCGCGCAGCACCAACGAAGCGCGCATCTCGCCGCCGCCCATGTCGAACATCGGCATCCTCATGTCGTCGAGCTCGCCTTACTATCCAGGCGGCAGCGGCGGTGTGCCAGCCGTGCCTGGCCTGTCGGGCGAACCGCTGGACATCAGCTGGCGTCCAGTGGCGTCGGGCCAGCGCAGCGGCTTCGACACCAGCACCTCGGACCGCCTGGTACTGGCCTCCGAAGGCGTGCTGGGCGCATGGGACTATAACGTTGGCCTCAGCTACTCCGTCAGCAAGGCCACCAGCGCCTTCACGGGCGGCTACCTGAATGACCAGCGCATCATCGACGGCATTGGCAATGGCATCCTGAATCCGTTCGGCGAGCAGAGCGCCGCCGGCCAGGCTTACCTGAATGACTCCGTCCTGAAAGGCGAGTACCTGAGCGCCAAGATGACCAGCACGGCAGTCGACGCCAAGGTCAGCCGCGAGCTGTTCACCCTGCCCGCTGGCGCCGTCGGTTTCGCCGTCGGCACGGAATTCCGCAACGACAAGGCCGAATACAACGTGAACCGCGACCTGGCTGGCCAGGCATCGAGCTCCGGCTACGCCGAAGCGCAAAACCAGTCGGGCAGCCGCAACATCGCCGCCATCTTCTCCGAGCTGAGCATTCCTGTCGTGAAAGATCTGGAACTGTCGCTGGCCGCCCGTTATGACTACTACAACGACGTCGGCGGCAGCTTCAACCCGAAAGTCGGCGTGCGCTGGCAGCCAACGAGCCAGGTGCTGCTGCGCAGTTCCTACAACACCGGTTTCCGCGCGCCTACCCTGTATGACCTGCATGGCCCGCAAACCAAGACCTTCACCGCCAACAAGTATGACGATCCGCGCCTGTGCCCAGGCGGCGTCGCCATTCCTGGCGCCAATAGCAACGTGGCCTGCGGCGCGCAGCAATACATCCGCTCGGGCGGCAATCCGGACGTCGGTCCGGAGAAATCGAAGACCTTCAGCGCCGGTATCGTGATCGAACCCGTCAAATCGGTCACCGTATCGCTCGATTACTTCAAGATCAAGCTGCGCGACAAGATCGGCACCGTGGCCGAACAGACCCTGTTCGACAACTACGATAAATATCAGAGCAACTTCATCTACACGGCTGACGGCAAGCTCGACTACGTGCTGGCCACCCTGGGCAACCTGGGCGAAATGCACACCTCGGGCATCGACCTGGGCCTGAACTGGAAATTGCCACGCAGCCAGTACGGCAACTTCACGTTCAACTTCGACGGTACCTGGGTACAGAAGTATGAATACCAGAACGAGCGCGGTGGCGAATTCGTGCAGAACGTCGGCGTGTATGGCGACAATGCACCGGTATTCCGCTGGAGACACAATGCCTCCCTGCAATGGAATATGGACAAGTGGAATGCCACCCTGTCGAACAAGTACATGAGCGGCTACCGCGACCAGAACTACGTCGATCCGCAATTCGAGCAAAGCGTCAAGGCGTACTCGGTGTGGTCGCTGTCGGGCGCCTACTCTGGCTTCAAGAACACGGAAGTTACCGTCGGCGTGAAAAACCTGCTGAACGAAGATCCACCGTTCAGTAACCAGATCGGTACCTTCCAGTCCGGCTACGATCCGCGTTTTGCCGATCCGCTGGGCCGTACCTTCTACGTGCGCGCCACGTACAAGTTCTAAGTACACCTGACAGTAACTGTGGCGCGTCGCGGTTTGCGGCTCGCCACGCTTCTGTCAGGCGGCATGAGCGCAATAAAAAAGCCCGGAAAGCTTAGCTTTCCGGGCTTTTTTGCATGCTGCGCGCCACCTTATTCCTGGTCGCCCCGCAGGCGGCGCTGCTTCACGGCTTGCGCCAGGTTTTCCAGCACGGCCACGCTGGCGCTCCAGTCGATGCAGCCGTCCGTGACGGACTGGCCGTAGATCAATTCCTTGCCCGGCACCAGATCCTGGCGGCCAGCTACCAGGTGCGATTCCACCATCACGCCAACGATGCGGCCGTCGCCGCCTGCCACCTGGCTGGCGATATCGGCGCATACGGGAATCTGGTTTTCCGGCTTTTTCGAGCTGTTCGCATGCGAGGCGTCGATCATCAGGCGCGCCGCCAGGCCTTGCGCGGCGATGGCCTTGCAGGCCTCGTCCACGCTGGCAGCGTCATAGTTCGGCGTCTTGCCGCCGCGCAGGATGATGTGGCAATCCTCGTTGCCGTTGGTCGAGACGATGGCCGAGTGGCCGCCTTTCGTGACAGAGAGAAAATGGTGCGGCTGCGAGGCGGCCTTGATGGCCTCCACGGCGATCTTCACATTGCCGTCCGTGCCATTCTTGAAGCCGACCGGGCACGACAGTCCCGATGCCAGCTCGCGGTGCACCTGCGATTCCGTAGTGCGCGCGCCGATGGCGCCCCAGCTGATCAGGTCGGCGATGTACTGCGGGCTGATCACGTCGAGGAACTCGGTACCGGCAGGCAGGCCCAGTTCATTGATGTCGCGCAGCAGTTCGCGCGCCATGCGTAGGCCGTCGTTGATGCGGAAACTGTTGTCCATGTACGGATCATTGATCAGCCCCTTCCAGCCCACCGTGGTGCGCGGCTTCTCGAAGTACACGCGCATGACGATTTCCAGTTCACCGGCGAAACGCGCGCGTTCCTTGACCAGCAGGCGCGCGTACTCCATGGCCGCCTTGGTGTCGTGGATGGAGCAAGGCCCGATCACCACCATCAAACGGTCATCCTGGCCATGCAGGATACGGTGCAGGGCGATGCGCGCGTTGGCGGCGGTCTGTTCGGCTTGCTCCGAGCAGGCAAATTCGCGGATCAGGTGGGACGGCGGAGTCAATTCCTTCATTTCGCGAATACGCAAATCATCGGTGCGGGGCATCATTTTCTCCAAAATTTAAGGAAGGGTAAAACATCTGGGTAAAAAAAAACCGCCATCGGTGGCGGTTTTTTAGAATTTGCTGGGATCTCGTTTTGCTGCTACGTGAACCGACCGCTACTCCACCGCCTTTGGGTTGGAATTGCTAAAGTAAAAGTAAGCGGTAAAAAAGTGGCGTGCGAACATGCGAGTCTTCCGTAAGTGTTGAACGACTATAAACCTAAATTGCAAGGCTTGGCAAGCATATTTGTTGGTAAATGCGCATGGGGCTGCCCTTTCACACGGCAAAGCACGCAAAAAAGCATAAAAAGTTGCGCGCCATGGGCAGGCCCTGGCCCTGCTTCCACCGCTGTGCCCGTCGTGGCGCCCACGCCACGCCAACGTCCTTGCGGCGAGGGCAAGCGGCGCACTACTGATCAAGATCTAGTCCCGGACGGCTGGACGGACAAGACTCAAAGGCGCACCGATGACCTTTGACGCCTGACCTTACCGGAGAACAGCATGATACCTGCCCCGACCGTCCACCCCGCCCCCTTATCACCGCCACGCCTGGGCCTGGCCCTCGCCAGCGCCCTGCTGGCCCTGCCCGTCCTGGCGCAGGACGCGGCCCCCATTGCCCGTGTCGAAATCACCGGCTCGAACATCCGCCGCGCCCAGGCTGAAACCGCCTCGGCAGTGCAAACCCTGAACGCGGCCGACATTGAAAAATCAGGCAAATCCAGCGTGGCCGAACTGCTGCAAACCCTGGCCGTGGACAACCAGGGTTCCGTGCCCACCACGTTCGGCGGTGGCTTTGCCGCTGGCGCCTCCGGCATTTCGCTGCGCGGCCTGGGCACGGCCTCGACCCTGGTGCTGCTGAATGGCCGCAGGGTGGCGCCGTACGGCCTGGCCGACGACGGACAAAAGGTATTTGCCGACCTGAACATCATTCCCCTGGAAGCCGTGGAGCGCGTGGAAATTCTCAAGGATGGCGCCTCGGCCATCTATGGCTCGGACGCCATCGCCGGCGTGGTCAACGTGATTCTGCGGCGCGACTACCAGGGTACGGCCATCAAAGGCAATTATGGCAAGACCAATGACTGGGACGGGCGCGATGCGCGCGCCGCCATCACGCACGGCTTCGGCGACCTCGACCGCGACCGCTACAACGTGCTGCTGAACCTTGAGTACGGCGAAAAATCCGCCATCTGGAACCGTGACCGGGCCGGACGGGGCGCCGTCGGCCGCAGCGACTTGCGCGACCTGGGCTTCAGTGCGCAGGAAACCCTCAGCGGCGCTGGCGCCATCACCACCAACAACGCGGCCGGCAGCGCCGTCAACGGCAATGTGCGCAATCCCGACACGCTTGACTACTACAACCGGGGCAACCCTGCCGGCGTGGGGTTTACGCGCACCTTCCCCGGCGGCGCCTGCGGCAACTTCACCAGCCATCCACAGGGCGATCCGGGTGGCGGCTGCCTGACCGATGCCGCGCAACAATACAGCCAGATCCAGCCCCGGCAAAAAAACATCAACTTCTTCGGTCGCGGCACGTGGCAAGCCACGCCAGCCCTGCAAGCCTATGCGGAACTGAACGTCTACCACAGCGAGTCGCGCTCGAGCACCACGCCATCGACCGTCAGCGGCTCGGTCGGCTACCCGGGCGGCCCCGTCAGCAATGCGGGCGTCTCGCTGGGCGCGGCCCACCCGGACAATCCCTACTTCGGCACGGCGACCCGCCTGCGCTACCTGGCGGCCGACGTGGGGCCGCGCACATCGGACGTCGAGTCCACCTTCACGCGATTCGTCGCCGGCATCAAGGGCGCCGTGGCGGGCTGGGAGATCGACAGCGCCCTGCTGTATTCGCAAAACAAGGTGTCGAACGACAGGGACGGCTACCTGCAGCGCGACGTGGCCTTCGCCCTGCTCAACCCGACCGCCGCCAACGTGGCGGCCGCCAGCCTGAACCCCGCCTATGCGGCTTTGCCGGCAGGCAGCCTGTGGCGCATCGCAGAAAATGCGGGACTCAATTCGCCAGCCTTGTACGCGGCCCTGTCGCCGCGTATTTCCAATGACGCCAGGACCCGTATTGCACAGATCGATTTCAAGGCCAGCCGCGAAATAGGCAAACTGGATGGCGGCGCCCTGGGCGTGGCCGTCGGTGCCGAATTCCGCCACGAAAAGACGGAACTGCAGCCTACCGCCGGCACGGAACGGGGCAATATCATCGGCCTTGGCTATTCCGCCTACCGGGGCAGCCGCAATGCTTCGGCCATCTATGCCGAGGTGCTGGCGCCCGTCCTGAGCACCTTGGAACTGTCGGGCGCCTTGCGCGCCGACCATTTCAGCGATGTGGGCAATTCCTACACGCCAAAAGTGGGCGTGAAATGGACGCCCGTGCGTGAACTGGCCTTGCGCAGCACCTTCGCCAAGGGTTTTCGCGCCCCCAGCGCGGCGGAAAACGGCGTCGGTGGCCTGGCCGCCTTCGCCACCGCCAGCGATCCGCTGCGCTGCGCGCTGGGCGTGGAAGCGGCATGCGATCCGGCTTCGATCGCCGTCATCACCTCGCCCAACCCCAACCTGTCGCCGGAACACTCGCGCAGCTATTCCGTGGGCGCCGTGTGGGATCCGCTGCCGCGCACCAGCATTTCCGTCGACCTGTGGCAGATCCGCCGCAAGAATGAAATCAACCAGGAGCAGACGGATACCGCCATTGCCGAAGGCCATGTGGCGCGCGATCCGTCGACAGCCACCGGCATTGCCGGCGATCCGGGTGCCATCACGGCCGTGCTGGCCAATTACGTGAACTCGGCGCAGACGACGGTGCGCGGCATCGATATCGATGCACGCCAGCGTTTCAACCTGGGCGGCGACTACGGCAATCTCGTCTTCGATATCAAGTGGACGCACCTGTACAAATGGCTGCGCACGGAACAGGATGGCACACGGCGCGACTTTGCCGGCACGCATGGCAACTGCGACACATCCAACTGCATGGGCACGCCCAATGACAGGCTCAACCTGGGGGCCACCTGGGAACGCCAGAACTGGCGGCTCTCGGCCAACGTCAACTACCGCGCCCACCTCGACAACGTGCTGTTCAAGAACGACCCGGACGGCTGCGCCACGCATTTCGCCGATGGCACGGATGCGCCGCGCGGTTGCCGCATCGCCTCCTTCACCACGGTGGACCTGACGGCCCGCTGGCTGGCCACACCCAAGCTGGAGGTGCTTGCGACGGTGCAAAACCTGTTCGACAAGATCGCCCCGCTCGACCCGCTGACGTATGGCGCCACAGGCTACAACCCGCTCGACTACGCGGGCGCGGCGGGACGGTTTTTCAGTGCGGGAGTAAAGTATAAATTCTGAAAAATCCGCTAGCGGTGCTGACGCGGCCGGTAATGCTGGCGTGATGGCGGTGTCTATGCGATCAGCATCCCAGAATGTAGGTCGGGTTAGCGTGGCGCAGCCACGCGTAACCCGACACCATTGTTGACTCGGCCGTAGGTGAATGTGGCTCGTTGATGTCGGCTTACGCCCTGCGGGCTAAGCCGACCTACGCAGGCAGCGTCCGATGAAATGCAGGTCGGGTTAGCGGGACGCA
>NZ_NRDQ01000057.1 GCF_002878455.1 Janthinobacterium sp. AD80
GCCGCCGGCATCGCGCGGGCCAGCGGCGCGCCCTGCCCGGCCCAGTGGGCGGCGTAGCCATGTTCGCCAGCCTTGGCGGCGGCCGCATGCAATTGTTTGGCGGCATCATAAGCGACGGGATAGTCGGCGGGCGGCGGGCTGCCTGGCGCGTCGCCATGCGCGATCAGGCGGTTGGCGATGCCGCGCGCAAGGCGTCCGGACAGTGACGCCGTCAGGCGCGTGTGCTGTGCGCGTTCGCTTTGCAAGGTCTCGCGGTAGGCGGCATTCGCGGCGGACTCCGGGCACAGGATGAAGGCCGTGCCCAGCTGGGCGCCCGCCGCGCCCAGGTCGAGCGCGGCGCGGATGCCGGCGCCATCCATGATGCCGCCGGCCGCGATCACGGGCAAGCGGCTACGCTTGACGAGCAGGCGCAGCAGCACGGCCATGCTCCAGCCTTCATCCGGCGCCGCAGGATCGAAGACGCCACGGTGCCCGCCCGCTTCCACGCCCTGGGCGACGATGGCGTCGATGCCCGCCTGCTCGATCACGGCCGCTTCCTGCAGGCTGGTCGCCGTCGCCATGGTGCGGATGCCCGCCTGGCGCAGCGCGGCCAGCTTGTCCGCGGGCGGCAGGCCGAAATGAAAGCTGACGACGGCGGGACGCAGTTCCAGCAGCAGGCGCAAGGCCTCGTCGCCCTGGTTGAAGGAAGGATAGATTTCCGCCAGGGCGGACGGCACCGCAATGCCGGCCTGCGCAAACAGCGGCGCCAGGTGGGCCAGCCAGGCCGCTTCACGGGCTGCGTCGCGGCGCGCGGGGCGTGGCAAAACACGTTCACGTTGAAGGGCTGGCCCGTCAGGGCGCGCGTCTCGGCGATCATCTGGCGCGCCTGCGCCGGCGTGCCGGCGCCGATGGCGAGCGAGCCGAGCGCACCCGCATTGGCAACGGCGGCCACCAGGCCCGGCGTGGCCACGCCCGCCATCGGCGCCTGGATGAGTGGATGCCGCACAGAAAGTTGTTCAAAGAAATTCAGGGATGAAGACATGCGCGTTTCCTTCCGATAACAGACTGTTGATTCTCAAATACAGAATAGATATATAATATCATTCTCAATGGAGAAATGATATGGATTCCGAATCGCTGAAGATTTTCTGCGCCGTCGCCGCAGAACTGAGCATCACCAATGCGGCGGCGCGCCTGGGCCGGGTGCCGTCGAATGTCACCACGCGCATCCAGCAGCTGGAAGCGGAGATGGGTGCCGCGCTGTTCCTGCGCAGCGGCAAGCGCATTGCCCTGTCCGGCGCCGGCGAGCGCTTTCTCGACTATGCCAAACGCATGCTGGCGCTGGAAGAGGAAGCGCGCCACGTGGTGACGGGCGGGCGCGATGGTGGCGCCTTGCGCATCGGCAGCATGGAAAGCACGGCCGCCAGCCGCCTGCCCGCCGTGCTGGCCAGCTACCATGCGCGGCACCCGGCGACGCGGCTGGAACTGCGGACGGGAGCATCGCGCCAGTTGCTTGAACAGGTACGCACGGGCAAGCTCGACTGCGCCTTCGCCGCCCTGCCGCCGGCGATGGATGGCCACGCCGACCTGGCCGACATGGGCTTGCAGGCCAGGGCCATCTGGACGGAAGAGCTGTTGCTGCTGCTGCCGGCCGGCACGGAAAATGTGGCGGACGCCCGCGCCGTCCAGCCGCGTTCGCTGGCCGCCTTCCCGCAAGGCTGCACCTACCGGGGCGCGGCGGAAGCATGGCTGGGCATTGCGGGCGGCGGCGAGTGGCAGATCCAGGAAATGAGTTCGTATCACGCCATGATCGCCTGCGTGGCGGCCGGCGCCAGCGTCAGCGTGCTGCCAGCCAGCGTGCTGCAATTGAGCCCGGCAGCGGCGGTGCTGCGCAGCATCGGCCTGGGGACCATGGATACCTGCCTGGTGTGGCGCCAGGGCTTCGACGTGCCGGCCTTCCAGAACCTCGCGGGCCAGCTCTGGCCAGCAGGCGCATGAACGCCGCGCCAGGCCCGTCCGCGCTGCATCCGGCCGCCGCCGCGGCGCTGGTGATGGCCATCGGCATGGGCTTTGGCCGCTTCGCCTTCACGGCCATCTACCCGCACATGCTCGACGAAGGCCTGCTCAGCCTGGCCGAGGGCGGCTGGGCCGCTTCCGTCAACTACGCCGGCTACCTGCTGGGCGCCCTGCTCGGCATGCGTGCCAGCGCCGCCAGCGCGCACCGCCTGTGCCTGTGGTCCATGCTGGGCACGGCTTTTTGCCTGGCCATCCTCGCCATCGTGACCTCGCCCCTGCTGCTGATCTTTGTGCGCGGCATCGCCGGCGTGTTCAGCGCGCTGGCCATGATCGCCGCCTCGCTGTGGCTGCTGGAACAGCGCCAGCAGGCGCACAGCGCGCCGCTGCTGTTTGCGGGCGTCGGCATCGGCATCGCCGTGTCGGCCGAACTGCTGGCACTGGGCACCTGGGCCGGCCTGCACAGCCATGGACTGTGGCTGCTGCTGGGCGGCGCCAGCCTGCTGGCCGGCCTGTTTGCCGCGCGCGGCCTGATGGCGGCAAGTGCCCAGGCCCCTGCAGCCAGTGCGCCCGCAGGCGCGGCGCAGCTGCCCCCTGTCAGGGCGGCGCCGCTGGTCATCGTGTACGGCCTGGCCGGCTTCGGCTACATCATCACGGCCACCTACCTGCCCACCCTCGTCAGGAGCGCCTTGCCGGACCTGGACCCGGCGCACGTCTGGGCCGTGTTCGGCGTGGGCGCGGCGCCGTCATGCTTCCTGTGGTACCGCCTGCATCAGCGCCTGGGCACGCGCCAGGCCCTGTTCTGGAATCTGCTGCTGCAAGCCGCCGGCGTCATCCTGCCCGTGTTCCTGGCCAGCGCGGCCGGCTATCTGCTCAGCGCCATCCTCGTGGGCGCCACCTTTACGGGCACGGTGACCATCGCCATGCCGGCGGCACAGCGCATCGCGCGCCTGTCCAAGGCCAGGCTGGTGGCCAGCATGACCGTGGTATATGGCATGGGCCAGATCGCCGGCCCGCTTGTCGCCGGCGCCCTGTACAGCCCCGGCCACGGTTTTGCCCTGTCGCTGGGCGCGGCCGCCGCGGCGCTGGCGGGCGCTGGCGTCATGAGCCTGCTGGCGCTGTAGCCCGGCAAGCCGGCCCCATGCCTCTTAGCCGCCCAGCGGCACGTGCAGCCCCATCTTCAGGCATGTGAGCGCCACCGAGGTGCGGTAGCGCCGGATATTGTCGTCGCCGCCGAACAGGCGCTCCGTCAGCGCCTCGTATTCGGCCATGCTGCTGGCCGTGATGATCAGCAGATAGTCGGCCTCGCCGGTAATCCCGTAGCATTGCTGGATGGCCGGTTCGGCCAGGATGCGCGCGCGCATGGCCGCCGTGCGCTGCGGGTGTTCATCGTGCAAGTGCACTTCCACCGTCAGGATCAGGGGACGCCCCAGCCGGCTGGCATCGAGCACGGCCACTTCGCTGCGGATCACGCCGCTGTCGCGCAGGCGCCGGATGCGCCGCTGCACGGCCGGTGCCGACAGGTGGACGGCCTGGGCGATCTCGCGCTGCGAGGTCGTGCTGTCACGTTGCAAGATGGCGAGGATGGCCAGGTCGAAGGCATCGAGCGCAGGCTCGGCGGCGGCATTGGTGAGCGAAAGTTGCGTCATAGTGGTCAAAATGGAGTGCAAATATCAGATCAGACACAATAAACTTTCGCCATTCCGATATCAAGCCTTAAGTGCCCCCCATGCCATTACGCCGCTATGCCTCCTTCGTTCCCTTGCTGGCCATCCTCGGCTCCGTCACCTGCCTGGGCCTGGGCACGTCCTGGGCCAAGCACAGCCTGTTTCCGCTGGTCGGCGCACAAGGCACGACAGCCGTGCGCGTGGGATTTTCCGCCCTCTTGCTGCTGCTGTTCTGGCGCCCGTGGCGCTGGCAGCTGAGCCGGGCAGACCTGCGCACGGTGGCGCTGTATGGGGCCGCGCTGGGCCTGACCAACCTGTGTTTTTACATGGCGCTGCGCACGATTCCCTTCGGCATCGCCGTGGCGATCGAATTTTCCGGTCCGCTGGCCGTCGCCCTGGTCGCCTCGCGCCGTCCGCTCGACTTCGTCTGGGTGGCGCTGGCCGTGGCAGGGCTGGGCTTGCTGCTGCCGCTGGGCCACGACATCAGCAATCTGGATCCCGCCGGCGTGCTGTTCGCGCTGGCGGCTGCCGTCTGCTGGGCCAGCTACATTCTCTTCGGCAAGCGCGCCAGCCACTTGCACGCGGGCCATTCCGTGTCTCTGGGGCTGACCATGGCGGCGCTGGTGGTGGTGCCGGTGGGCGTGGCGCACAGCGGCGCCGCCCTGCTCGCGCCCGTGGTGCTGGCCACGGGACTGGGCGTGGCCCTCGTTTCCAGCGCGATTCCCATCTCGCTGGAAATGGTGGCCCTGAAACGGCTGACGCCACAAGCCTTCGGCATCATGAGCAGCATGGAGCCGGCCGTCGCCGCCATGCTGGCCTTCATCCTGCTGGACGAACGCCTCGACGCCCCGCAATGGCTGGCCATCGGCATGATCATGGCCGCCTCGATGGGCAGTTCCTACATGGCGCAGCGCATGAAAAAACCGCCGGCCCGCCAGAGCGCCCTGCCCTCGTGAAGCCGGGCGCACGGCTCACCGGGCCTGCGCCCCGTGCAGCCGCGCCGTGCGCCAGGCCAGCAGCGACGCAAGCAGCAGCAAGGCGGCGCTGGCCATGAAGGTGGCGCGCAAGCCGTGGCCATCGGCCAGGATGCCACCCACGGTGGAACCGCAGGCGATGCACAGCTGCACCACCGCCACCATCAGGCCGCCGCCCGCTTCTGCGTCGCCGGGCAAGACTTGCGCCAGCCATGACCACCAGCCCGTGGGCGCCGCTGTCGCCAGCATGCCCCACAGTCCCAGCAACACGAAGACGGGCGCCACCGCGCCGCCGAACGCCACCAGGCACAGGGCGATGACGGCCATCAGCAAGGGAATGGCGACGAGCGTGCGGTACAGGCCGCGCCGCAAAAACGTGCCGATCAGCGCCGTGCCGACCACGCCCGCGAGGCCGATCACCAGCAGGATCATCGACAAGGTGGGCAGGCCGACGCGCGTGACGGATTCCAGGAACGGCCGCACATAGGTAAACAGCACGAATTGCCCCATGAAAAACATGCCTACGGCCAGCATGCCCAGCGCCACCAGGCGGTTCCGCAACAGCTTGAACACATTGCCACTGGCCGCCACGCGCGCCGCCGCCGGCATCGATGGCAAGCTGAACCATTGCCAGGCCAGCGCCAGCAGGGCCACCGGCACCAGGCATAAAAAGGCGCCGCGCCAGCCGATGCTGCCGCCCAGGTAGCTGCCCAGCGGCGCGGCCACCACCGTGGCCAGCGCATTGCCGCCGTTAAAGATGGCCAAGGCCCTGGGCACCCTGGCCTTCGGCACCAATCGCATGGCCACGGCCACCGACATGGACCAAAAGCCGCCCACCACCACGCCGATCAACGCGCGCCCGGCCATGTACATGGCATAGCTGGTGGCCAGCCCCACCACCAGTGCGGAGACGCACATCAGGCCCGTCAACAGCAGCAGCAAGGTCTTGCGGTTCATCGACGCGGCCAGGGTCGAGATGGACAGGCTGGCCAGCACGGCAAAGGCGCCCGAGATGGCGATGCCATAGCCGACCAGGCCTTCGCTGACGCGCAAATCCGCTGCCAGCGGCGTGAGCAGGCTGACGGGCATGAATTCGGAGGCGATCAAGGTAAATACGCACAGGGTCATGGCAAGAATGCCGCCCCAGAACGCGGGCGCTTCGTCCGCCGGCACGCCTGGCGCTATCGGCGCCATGCGCGGCAATGCCGCTTCACCGTGCAGCGCGGTCATGCTGGCAGGGCCCGCTGGAAGAACGACGCCAGCTTGTCCCAGGGTATCAAGGTGACGCGGTCGTACAGGTCGACGTGGCCGGCGCCGGCGACATAATGCAGCTCCTTCGGCTCGGCGGCGCGCCGGTAGGCATCCTCGCTGAACTCCTTCGAATGCGCCTGGTCGCCCGTAATGAACAGCAGCGGACGGGGCGAGATCGTCTCGATATCCATGAAAGGATAGAAATTCATGAACTTTACGTTGCTGCTCAGGGTGGGACGGGTGGCACGCTCGGACAGCTGCCCGGCCGGAAGGTAGGCGCCGCGCGGCGTGCGGTAGAAATCATGGAATTCGCGCTCGATGGCACCGGGGTTGGCGCTCAGTGCGGGCAGGGTGCCGCTCGTGTAGGCGGTGGCGCCGCCGGCAAACTCCACCTGGCGCTGGCGCGCGGCCGCGGCGATATACGCCTGGCGCTGCGCCAGCGTTTGCGAGTGGCGCAAGCCGTGGCGGCTGGCGGCGCCCATGTCGTACATGCTGACGGTGGCGACGGCCTTGATGCGCGGATCGATCTTCGCCGCGCTGATGACAAAGCTGCCGCTGCCGCAAATGCCGATGGCGCCGATGCGTTCGCTGTCGACCAAGCCTTGCGCGCACAGAAAATCGACGGCCGCGCTGAAATCCTCGGCATAGATATCGGGCGAGACGGCGTTGCGCGGCTGCCCTTCGCTCTCGCCCCAGAACGACAGGTCGAGCGACAGGGTAACGAAGCCCAGCTCGGCCATCCGCGTCGCGTACAGGTTCGCGCTTTGCTCCTTGACGGCGCCCATCGGATGGCCAACGATGAGGGCGGCGTGGCGGCGCGTACGGTCCAGCTGCGCCGGCACAAACAGATTGCCGGCGACCGTCATCTGATACTGGTTCTGGAAGCGCACGGGCTGCAGCGTCACCTTGCCGCTCTGGTAGAAATTATCGGCGCCATCGGCTGCAGCTGGCGCAGCTGGCGCGGCTGTGGCGGCCGGCGCGGCGGCGAAAGCGGGCATTCCCAGCACGGAAAGCGCGCCCAAGGCCGCCATGCCCGTGCCGGCGGCCTTCACGAATGCACGGCGGCCATGCTGATTGGTCGTTTTCAAGCTTGTCGTCTTCATGCTGATGCTCCTTTGAAAGTCAGGGCACCATCTTGCCGCAGGCATGCGCTGTTGATAAGCGGGTACAATCTTGATGTAGTTATGAAAAAAATTCAGCAATGAGCCAAAACAAAGTCAACGACCTGCAAGCCTTCCTCGCCGTGGCGCGGGAACGCAGTTTCACCAAGGCCGCCGCCAGACTGGGCATCACCGCGTCCGCCCTCAGCCATACGATCCGTGCGCTGGAAGAACGCCTGGGCGTGCGCCTGCTGGCGCGCACCACGCGCAATGTCGCCGTGACGGACGCGGGCGAAAGGCTGATGCTGGCCATCGCGCCCCTGTTCGAGCAGATCGCCGCCGAGGTCGAGGCGCTGGGGGCATTGCGGGACAAACCCAGTGGCACCATCCGCGTCACCTGCACGGATGACCAGATCGAACTGCTGCTGCGCCCCATGCTGGCCGGCTTCCTGCACGACTACCCGGACATCTCCCTGGAACTGTTTGTCGACTATGGCTTTACGAATGTGGTCGAGCAGCGCTTCGACGCCGGCATCCGCCTGGGGGAAGCGGTCAGCAAGGACATGATCGCCGTGCGCATCGGCCCCGACTGGCGCCTGGCCGTGGTGGGTTCCCCCGCGTATTTCGCGCGCCACGGGGCGCCGGCCACGCCGCATGCGCTGACCGGACACGCGTGCGTGAATATCCGCCACCGGCCATCCGGATCCATCTATGCCTGGGAATTCGAGAAGGATGGCCATGCCTTTGCCGTCAAGGCCGAAGGACAGCTGGTCTTCAACAGCATCATGCACGTGCTCAATGCCGCGCTCGACGGCATCGGTCTGACATATGTGCCCGAGCCGCTACTGGCGCCCTACCTGGCCGATGGCCGCCTGGTGCAGATCCTTGCCGACTGGTGCCCCACCTTCCAGGGCTACCATCTGTACTACCCGAACCGGCGCCAGGCGTCACCCGCGTTTTCAGCCTTCGTCGAGGCGCTGCGCTACCGCGCCTGACATGGGCGCGCCACGGCCACGTTTTTGCGCGCCAGCCACGCCAGCGGCAGCAGGGCCAGCAGCGCGGCCGCCACGCCGGCCCATGGCGACGAGGCCATCAGCTGGCGCGAGACCATCAGCGCGCCCAGCATCGAGCCGAAGGAAATGCCGAGATTAAACGCGGAAATATTCAAGCCCGAGGCGAAATCGACGGCGCGCGGCGTGTAGCGTTCGGCCGTGGCCAGCATGCCGGCCTGCAAGGCGGGCGACAGGCCGAAGGCGAACACGCCCCAGACAAACAGCATCACCGTCATCATCCATTGCGAGGTGATGGAGAGGGCCACGCCCACTTGCGTGGCGGCCAGCAGCAACAGCATCAATCGCAAGGCTTTTTGCCAGCCCAGGTGGCTGGTCAGGTAGCCGCCCGCCAGATTGCCGGCAAAGGTGGCGGCGCCAAAGACGATCAGCAAGGCGCTGGCCATGGTGGCGGAAAAGCCCGTCACGTCTGTCAGGATGGGCGTAATGAAGGTGAAGGCGGCAAAGCTGCTGCCGAAACCGAAGGTCGTGATCGCCATCATGGTGATAATGGGACCGCTGCCCAGGGCCGCCAGCTGCGTCATGGCCTTGCCGCCCTTGCCCTGCTGCAAGCCGGCCGGCAGCCAGCGCGCCATGGCCGCCAGGCCCAGCGCCGCCAGCACGACGACAGCAAAGAAGGGCAGGCGCCAGCCCATCAGGTTGCCCAGGAAACTGCCGAACGGCACGCCGATCACCATGGCAAGGGTCAAGCCGGCAAACATCACGGAGATCGCCCTGCCCGCCTGTTCCTTGCTGACCAGGCTGGCCGCCACGGTGGCGCCGATGGCAAAGAAGGTGCCGTGCGCCACGGCCGTGATGACACGGCCAAACAGCAGCAATTCAAAGGTATGCGAAAAAGCGGCCAGCAAATTGCCGGCCAGGAACACGGACATCAGGCCCAGCAAGGCCGCCTTGCGCGGCAGGCGCGACATCAGCAGCACCAGCAGCGGCGTGCCGATGGCCAAGGCCAGCGCATACAGGCTGACCAGCGAGCCGGCCGATTCGATGGAAATATGCAGGTCTTTCGCGATGGTGGGCAAGATGCCGACAACGATGAATTCGGTCACGCCGATGGCGAAGGCGCCGACGGCCAGCGCCAGCACGCCGGGCGGCATCTTGCTGGCTGATGAGGAAACGGGGTTTGCGGTGTGCATGGAATTCTCCGGCATAAGGTTCAAGCTGGCCAGTGTATCGATACAAGTGCTTTTGATATAGACTCCAATAATGGAAACACCTGTGAAATGGATTCAATAATGGCCAGGCAAGACATCAACCGCGCCTTCGAGATGAGCGTGTTCGTGGCCGTGGTGGAAACGGGGGCCTTTTCCGCCGCCGCGCGTCGCCTGGCCCTGACGCCGTCGGCCATCAGCAAACTCGTCAATCGCCTGGAAGCGCGGCTGGGCGCGCGTTTGCTCCAGCGCAGCACGCGCCAGCTGCACACCACGCCCGAGGGCGACGCCTTTTTTGTGCAGTGCAAGCGCATCCTCGACGATATCGATGGCGCCGAGCGCGAAGCGGCGCAGGGCGCGGCGCCGCGCGGACGCTTGCGCATCAACTGCTTCGTGCCGTTTGGCGTGCGCCACCTGCTGCCCATCCTGCCGGAATTTTCCCGGCGCTACCCCGACATCACGCTCGACGTCGTCGTCAGCGATGCCGTCGTCGACTTGCTGGAAGACCGCACCGACATCGCCATCCGCACGGGCAAGCTGAAGGAATCGAACCTGGTGGCGCGCAAACTGGGCGAGGACGCGATGGTCGTGGTGGCGTCTCCCGCCTACGTGGCGCGCCACGGCCTGCCGCGCACGCCGCAGGATTTGTCACGGCACAATCTGCTGGCCTTCAATTTCCGCTGCCAGAACGAAACCTGGCCCTTCCTCGATGGCGCTGGCGGCACGCTGCAGGTGGCGCCGCAGGGCAATGCCTGCGTCAGCGATGGCGAAAGCATGCGCCAGCTGGTGCTGGCGGGCATGGGACTGGGACGCTTTTCGCGCCAGCACGTGCTGCGCGATATCCAGCAAGGCGAACTGATCCCGGTGCTGCAGGATTACAATCCGGGCGACAGGGAACTCGTGCACGCCGTCTTCGTGGGACCGGGGCTGCAAGTGCCGGCGCGGGTGCGCGTGATGCTCGATTTTCTGCTGGAAAAAGTGCAGCTGGGATGAGCGCCGCCTGTCCGCATCGCGTCTTATAATCGGCCGTACCATTGAACTTCCAGGGAGCCGCGCCATGCATGATGACTTGATCCATACCTTGCAAACCCGCTTCAGCAAGCACATGCACCGCCATCCGGGTTGGACGTGGGACAAGGTGCTGGCACGGCTGGATGCCGCTCCCGCCAGCCTGGCGGTATTGCAGCAAATGGAAGACACGGGCGGCGAACCGGATGTCATCGGGCACACCGGCGACACGGGCGCCGTCACGTTTTGCGATTGCTCAGCAGAAAGCCCGCTCGGCCGGCGCAGCCTGTGCTTCGATGCTGATGCCCTGGCCGCGCGCAAGGCCAACAAGCCGGCCGGCAGCGTCATGGCCATGGCGCAAACGATGGGAATCACACTGCTGACGCAAACGCAGTACCGCCAGTTGCAGGAGCTGGAGCCGTTCGACCGCAAGACTTCAAGCTGGATCAGCACGCCCGCCAGCATCCGCGCCCTGGGCGGCGCGCTGTTTTGCGACCGCCGCTATGATCAGGTCTTCGTCTACCACAATGGCGCCGAATCGTATTATGCGGCGCGCGGCTTCCGTGGCTGTCTGAGCGTCTGAGCGTCTGAGCGTCTGAGTGGCCAGCCAGGCTACAGCTTCAAGCCGCCTCTTCCAGGCGCAGCTGCCGGCCTTCATCGAGCATCAGTTCGAACTCGGCCGCCGGCACGGCGGGGCTGAACAGATAGCCTTGCAGCTGGTCGCAGCCCAGTTCGCGCAAGAAACGCATCTGCTCGGCCGTTTCCACGCCTTCGGCAACGATTTCCTGGCGCAGCTGCTGCGCCATGGTGACGATGGCGCGGGCGATGGCGCAATCGTTTTCCTCGAAGGGCAAGCCGATGACGAAGGAGCGGTCGATCTTCAAGGTGCTGATGGGGAATTTCTTCAAATAAGCGAGGCTGGAATAGCCGGTGCCGAAGTCGTCCAGCGCCAGCGCCAGGCCCATGGCCACCAGCTGGTTCATGATGTCGATGACCTTGTCGGCGCCGCGCATCAGCAGACTTTCCGTGATTTCCAGCATGATCTGGTCGGGCCGCACGCCGTAGCGCTCCAGCACGGCTGCGATGCGCGCCGGCAGCTGTTCATCGAACTGGCGCGCCGACAGGTTGACGGCGATGGCCGGCATGTGCAGGCCCCGGTCTTCCCAGCTGCGGATCTGGCGGCAGGCCTCGTCCAGCACCCAGGTGCCCAGCTCCAGGATCAAGCTGGTTTCCTCGGCGACGGGGATGAAGAGGCCGGGCGAGACCATGCCGCGCATCGGATGCTTCCAGCGCAGCAAGGCTTCCGCGCCCACGATGCGCCCGCTGGCCAGGCTCACTTTCGGCTGGTAATGCAGCTCCAGTTCCTTGTCGCCCAGGGCCAGGCGCATTTCGCTTTCCAGGCGCAAATGCTCCTTGGCCCGCCGGTTCATGTCTTCGCGGTAGAACAGAAAGGTCGATTCGATGGTCTGCCCCGCCTTGGCCACGGCCACGTCGGCAAAGCGGAACAGGGCCGGCGCTTCCAGGCCGTCTTCCGGATACACGGTAATGCCGATGCTGGCGCCCACGTGCAGCGCGTGCGCGTCGATATTGATGGGCGCCTCTAACAGGTTCAGCAGCTTTTGCGCCACGTTCGCCGCATGCTCGCGCTTTTCGATATGCAGCAGCGCCACGACGAATTTGCTGTTGTCGACCCGCGCCAGGATGTCCGCGTCGCGCAGGGCGCCACGGAACAGCTGGCCGATGGCGATCACCAGCTGGTCGCCCACTTCATGGCCCAAGGTGTCGCTGATCGAGCCGAGGCGGCTGATGTCGATGACCATCAAGGCGCCATGCGTGCCCTGGCGCTTCGCTTCGGCCAGGCCCTGGTCGACCAGCTGGTTCAGCAGGCAGCGGTTGGGCAAGCCCGTCAGGCTGTCATAGTTGGCCATGCGCTGCATGCGCGCCTCGGCATCCTTGTGCACCGAGATATCGGAAAACAGGGAAAACACGTGGCTGATTTCGCCGAATTCGTCGCGCACCACGCTGATGGTGACGTCTTGCGGGAACAGTTCGCCATTCTTGCGCTTGCCGATGATTTCGCCGCGCCAGGAACCGTGGCCGCGCATGGCGGCGCGCACCTTGGCGCGGAAGTCGGGGTCATGCACGCCCGAGCGCAGCAAATCGGGCGTGCGGCCGATGGCTTCGGCCGGCGAATAGCCGGTGATGCGGGAAAACGAACTGTTGATGGAGACGATGCGCTCTTCCGCATCCGTGATCAGCACACCCTGCTCGCTGTCTTCGATGATGCGCGCATGCAATTTGACCTTGTCCACGTCGGACAGCGGCTCGCTCATGGCCGACAGGCGCACGGCCATGCCGCAGCCCTTGCCCGCCTGGTCGAGGATCACGTGGCGGTGCATGCGCAGCCACGTCACCATGCCCGACTTCTTGCGCCGGCGCACATCGGTGGCCACGTCGCCCTGCGTGAAATGCAATTCCAGCACGCTCGCCTCGGCGTCGTCTTCCGGATACAAAAACAGGATGTGCTGGCCCAGCGCTTCGATTTCGGAATAGCCGAACATCTGTTCGGCCCCATGGTTCCAGCCGATCAGGAAGCCGTCGGGATCGATTTCCAGCAGGGCGTCGGCGGGCGCCACGCGCACCACGGGCCGGCTGGCGCCGCGCAGGCGTTCGAGTTCCTCCTGCAATCGCGCCAGAGTGGCCGCCTGCTGCGGCCCCGCCTGCTCGCGGGCATCCTGGGCCAGGCGCAGGCACAGCGCGACTTTCGCCTCAAGCACGGCAGCCCGCGCGGGAGACAGGTCAGGGGATGGGATCGGGTGCGCTGCGGTCTGTGTAATCATCAAAATCCCACTACGGGGCATGGAGGTCGGGCCAGGAATACGGTTGCAATACTGTGAATATGGTAACTTAAAAATGTTGGCGTATGTCAACATTTTAAGACCTACGCCGAATGGCGCGGCACGCCATCCGGCGCCGCTCTCAGGCGCGTCCCGGCAGATGCAGCGCCAGGCGGGCAAACACCTCAGGGTCGCGCATGCGCGCCAGCCACCAGCGCAGCGCGGCGCCATCCTCGCCCACGCGCCAGGCCAGGTAAAACGTTTCCGACGGTTTCGGTTCTTCCACGGCCTTTTCCACCAGCTGGCCGCGCGCGATGGCGGCCCGCGCACACGGTCCCGGCAGGAAGCCGAAGCCCAGCCCCAGCACCTGGTAGTCGAACTTGACCTGCATGTTTGGCACGCTCAAGGCATCCTGTCCCAGCAGCAAGCCCACCGTGCGCGGCGCCATCTGGCGCGCCGAATCGGTGACCACCACGGCGCGGTGCTGCTGCAAATCGCCGCGCGACAACGGCCCCGGCAGCTGCGCCAGCGGGTGCGCAGGCGCCACGGTGAAGACAAAATCCAGCATGCCGATCGGCTGCGAGATATAGCCGCCGCCGGCAGGCCCGTCGCCGGGCGCGCCCACCAGCAGGTCGACGCGCCGGTCCAGCAGCGCTTCCCAGGTGCCGGACAAGGCATCTTGCGCCAGGCGCAGGCGCGTCTGCTGCGCCACCTCGTAGAAGGCGCACACGTCGTCGGCCAGGGCCACGGCGGAAAACATGGAATCGAGGCCGATGGCCAGTTCCGTCTCCCAGCCCGAGGCGACGCGGCGCACGCGGTGCTCCAGGTCCTGCGCCGCCTTCAGCAGGTAGCGCCCCTCTTTCAGCAATTCCTGGCCAGCCGCCGTCAGCACGACTTTCGGACCATTGCGCTGGAATACCTGCACACCCAGGTCGTCTTCCAGCTTGGCCACCGTATAGGAAATGGTGGACGGGACTTTGTGCAACTCCTTGCCTGCCGACGAGAACGAGCCGCGGCGGTCAATGGCGTCGACGATTTGCAGGGCTTCCAGGCTCAGTCTTAACATTCGATTTTTTCGATCATAGGTCGCAAGATTTTCCGTTTTTCTTTCGCTGCAGAGGGGCCTATACTTTGTTCATCGTAGAGCGAAGGGCACAAAAGAAGCCACGGCATAGCGCCAGGCAACGGTCCTTCGAAATTATCGCACATTAACTTATAGAAACGGAGTCCACCATGTTACAGATTCGTCATAGCGAAGAACGCGGCGCCGCCAACCACGGCTGGCTCAATTCCCACCACAGCTTTTCCTTTGGCAGCTACCACGATGCCAATCACATGGGTTTTGGCCCGCTGCTGGTGATCAATGAAGACCGCGTGACGCCAGGCCAGGGTTTCGGCACGCACGGCCACCGCGACATGGAAATCATTTCGTATGTGCTCGACGGCGCGCTGGAACACAAGGACAGCATGGGCACCGGTTCCGTCCTGCACTACGGCGATGTGCAGCGCATGAGCGCCGGCAACGGCGTGCGTCACAGCGAGTTCAACCACTCTGCCACGCAAGGCTTGCACTTCCTGCAGATCTGGATCCAGCCGAACGTGACGGGCATTGCCCCCAGCTATGAAGAGAAGCATTTCACGCCGGAAAGCAAACGCGGCAAGCTGCGCCTGATCGCCTCGTCCGATGGCCGCCAGGGTTCCGTGCTGATCCATCAGGACGCGGCCATCTACGCCAGCATCCTGCAGGAAGGCGAACAGGCCGAACATGCGCTGGCAGCAGGCCGCATCGCCTATGTGCACCTGATCCGCGGCAGCCTGGTGGTGAACGGCACGCCCTTGAAAACGGGCGATGCGCTGAAGCTGACGCAAGAGGCCAGCGTGATCATCACGCAGCCGGAAGACGCGGAATTCCTCCTCTTCGACCTGCCTAAATGATGGCACCTGGCCAAACCGACTGCGCGTCGCGCTCTGCATGCTGCGACGCGCGCCACGGTTTTGCCAGGCACCGGAAATCAACCTGCAATCTTGATAAAAACAATTGGATTAA
Source organism: Janthinobacterium sp. AD80 (assembly GCF_002878455.1). GTDB lineage: Bacteria > Pseudomonadota > Gammaproteobacteria > Burkholderiales > Burkholderiaceae_D > Janthinobacterium. The sequence continues at coordinate 15,095 of NZ_NRDQ01000057.1, forward strand.
CATGAAAAATAATACAGATATCCTGCTGCCCCTCGGCCGTGCCGCCCTTGGCGTGCTGTTCTTTGTTTCGGGCCTGCTGAAAATCGGCGCCTTTGCGGGGGTGGCCGGCTACATGGCCAGCCAGGGCTTGCCGATCGCCAATATCTTGCTGGTCGGCGTGATCATCCTCGAAGTGGGTGGCGGCTTGCTGCTGATCACGGGCTGGCAGGCGCGCTGGGCGGCACTGGCCCTGGCGCTGTTCCTGATCCCGACTACCGTCGTTTTCCACGCCTTCTGGGCTGCCGATGCGGCGCACTACCAGGATCAGCTGACCAATTTCCTGAAAAACCTGTCCATCTTTGGCGGCATGCTGTTGCTGGTGGAGCGCGGTTTTCGCCAGGCCAAATAAGACCGGGGCTGCCTGAGCGGACGGGCCCGTCATTGGCGCGGCCCGCCCGGCCGGCAGCCTGTCACTGTTTTGTCATCAGGCTGACATGGCGCTGTCACATTCGACAACTATCATGCGGTTGCCCTTAAATCACGCAACCACAGGACATCGCAGCCCATGAACAAGCCCAACGATCTGGCCATCAGCGCCACCGATCTGAACGACATTGACAGCAACGCGTCCCACGACAACCATTTCAACAGCATCCTGAACGCCCGCCTGAGCCGGCGCACCTGGCTGCGCGGCAGCGCCGTCACGGCCGCGACCGCCGTCATGGGTTCGATGGGCCTATCAGCTTGCGGTGGCGGCAGCGATGCGGCAGCCGTCACGCCGACGCCGACGCCCACGCCTGAAAAACTGCTGGCCTTCACGGCCGTGCCGAAAAGCCTGGCCGATGTCGTCTCGGTGCCAGCCGGCTACACGGCCACCGCCCTGTACGCGCTGGGCGACTCGCTGCGCGCGGCCACGCCGGCCTACAAGAACGACGGCAGCGACACGGATTTCGACAACCGCGCCGGCGACCACCACGACGGCATGGAATACTACGGCCTGTCCGCCGCCGGCGCGCCGCTGGCCTCCGGCGCCGAACGGGGCTTGCTGGCGATGAACCACGAAGCGACCACGGACGAAAAACTCTCGTCGCACTTCCTGCACGTGAATGGCGGCACCACCTCGCTGCCGCGCCCCGCGGCCGAAGTCGACAAGGAAGTGGCCGTCCATGGCCTCAGCGTGGTGGAAGTCAAAAAGACGGGCAGCGCCTGGGCCACCGTCAACGATTCCGCCTTCAACCGCCGCGTCACGCCGCTGACGGACATCGAGCTTGCCGGCCCCGTGCGCAGCAACGCCCTCGTGGTGACCAAGTATTCGCCGACCGGCACCAAGACGCGCGGCACCATCAACAACTGCGGCACGGGCAAATCGCCTTGGGGCAGCTACCTGTCCGGCGAAGAAAACTGGGCCGGCTACTTCACGCGCTCGGCCACCGACAATGCGGCGCGCGGCGACAAGTCCGTCGTGTCGCTGAACCGCTATGGCCGCAGCCAGGGCGGCGCCTCGCGCCACGGCTGGGAAACGGGCGGCAGCGACGACAAGTACGCACGCTGGAATCTGAGCAAGATCGGCGCGTCGACCAACGGCAGTGACGACTATCGCAATGAGCTGAACGGCATGGGCTACATCGTCGAAATGGACCCGTACGACAAGACCAAAGCCATCCGCAAGCGCACGGCGCTGGGCCGCTACGCGCATGAAAGCGCCGCCTTCAGCGTGCCGGCCGTGGGCCAGCAGCTGGCCGTCTACATGGGCGATGATTCGCGCAACGAATACATCTACAAATTCGTCTCGACGGCCGTCTGGGCCGCCGCCGATGCCAACCCGGCCGACCGCATGGCCACCGGCGACAAATACCTCGATTCGGGCAAGCTGTACGTGGCCAAGCTGGCCGCCGATGGCACGGGCCAGTGGATCGAGCTGGCCATGTCGAACGCGCAGATCCAGGCCTACAGCGCCTACAAGTTCGCCGACCTGGCCGACGTGCTGGTCAATGCCCGCCTGGCGGCCGACGCCGTGGGCGCAACGAAGATGGACCGCCCGGAATGGTGCTCGGTCAACCCGGCCAATGGCGAGATCTACTACACGCTGACCAACAACTCGAACCGCACCGTCAACCCGAGCGGCTCGTCGCAGCTGGCGCCGGACAGCGCCAACCCGCGCGCCTACACGGACATGAAAGGCAGCAGCGCGCAGAACGGCAATCCGAACGGCCATATCATCCGTTTCAAGGAAGGCACGGGCGCAGCCGCGGCCACCAGCTTTACGTGGGACGTCTACCTGTTTGGCGCCGAGAGCGGCGCCGACGCCAGCAAGATCAACCTGTCGAACCTGACGGCGGACCAGGATTTCTCCAGCCCCGACGGCCTGGCGTTCAGCCCGTACACGGGCATCTGCTGGATCCAGACGGACGATGGCGCGTACACGGATGTCACCAACTGCATGATGCTGGCGGCCATCCCCGGCAAGGTGGGCGACGGCGCCAAGTCCACCCTGAACTACGCGACGGCGGCCGGCGGCAATCTGGCCGTCGACACCTTCATCGGCAAGAAGCCCACGGCTGACACGCTCAAGCGCTTCCTGGTGGGTCCGGTCGGCTCGGAAATCACGGGCATCAGCGAAACGCCCGATGGCAAGACCATGTTCATCAACATCCAGCATCCGGGCGAAAACACCTCGCTGGCGAACATCGGCGACCCGTCCAAGTACACGAGCCAGTGGCCGGCCAACGCCGGCTACGGCGCCGGCAAGCGTCCCCGCTCGGCCACCATCGTGATCACCAAGAACGACGGCGGACGCATCGGCAGTTGACGTCCCTTGCCTGGCGGCGGCAGCCGCCAGGCAAGGCCGGCAATTTACCTTGCAAAAGGAGGAAGTGCCCCTACGTAAGGCTTATCACCAGACATTGCAGCGACCGAATGGCAGCCAGGGAAAACGTTTCCCTGCTTTTTGGTATGATGGCAAGGCGCGCCGGCACCGGAGTGGTGTCGCGCGCCTTTTATTTTTGATAATTACTTATATGAGCACAACCATGCAAAGCGGCGCAGACATCCTGGCAACAGGCGAATTGGATTACACGACTTCCTGCGCACTGCCGACGCCGTGGGCCCAGTTCACCCTGCACGCCTTTGTCGAGCACGCCACGGGCAAGGAACACCTGGCCATGGTGCTGGGCGATATCGGCGACGGCGAACCGGTGCTGGCGCGCGTGCATTCCGAATGCCTGACGGGCGACGTGCTGTTCTCGCAGCGCTGCGATTGCGGCGCCCAGCTCGAAGGCGCCCTGAAGCGCATCGCCGAAGAAGGCCGCGGCATCCTGCTGTACCTGCGCCAGGAAGGACGCGGCATCGGCCTGATCAACAAGATCCGCGCCTACCGCCTGCAGGAAGCGGGCGCCGACACGGTGCAAGCCAACGAGCAGCTGGGCTTCAAGGCCGACGCGCGCAACTACACCTTGTGCAAGCCCATGTTCGCCCAGTTCGGCGTGCACAGCCTGCGCCTGATGACGAATAACCCGCGCAAGATCGCGGCCATGGAAGCGCTGGGCATTGCCGTGGCGGAACGCGTGCCGCTGCTGGTCAACCGCAACGCCTTCAACCAGCACTACCTGAATACCAAGCAAAGCAAGCTCGGTCACATGATGACGCCCGTGACGGCACCGGCGCTGGAAGACGGCGCCCTGTGATTCCAGGGCTGGCGCGCGGCAGCGTCCCAGGGCGCGGGCGTGCCGGCTTCGCTCCTGCCCACGCACAAAGGATGCATGAAATTTTCTAACTTCGCCTTCTTGCTGGCCGGCCTGTGCGCCGCCACAGCTGCGCTC
>NZ_NRDQ01000058.1 GCF_002878455.1 Janthinobacterium sp. AD80
CGCCGATGCCAGTGACTCGTTTCATGTGAAGCCTCCGCTGAGGGACAAGGTCCACGCTGTTTGCAAAAAAAAGTAACTTTACTTTAACACCATGCTTCCGGCGTGGCAAACCGCCCAGCCCCAGCGCCGCTCCATTGCTCACGCATCAGATTAACTAATCAACGCAAGCAATTGATTTGATTCACAATCACTGGCAGCTGGATGCATAATCGAGCAGCATGTCTTCCAGGAACAGCTTGGGCGACAAGGGATGCTCGGCAATGGCCCGGCGTTCATTCGCCGCCTTGATGGCGGCCATCAGCCGGCTGACGTTGATGCGGCCCGCCAGCGCTTCCAGTTCGCGCCGGTGGCGCGGGTAGTAGCGGATGGTGCCGGACAGCTTGACGGAGAACACGTCGTACAGCCAGCGCTGCAGCGACGCCACCAGCGGCGCCAGCGGCGCCTTTTGCAGCTTGTCCGCCGCCTTCAGCGCCGCTTCCACGCCAGGGTTGGCCAGCACCTGCAGCAATTGTTCCGTTTCCTCGCGGCCACCGGATTCGGACTGTGCCAGCGCGGCCAGCGGCGCGCCGCCCTGCTCGCGCAGCCAACTATCGGCATCATTCAAGCCTTGTTGCTTGAGCCAGGCCAGCGCCTGCTCGTGGCTCGGCATGGGCAAGGAAAATTTCCGGCAGCGCGACAAAATCGTCGGCAGCAAACGGTCCAGGCTGTTCGAGGCCAGCAGGAACAAGGTCCCCGGCGGCGGTTCTTCCAGCGTTTTCAGCAAGGCGTTCGACGCGGGCGTGTTGAGCGCCTCGGCCGGGTACAGCACCACCACGCGCAAGCCTTGCCGGTGCGTGGAAATGTTCATGAAGTCGGCCAGGTTGCGGATCTGCTCGATCTTGATGTCTTTCGACGGCGTCTTGCTCTTGGCGCTTTTCTTCGCGCCTTCGCCCTCGTCGCCCTCGTCGGCCACTTCGTCTTCCAGCGCTTCAGGACGTACTCGACGGTAGTCGGGATGGTTGCCCTGGCTAAACCAGCCGCAGGAAACGCAGCTGGCGCAGGCATGGCCGTCGGCGCGCACGTCTTCGCACAGCAGCGCTTGCGCAAAGTGCTCGATGAAGTCGGCCTTGCCGATGCCTTGCGCGCCATGGAACAAAATGGCGTGCGGCATGCGCGGGCGCAGGGCCTGCAATTGCCGCCAAGCGTCCTGTTGCCATGGGTAGAGGGAACTGGTCATTTTATTCTTTTAAATCAGTGTATTGCAGGGCTTTGTTCGAGCAAAACATCCAGCAGTTTTGCCAGCTGTACTTGAATATCGGCGATGCTTTGCGTGGAATCGATGATGCGGAAACGTTCGGGGAACTGGGCCGCGCGGCGCAAATACTCGTTGCGCGTGGCGGCAAAGAAATCGGCTTGCTCCTGCTCGAACTTGTCCAGCGCGCGCGTGGCATCCAGGCGGGCACGGGCCACTGCCAAAGGCACGTCGAACAGGAACGTCAGGTCCGGCTGCAAGTGCGGGTGCACCCAGGCTTCCAGCGCTTCCATCTTGCGCAAGTCCATGCCACGCCCGCCGCCCTGGTAGGCGAAGCTGGCATCACTGAAGCGGTCGGAAATGACCCACTCGCCGCGTTCGAGCGCAGGGGCGATGACTTGCGCGATGTGTTCGCGGCGGCTGGCGAACATCAGCAAGGCTTCCGTTTCCAGGTGCATTTTTTCGTGCAGCAGCAATTCGCGCAGTTTTTCGCCCAGGCTGGTGCCGCCCGGTTCGCGCGACGAGACGAGGCGCACGCCACGTTGTTGCAGGTAGTCGGCCACGAAGCCGATATGCGTGGACTTGCCCGCGCCATCGATGCCTTCGAAGGTGATGAAGCGCGGTTGATATGCTTGTGTCATGAAACTTCTTGTTCTCTGATGATGGATTAACGCTGATACTGGTTCACGGCGCGGTTATGGTCGGGCAAGTTGGCCGAGAACTGGCTGGTGCCGTCGCCGCGCGCCACAAAATACAGCGCTTGCGTGCGGGCCGGCGCCAGCGCCGCCGTCAGCGACTGTGCGCCGGGCAAGGCGATCGGCGTGGGCGGCAAGCCGCCGCGCGTATAGGTATTGTACGGCGTGTCCGCTTCCAGGTCGCGTTTGCGGATCTTGCCCTGGTAGCTGTCGCCCATGCCGTAGATCACGGTCGGGTCAGTCTGCAGCAGCATGCCCGTTTTCAGGCGGTTGACGAAAACGCCGGCGATCATGGCGCGCTCGGACTTTTGTCCCGTTTCCTTTTCCACGATGGAGGCCATGATCAGCGCCTGGTACGGGTTTTTATACGGCAAGGCCGGATCACGCTTGTCCCACGCTTCGGACAGGCGGCCAATCATGGCCGTGTGCGCCTGCTTGAAAATCTGCATCTCGCTGGCGCCCTTGGCGAACAAATACGTATCCGGGAAGAACAGGCCTTCCGGCTGCGGATACTCAGGGCTGATCTTTGCCATCAGTTGCTGGTCGGACAGGCCCACGGTGTCGTGCTTGAGGGCCGGATGGTTGGCCATCGCCAGGCGCATCTGCTTGAAGGTCCAACCTTCGATGATGGTCAGCGATTCCTGCGCGAACTCGCCGCGCGCCAGTTGCGTGATGAGGCGCTGCGGCGTCGTGCCCGGTTTCAGTTCGTAGGAGCCGGCCTTGATCTTCGAGGTCTTGCCTTCGATGCGCGCCAGCATGTTGAACAGGATGGGCACGATGGGCACGCCCGCATCCGCGATCTGCTGGCCGGCCGCATGCGCGCCGCTGCCCGGGGTGATCGTGAACGGAATCGCTACACCTTCCGTCGTGATGGGCTGCTGCGCCCAGTACACAAAAGTACCACCGACGCCGATGGCGGCGATGACTGAACTGACTACAAGTTTTTTAAAGAAAGCCATTGTTCCGATTCTTGTTATGCGCGCCTTGCTGCTCCACGCTTGCTAGTTATGATCGTTCATTTGTGAAGAAAGTCTGCGCAAACCTGCACGAATGCTGTGTTTCTTGCCGCTGCCGACGCGATCCGCGCGACATCACTATAATGAACCCGTAATGATAATGCTTAATCGCTGATCTAATGGAAATTATGAATAACTGGAATCAATTTTTAGCTGCGCAAGGCGCCCGTCCCGTCCCTCCCGAAGGCGCGCCTGACAGTACCGTCCCCGCCGCCATTGCCCCCATCGCCGATTTTGGCCAGTCCCTGACAGTGCCCCAGCTGCAAGCAGGCTTTGTCGCGGCCATCACGGACCAGGGCTTGATCGGCCTGAACGGCGACGATGCGGCCAGTTTCCTGCACGGCCAGCTGACCAACGATGTCGAGCACCTGACGCAGGAGCAAGTTCGCCTGGCCGGCTACTGCACGCCGAAAGGCCGTTTGCTGGCCAGTTTCCTGATGTGGCGCAGTGCCACCACCATTTATCTGCAATTGCCGCGCAGCATACAGCCGGCCATCCAGAAGCGCTTGCAGATGTTCGTGCTGCGCGCCAAGGCCAAGCTGCACGATGCTTCCCTTGATGAAGCCAACCAGGTCGTGCTGGGCCTGGGCGGCAAGCAGGCCAGCGCGGCCCTGTCCGCCTGGTTCCCCGTGCTGCCGGCCACGCCGTTCAGCAAGGTCGAGCATGCCTCGGGCACCCTGCTGCGTGTGGCTGATGCGTTTGCTTCGCCGCGCTATCAATGGCTGACCTCGGCCGCCACGGCGCGCGATGCATGGCCGCAGCTGACTAAACAGCTGGCAAAAGGCGGCGATGATGGCTGGCGCCTGTCGGAGATCCATGCGGGCATTCCGCAGATTACGGCCGCCACGCAAGAGCAATTCGTGCCGCAGATGGTCAATTTTGAACTGCTGGGCGGCGTCAATTTCAAGAAAGGCTGCTATCCGGGCCAGGAAATCGTCGCGCGCAGCCAGTATCTGGGCAAGCTCAAGCGCCGCACCACCCTCGTCAGCATCGATGATGCGGCTGCCGTGGCCGGCGACGAACTGTACGCCGTCAGCGATCCGGACCAGCCTTGCGGCATGCTCGTCAACGCCGCGCCAAACGGCACGGGCGGCATCGACGCCCTCGTTGAAATGAAGCTGGGGGCGATAGCAGAAGGTTCAAGCGCGGCCGGCGCCGTGCGCTACGGCTCGGCCCAGGGTGCTGCCGTGCACTTCCTGCCCATGCCCTATGTGCTCGACGCACTCGATTTGTGAGAATGCCATGAAAGATCTGTACGTTTACTATCAGGTAAAAGAAGAGCACGCCCAGGCGCTGGAAGCCAGGGTGCGCGCCATGCAGGCGAAACTGGCCGCTACGTCCGGCGTGGCGCCGCAGCTCAAGCGCCGTCCGGAAGCGAAGGATGGCTTGCAGACGTGGATGGAAATCTACCCTGTCGTGGGTGAAGGCTTTGCCGAACTGCTGGCCAGCGCGGCAGATGAGGCGGGCTTGCTGTCGCTGACGGCAGGCGCGCGCCATACGGAAGTGTTCATGGATTTGCCTCCATGTGCCTGATCGTTTTTGCCTGGAAAGTCAATCCGCACCTGCCGCTGATTGCCGCCGCCAACCGCGACGAATTCTATGAACGCGCCAGCGCCCCGGCCGGCGCCTGGCCCGAGCACCCGCAAGTGTACGCGGGCCGCGACTTGCAGGCGGGCGGCAGCTGGATGGGCATTACCCAGTCCGGCAGCGGCAGCTCGCGCTTTGCCGCCATCACGAATATCCGCAGCCCGCAAGACCGCAATCCGGACGCTCCCTCGCGCGGCGCCCTGGTGGCGGACTACCTGGCAGGCACGATGTCGCCACAGGACTACATCGCGCAAATCCGCCCCGGCAGTGGCGCCTACAACGGTTTCAATCTGGTGCTGGGCGACGCCGAGACCCTGATCTGGTTTTCCAACCGCGGCGACGGCGATGCGCGCAATGGCCAGCCTTTGGCGCCGGGCATCTACGGCCTGTCGAACGCCCTGCTCGACGCGCCGTGGCCGAAGGTCCTGAAAACCAAGGCCCAGTTCGCCAGCCTGCTGTGCCAGGGCGCCCCCGACGACGCCTATTTCGACATGCTGGCCGACACCACGCGCGCGCCCGATTTCCGCTTGCCGGACACGGGCGTGCCGCTCGACCTCGAGCGCGTGCTGTCCGCCGTCTGCATCGAAACGCCAGGCTACGGCACGCGCACGTCCACCGTGGTGAAACTGTTCCCCGATTCGCCAGGGGAATTGCATGAGCTGGTGATACAGTAGGTCGGGTAGGCCGGGTAGGTCGGGTTGGCGCGCAAGCGCGTAAGCCGACGACACCAGCGGTCTCAGCGACAACGCCACCACACTCAACCGGCATCACCACCGTCCCCGATGTCGGATTACGCGCCCCTGCGGCGCGCTAATCCGACCTACGCTCGCATCCCAATCTGCATCAAAAAACCTGTATCCATCCGCGCGCACGAAAAAGAAAGCGCTTGCGCAAGCGCTTTCTTTTGTTTACGATGGATTCCAACGCGGCGACACAGCCACATCCAATTGCAGCACACAATAATAATAAAACCATCAGGAGACACCATGGCCACCATGGAAGATGTAGCGCGGGCGGCCGACGTATCGCTGTCGACCGTCTCGCACGTACTCAACGGCACCCGCAAGGTCAGCCCGAAAACCGTCGCCGCCGTCAACGCGGCCATGCAGCAGATTGGCTATGTGCCCAATATGCTGGCGCGCGCCCTGGCCGGCTCATCGTCGGGCACGATCGGCGTGGCCATTTCCGCCTTCACCAACCATTATTTCAGCGAAACCGTGCGCGCCATCGAGGCGGCCTGCACGCGCCATGGCCTGATGATGCTGTTTTCCGATACGCATGACGATCCCGAGCAGGAACTCAAGGTGGTGCAGAACTTGCACCAGCGCCGCGTCGACGGCATCGTGCTGGCGCCGTCCGGCGATGCGCAGAACCGCGCGCTCGACTATCTGAACAGCAACAAGATCGCTTCCGTGCTGGTCGACCGCATGTCGCCGCAACCGTTCGACCAGGTGGGCGTGGAAAACACGCAGGCGACGGCAGAGCTGGTCAGCCATCTGATCACCGTCCACGGCCACCGCCGCATCGGCTTCATCAGCGGTGCGCCGGGCCTGTCCACCACGGACGAGCGCATCGCAGGCTACCGCCTGGCATTGCAGCGTGCCGATATCGTCTTTGACCCCGCACTGCTGCGCTCGGGCGACTCGAACCTGGAGCGCAGCGGCGCGGCCACGCGCGAATTGCTGGCCCTGCCCGCAGGACAGCGTCCCACGGCCATCGTCGCCGGCAATAACCTGATGACCATCGGCACCATGCACGCCTTGCGCGACGCGCACATTGCGGTACCGCAAGACGTGTCGCTGGCAGGCTTCGATGATTTTGACTGGGCCGATTATTTCAGCCCCCGCTTGACGGTGATGGCGCAGCCGCTCGAAGAGCTGGGCGCCATGGCCGTCGACCTGTTGATCGAGCGTATCGCCAACCCGGGCCGCGCCCAGCATGTGCAGCGCTTGTCGCCTGCCCTGCGCGTGCGCAATTCCTGCGGTTGCCCCTGACCTTTTAGCTTGAAAACCATGCATCCAGCCATTTCCCTGGGTATCGACCTGGGCACTTCCGAACTGAAAACCGTGCTGATGGACGACCATGGCGCGGTGCGCGGCCAGGCGTCCGTGCGCATCGACGTCAGCCGCCCGCAACCGGGCTGGTCCGAACAGTCACCGCAGGACTGGTGGGCCGCCTGCGTCCAGGCGCTGGCGCAATTGCGCGCCGGCTGGCCGCAGGAATATGCACAGATCGCCTGCATCGGCCTGTCCGGCCAGATGCACGGCGCCGTGCTGCTCGATGGCAACGACAAGGTGATCCGTCCCGCCATCCTGTGGAACGACGCGCGCGCCGATGCCGAGGCGGCCAGTCTGGCACGCGATTATCCCGCCTATGCCGAGGTGACGGGCAGCCTGCCTATGGCGGGGCTGACGGCGCCAAAACTGCTGTGGCTGCAAAAGCATGAGCCGGACAACTTTGCCGCCATCGCCTGCGTGCTGTCGCCGAAAGATTATCTGCGCCTGCAATTGACAGGCAACAAGCTCACCGACATGTCCGACGCGGCCGGCACCCTGTGGCTGGACGAGGCCCGTCGCGCCTGGTTCAGGCCCATGCTGGCCGCCTGCGGCCTGGCGCCGGAACAGATGCCGGCCCTGGCCGAAGGCGACGCCGCCACCGGGACCTTGCTGGCGGCCATGGCCGACAAGCTGGGCTTGCCATCGGACGTGGTGGTGGCCGCCGGCGGCGGCGACAATCCCGTCTCGGCCGTGGGCATCGGCGCCGTCAACGCCGGCGACAGTTTCATCTCGCTGGGCACCAGCGCCGCCATCGTTTCCGTGACCGAAGCGCCGTTGGGCAACCCGGCCGGCGGCGTGCACAGCTTTTGCCACGCCCTGCCCGGCCGCTGGTATGCGATGGGCGCCATCCTCTCCGGCGCCAGCTGCGTGCGCTGGGCCACCGGCGTGCTGGGCTTGCCCGACGAGGCTGCCCTGCTGGCCCTGGTGGAAAACGCCCTGCCCCTCGACAGCACCGTCGCGCCAGCGGCGCCGCTGTTCCTGCCCTACCTGTCGGGCGAGCGCACGCCGCATAACGACCCGCAAGTGCGCGGCGCCTTCCTGCAGCTGGGCCATGACAGCACGCCGGCACAGCTCGGCTACGCCGTGCTCGAAGGCGTGGCCTTTGCCCTGCGCGACGCCATGGCGGCCGTCACCTCGACCGGTGCCCTGGTGCCGCATTGCATGCTGGTGGGCGGCGGCGCGCGCAGCCAGTACTGGGCGCAATTGCTGGCCAATGTGCTGGGCCGCGAAATGCGCACCCTGCACAACAGCGAACTGTCGGCCAGCCTGGGCGCGGCCCAGCTGGGCTTTGCCGCCATCGGCGAGCGCCGGCTGCTGGCCACCGGTTTGCCGATCAAAAACACTTTTTTACCCGATGCCGCGCAAAGCGCAGCCTTGAGCATCCGCTACGGCCGATACCGTAGCTTGTTTCCTGCCGTGCAGGCCTTGCACCAACTGAGCGAAGGATAAGTAGTAATGAACCAGCTGCAACAATTGAAGCAATACAGTACCGTCGTCGCCGACACGGGCGACTTCTTGCAACTGGCGCGTTTCGCGCCACAGGATGCCACCACCAATCCCTCGCTGATCTTGAAGGCCGTGCTGCAGCCTGACTACGCGCCCTTGCTGGAAAGCACGGTCGCCGCGCACAAGCATGCGTCGCTGGACGATATCGTCGACCAGGTGCTGGTGCGCTTCGGCCTGGAAATCCTCAAAGTCGTGCCGGGCCGCGTGTCGACGGAAGTCGATGCCCGCCTGAGCTTTGACCGCGACGCCACCGTGGCCCGCGGACGCCGTTTGATCGCCCTGTACGAGCAAGCCGGCATCTCCCGCGAGCGCGTGCTGATCAAGGTCGCCGCCACCTGGGAAGGCATCCAGGCGGCGCGCGAACTGGAGCAAGACGGCATCTTTTGCAACCTGACCCTGCTGTTCGCGTTTTGCCAGGCCGTCGCCTGCGCGGACGCGAAAGTGCGCCTGATCTCGCCTTTTGTGGGCCGCATCTACGACTGGCACAAGAAATCCATGGGTCTGGCATGGGACGAAGCGGCGCGCAGCCTGTCCAACGATCCAGGCGTGCAATCGGTCACGCGCATCTTCAATTACTACAAACAGCATGGCATCGCCACCCAGGTGATGGGCGCCAGCTTCCGCAACGTGGGGCAGATCACGGCCCTGTCCGGCTGCGACTTGCTGACCATCAGCCCGGACTTGCTGGCCAAGCTGGAAGCATCGGATGCGCCGTTCGAGCGCGCGCTGGGCGGCGACCTGGGCGCGCAGCAGCCAGCCATCACGTATGACGAAGCGGCCTTCCGCTACGCGCTGAACGACGATGCGATGGCCACCGAGAAACTGGCCGAAGGCATCCGCGGCTTTGCCGTCGATGCGGGCAAGCTGGACGCCATGATTGAAAAGTTAAGGAATTGATCGTTTTTTACCCGTAGCACCGTTCGTTTTTCACAATAAGAAACCTTGGAGATCCTCATGAAAAAAGTCATTACCGCCTCCCTGCTGTTGTCCGCCGCCTGCGGCGCCTTCGCCGCCGACAAACCGCTGAAATCGATCGGCGTGAGCGTCGGCGACCTGGCCAACCCCTTCTTCGTGGCCATTGGCCGCGGCGCGGAAGAAAGCGCGAAAAAGCTCGGCGGCCCTGGCGTGAAAGTCACCACCGTGTCCAGCAAGTATGACCTGAACACGCAAGTGGACCAGATCGAAAACTTTATCGCCAACAAGACCGACATCATCATCCTGAACGCCGTCGACTCGAAGGGCATTGCACCGGCCATCAAGAAAGCGCGCAATGCGGGCGTGGTGGTGATCGCCGTCGACGTGGGCGCCGTGGGTGCCTCGGCCACCGTGATGTCCGACAACACCATGGCCGGCGACGTCTCGTGCGCCTACCTGGCCAAGCAGATCGGCGGCAAGGGCAATGTCGTGATCCTCAACGGCCCGCCCGTCACGTCCGTGATCGACCGCGTGAATGGCTGCAAGAAAACCCTGGCCGCGTTCAAGGATATCAAGATCCTGTCGGACAACCAGAACGCCGGCGGCAGCCGCGACGGCGGCATGACCGTGATGTCGAACCTGCTGACGGCGCACCCGAAGATCGACGGCGTGTTCGCCATCAATGACCCGACGGGCATCGGCGCGGAACTGGCCATCAAGCAGTCGAAACGCACGGACGTGAAACTGATCACGGCTGTCGATGGCGCACCCGATGGCCAGAACGCCCTGAAAAACAAGGCAGGCCTGTTTGCCGCCACCTCGGCGCAAAATCCGTACCGCATGGCCACCGATGCCGTACAGATGGGCTACGACATCATGAACGGCCGCACGCCCAAGCAGACCATGGTGCTGTTGCCGACGCCGGCCATCACCAAGGAAAACGTCGCTACCTACACGGGCTGGGTAAAGAACTGATCTGCCTGACCTGAACCACGTGTTGCCCGCCCGGTTCCGAAGCGAAGGGCGGGCAACAGTTTCAAAAGCAAGGAAGGACAGTCATGAGCGACGATATTATTTTTGAAATGCGCGGCATCGAGAAGCGCTTTGGCGCCACGCGCGCGCTGCGCGGCGTGCACCTGACGGTGCGCAGCGGCGAAATCCATGCCGTGATGGGAGAGAACGGCGCCGGCAAGAGCACCCTGATGAAGATTTTATCCGGCGTCTACACGCCGGACGCGGGCGAAATCATCCTCGACGGCAAGCCGATCAAGATCCGCAACCCGGGCGAAGCGCGCGCGCTGGGCATCAACCTGATCTACCAGGAATTGAGCGTGGCCAAGAACATGACGGTGGCGCAGAACGTCTTCATGGGCAGCGAGCCACAGGGACCGTTCTGGACCGTCAAGGGCGGCGAAATGCGCGCGCGCACGAACGCCATCCTGGCCGACCTCGGTTCCCGCTTCGACGCGGACACCATGGTCTCGACCCTGTCGATCGCCGAGCAGCAGCAGGTGGAAATCGCCCGCGCCCTGGTGCACGAAAGCCGCATCCTGATCATGGACGAGCCCACTGCCGCCCTGTCCGACCGGGAAACCGAACAATTGTTCCGCATCATCGAAGAACAGCGCGACAAGGGCCTGGCCGTGCTCTACATCAGCCACCGCATGGCCGAAGTGGAACGCCTGGCGCGCCGCATCACGGTGCTGCGCGATGGCGCCTATGTGGGCGAGCTGGGCAAGGATGAACTGGATCAAAAGAAAGTCGTGCAAATGATGGTGGGCCGCCCCGCCGACGACTTTTATTCGCACCAGCGCCGCACCTCGCGCGGCGCCGAGCGCCTGCGCGTGGAAAACGTGGGCGGCGGCAAGGTCAAGCCCGCCTCGTTCGCCCTGCATGCGGGTGAAGTCACGGGCTTGGCCGGCCTCGTCGGCGCGGGCCGCACGGAACTGGCGCGCCTGATCTTTGGCGCCGACAAAAAGCAATCGGGGCAAGTATGGCTCGACGGCACCGAAGTGCATATCCACCGGCCGCTGGCGGCGATTCGCCACGGCATCGGCTACCTGCCGGAAGACCGCAAGAGCCTGGGCCTGTTCATGCAATTGTCGGCCATGGAAAACATGTCGATGAATATCCTGTCCAAGCATGCGACGGCGGGCGTGGTCAACCGTGGTGCCCTGACGCAGCTCACGCGCGAGGCGATCGCCAACCTCAACGTCAAGGTCTCGGGGCCGGACGGCATCGTCGGCGGACTGTCCGGCGGCAACCAGCAAAAAGTCTTGCTGGCGCGCTGGCTGGCCATCGCACCGAAGGTGCTCATCCTCGACGAACCGACGCGTGGCGTGGACGTGGGCGCGAAGAGCGAAATTTACAAGATCATCCACCAGCTGGCGGACGCGGGCACGGCCGTGCTGTGCATTTCCAGCGAACTGGCCGAACTGGTCGGCATTTGCGACCGGGTGATGGTGATGTGCGAAGGCAGGCTCACCGGCGAAGTCACGGGCGAGGAAATCACGCAGGAAAACATCCTTGCCTATGCCACCCTGCAAGAAGCGGCATAAAAATAATCATTCAGGAGATTTAACATGACAACGAGTACCACCAGCGGCGCCGCGCGCGCCGGCGAACCCTTCAATGCCTCGAACCTGATGCGCCGCCTGGGCATGCTGCCCGTGCTGGTGGTGCTGTACCTGGCCATGTACGGCCTGACCGTGTATTTCTCGGCCGACGGCACGTCGACGTTCATGACCAGCAATAACACCATGAATATCTTCCGCCAGGTGTCGATCAATATCGTGCTGGCCTCCGGCATGACTTTCGTCATTTTGACCAGCGGCATCGACTTGTCCGTCGGCTCCGTGCTGGCCGTCTCGGCCGTGGCAGGCATGCTGATGTCGCTGTCGGCGCAGTTCGCCGGCTTTTCGATCCCGACCTTCCTCATCGTCGGCTTGCTGCTGGGCGCACTGAACGGCGTGCTGGTGGCGCTCGTCGGCCTGAACCCGTTTGTCGTCACGTTGGGCACCATGACGGCCCTGCGCGGCGCCGCCTATCTGCTGGCCGACGGCACCAGCGTGCTGAACACGGAAATCCCAAGCTTTGAGTGGATGGGCAACGGCAGCTTCCTGGCCGTGCCATGGCTGATCTGGCTGGCAGCGGCCGTCGTCGTGCTGACGTGGTTCATCCTGCGCAAGACGACCCTGGGCCTGCATATCTACGCCGTCGGCGGCAATATCCAGGCGGCCCGTTTGACGGGCATCAAAGTGGGCCTCGTGCTGATGTTTGTCTACACCATCAGCGGCCTGTTCGCGGGCCTGGGCGGCGCCATGTCGGCCAGCCGTCTGTATGCGGCGAACGGCAACTGGGGTACGGGCTATGAACTGGACGCCATCGCGGCCGTCGTGCTGGGCGGCACCAGCCTGATGGGCGGCGTGGGTTCCGTCTGGGGCACCGTCATCGGCGCCCTGATCATCGGCGTGATGAACAATGGCCTGACGATTCTGGGACTGTCGTCGTTCTGGCAGTATGTGGCCAAGGGTGTCGTGATCGTGCTGGCCGTGATCCTGGACAAGTGGCGCCAGTCGCACGCGCAAAACTGATTGTGCTGTTAGTGTCGGGTTACGCGCTGCGCGCTAACCCGACCTACCGTTGACGTCGTAGGTCGGATTAGGCCGCAGGCCGTAATCCGACAACACCCTAAAACTCCAGCCGCATCTCCACATGCGCAATCCCCGCCTCTTCGAATACTTCCCCCTGCTGCACGAAACCATGGCGCGCATAGAATGGCGCGGCGACGGTTTGCGCATTCAGCACCACCGCTGCATCGCCGCGTTCGCGGGCCTTCTCCATCAGCAAAGTCAAAATGGCGCCGCCCACGCCCGTGCCGCGGCCCGGCTGGCGCACGGCCATGCGGCCGATATGGCCATCGGGCAGCAAGCGGCCCGTGCCGAGGGCCGTGCCGGCTTCATCATAGGCGACGGCATGCAGGCAGATGGCGTCCATGTCGTCGAGTTCGATCTCGGCCGGCACTTTCTGTTCATCGACGAAGACTTCGAAACGGATGGCGGTGGCGTCAGGGCCCAGGGTGGCCCAGTCGCCGAGGCGGATGGTGTGCTTGGTCATGGTGTACGGTAGAAAGAGACAGGCCGCAATTGTCGCACGGCCTGGCTTTTCACAGGAGGATCAGGCCAGTTTCACCAGCTGCTTGCCGAAGTTGCGACCTTTCAGCAAACCGATGAAGGCGTCCGGCGCGCTGGCCAGGCCCTCGGCCACGGATTCGCGGAAGGCCAGCTTGCCCGTCGCCACCAGCGAACCCAGTTCAGCCAGGCCTTGCGGCCAGAATTCCGGCTGCTCGGAAACGATGAAGCCGCGCACCGTCAGGCGGTTGGTGAGGATGAAGCGGGCGTTGTCGATCGGCGTCGGTTCGCCGTTGTAGCCGGCGATCCAGCCGCACAGGGCGATGCGGCCAAAGGCGTTGGTGCACGCGAGGGCCGCGTCGAAGATGGCGCCGCCCACGTTTTCAAAGATGGCGTCGATGCCGTCCGGCGTGGCCGCTTCCAGGTCGGCCACCAGATTGCCCGCCTTGTAGTCGATGCAGGCATCAAACCCCAGTTCCTTGACGACATACGCGCATTTCTCCGCGCCGCCGGCGATGCCGACCACCCGGCAACCCTTGAGTTTGGCCAGCTGTCCCACCACGCTGCCGACGGCGCCGCTGGCGGCCGACACCACCACCGTTTCGCCCGCTTTCGGCGCCATGATCTGGTTCAAGCCATACCAGGCCGTCATGCCCGGCATGCCCACGGCGCCCAGGTAGGCGGATGCCGGGATATGCGTCGTATCGACCTTGCGCAGCATCGTGCCGTCGGACACGGCCACTTCCGTCCAGCCCAAGGTCCCAACAACCGTGTCGCCCACGGCGAACTTCGGATGCTTCGATTCAAGCACCACGCCCACCGTGCCGCCGATCATGGTTTCATCGAGCGCCTGCGGCGCCGCATAGCTTTTATTCGCACTCATGCGCCCGCGCATGTACGGGTCGAGCGACAAGTACTGGTTACGCACCAGCAACTGCCCATCCGTGATGGCGGGAATCTCTTGAGTTTCCAGACGAAAATGTGCCGGCTGCACTTCCTCATTAGAGGCGGGGCGCGAGGCGAGGACGATGCGTTGGTAGGTGGTCATGAATGCTCCTGTCAATAAAGTTGATGACTACTATTGATATTCACGACACCGAACAAAACCGTAGCGAGCGGAAGGGAGAGGTGGTCGAGACGCGCAACCGTACTCTAGTACGGTGAGCATCGCAGGCCGCCTATACCGACGCGCAGTAGGTTTGGTTCGGTGTCACTACACTTCGTAGTCCATACATTGCCGTGCTTCCCGCACGGCGCCAAAAAACGGCTTGATTTTCACGTGCTCGGGATGGTTCTGGTAGGCATCGAGCGCTTCGCGGCTGGCGAACTCGCTGTACAGCACGATGTCGTAGCTCGCTTCCAGGCCAGGCTGGGCCACGGCCGCTTCGAATTTCAGTATGCCTGGCACCAGGCCGGCGCAGGAATCGAGCAGGGCTTTCAGTTTCAAGGCATTGGTGGCGCGGTCGGCGCCTTCGGCGTGGTCTTTGAGTTTCCAGAAAACGATGTGCTTGATCATGGTGGCAGAGGTTGTTTATCAATGAAGCATGACTGTACCCGCTATCGGCGCGCCTTGCAAAAAGTGGTCGCCGAACGAAAACGGGCGACCCAAGGCCGCCCGCACACTGGCTGTCAGTCCGCCGTCACAGCACTTCGAACAAGCCCGCCGCGCCCTGGCCGCCGCCGATGCACATGGTCACCACCACGTACTTGACGCCACGGCGCTTGCCTTCGATCAGGGCGTGGCCCGTCAGGCGCGCGCCCGAGACACCGTACGGGTGGCCGACGGCGATGGCGCCGCCGTTGACGTTCAGCCGGTCCATGGGAATGCCCAGGGTGTCGGCGCAGTACAGCACTTGCACGGCAAACGCTTCATTGAGTTCCCACAGGCCGATGTCGGCCACCGTCAAGCCCGCCTTTTTCAGCAGTTTCGGGATGGCAAACACGGGGCCGATGCCCATTTCATCGGGTTCGCAGCCGGCCACGGCAAAGCCGCGGAAGACGCCCAGCGGTTGCAGCCCTTTCGCTTCGGCCACTTTCGCATTCATGACGATGGCCATCGACGCGCCATCGGAAAACTGGCTGGCATTGCCCGCGCTGATGACACCGCCAGGAATGGCCGGGCGGATCTTCGCCACGCCATCGTAAGTCGTATCGGCACGGATGCCTTCGTCGGCGGCGATCGTCACTTCGCGCGACAGCAGCATGCCGCTGGCCTTGTCAGCCACGCCCATGACGGTGGTCATCGGCACGATTTCCGCGTCGAACAGGCCGGCGGCCAGCGCCGCGGCGGCGCGCTGCTGGCTTTGCGCGCCATACGCATCCTGGCGCTCGCGCGAAATATGGTAGCGCTTGGCCACGGTTTCGGCCGTCTGCAACATGGGCCAGTACAGTTCCGGCTTGTGCTGCTGCAGCCAGACTTCGCGGTACATATGCGTGTTCATTTCGTTTTGCACGCAGGAAATCGATTCCACGCCGCCGGCCGCATAGATATCGCCTTCGCCGGCGATGATGCGCTGCGCCGCCAGCGCGATGGCCTGCAGGCCCGATGAGCAAAAACGGTTGACGGTCATGCCCGCCGTGGTGACGGGACAGCCGCCGCGCAAGGCTACCTGGCGCGCGATATTGCCGCCCGTCGCGCCTTCGGGAAAGGCGCAGCCGACCAGCACGTCTTCCACCTCCTCCGCCTCGATGCGCGCGCGCTCGACGGCGGCGGCCAGCACATGGCCGCCCAAGGTGGCGCCATGCGTCATGTTGAACGCGCCTTTCCAGGACTTGGCCAGGCCCGTGCGGGCGGTCGATACGATGACGGCTTCATTCATGCTGTGTCTCCTTGTGGGAATTGTTAGGTGGCGCAAGCACTGCCAGTGCAGGCACTGCATCCAGAATAGCACATTTAAGTACGGTCGTTCGCAAAGTTGCGCACGCTTTCGGCGGGCACAAAATGATGCGCACTGTAAGCTTGGTGTAAGTTTCAAGCAAGCATGACGTAAGGTTCGGAGAACACACTCGCCTCCAGCTGGTGCAAGAATGGTCTAAAAGACCACGGCAACAGTTCACTATAAAACATAGGGAGACAAACCATGGCAACACCATCCGGCTCGGCCGACGTACGGAAGATTTCCACCAAGGGAACTCCGATTACGCCGGAAGAACGCAAGGTCATCTTTGCGTCATCGCTAGGCACCGTCTTTGAATGGTACGATTTTTACCTGTACGGTTCGCTGGCTTCCATCATCGCCAAGCAATTCTTCATCGGCGACCCCACCACCACCTTCATTTTCGCGCTGCTGGCCTTTGCCGCCGGCTTCATCGTGCGTCCGTTCGGTGCGCTGGTCTTCGGCCGCCTGGGCGACATGATCGGCCGCAAATACACCTTCCTGGTGACCATCATCATCATGGGCGGTTCCACCTTCATCGTCGGCTTGCTGCCGGGCCACGCCTCCATCGGCATCGCCGCGCCTATCATCCTCGTCATCCTGCGCATCCTGCAAGGCCTGGCGCTGGGCGGCGAATACGGCGGCGCAGCCACCTATGTGGCCGAGCACGCGCCTGAAGGCAAGCGCGGCGCGTTCACGGCGTGGATACAAACGACGGCAACCCTTGGCTTCTTCCTTTCGCTGATGGTCATCCTGGGCACGCGCCTGGCGACGGGCGAGCAGGCATTTGAAGCGTGGGGCTGGCGCGTGCCGTTCCTGCTGTCCGTGGTGCTGCTGGGTATTTCCGTGTGGATCCGCATGGCCATGAATGAATCGCCGGCGTTTGCCAAGATGAAAGCCGAAGGCAAGACCTCGAAAGCGCCGCTGACGGAAGCGTTCGGCAAGTGGAAAAACCTGAAGATCGTCATCCTGGCGCTGGTCGGCCTGACCGCCGGCCAGGCCGTCGTCTGGTACACGGGCCAGTTCTACGCCCTGTTCTTCATGATCCAGACCCTGAAAGTGGACCTGGCAACGGCCAACGTGCTGGTCGCCATCGCCCTGCTGCTGGCCACGCCGTTCTTCCTGTTCTTCGGCAGCCTGTCCGACCGCATCGGCCGCAAGTACATCATCCTCGGCGGCTGCCTGATCGCCGCGGCCACCTACTTCCCGATCTTCAACGGCCTGACGCACTTCGCCAACCCGCAGCTGGAAGCAGCACTGAAGAACTCGCCAGTGGTGGTGGTGGCCGATCCCGCCTCCTGCCACTTCCAGTTCAACCTGACGGGCACCAAGAAGTTCCCATCCTCGTGCGACATCGCCACCGGCTTCCTGTCGAACAGCTCGGTGAACTACACGAAGGAAGATGCACCGGCAGGCAGCGTGGCCAAGGTGCGCATCGGTACGAAGGAATTCACGTCGTTCAACGCCGTCATGACGGCCGACGGCCTGAACTTCGATGCGGACAGCAAGGCCCACGAAGCGGCGTTCAAGAAAGAAATCGGCGCCGGCATCAAGGAAGCGGGCTACCCTGCGAAAGCCAATCCGGACCAGATCAACAAGCCGATGGTGGTCTTGCTGCTGTTCATCCTGGTGCTGTACGTGACCATGGTGTATGGCCCGATCGCCGCCATGCTGGTGGAAATGTTCCCGACCCGCATACGCTACACTTCGATGTCCCTGCCATACCACATCGGTAACGGCTGGTTCGGCGGCTTGCTGCCCACCACGGCCTTCGCGCTGGTGGCCTTCAAGGGCGACATCTATTACGGCCTGTGGTATCCGATCGTCGTCGCCCTGGCAACTGTCGTGATCGGCACCCTGTTCGTCAAGGAAACCAAGGACAACAATATCTACGCGGACGATTGATGTTCCGCCCGCCCCGGCCGCATTGCCGGGGCCCGTAAAACAAAACGCCGCTGACTTGTCAGCGGCGTTTTTTCTTGGGCGGCGGCAGTTGCAAGCCTACTTGCCGCCGGCGCCCTGTTTCTGCTGGTCGCGCTGCTGCACGTACTGCTGGTAGCTGGTCTGGTTGCGCTTGCGGCAGGCATTGCGGTCGTCGAAATTATTGAGGCTGTTGCAGTACTCGCCGATCTTGTCCCGGTTCGCGTCATACAGTACCTCGCAGCCGGTAATGGCCAGCAGGAAGGGAACGATCAGATATTTCATTGCATCTCTCATGGAAAGGGACGGGATTGCGCGAAAAACACCAGATTGCCCGCTGGATCAGCGAGCGGCTTATCTTAACGCGATCCCGGCGCGAAGTACAAGCGCTCGGTAATTACTTTATGGAAAGGATGGCCGCGTACGGCAGCGCCGCGCGTGCTATGGTGGCGGTTTTCAACCGATCCGCGCCAGGCATGTCCACGATTCCCCCCGCCTTCCTGCCGCCGGCGCCCTGCGCGCCGCTGCAGACGGTTTTCGCTCCCCTGCTGCGGGACGCCTGCGCCAGCCTGGCCGCGCAGGCCGGCGATTTCCTCGACGGCATCTATGTGTATGGCAGCGTGGCACGTGGCGATGCCACGCCTGGCGTATCCGACCTCGACCTGACGCTGGTGCTGCGCCTGCCGCCCACGCCACGGCAGGGCAACATGCTGGAAGCGGTGCGTCTGGCCCTGCAGGCGCGCCACGACACGGTGTGGAAGGTCGATTTCGATATCGGCCACCGCAGCCAGGTGCTGGCGCCGGAAAACCTGTACAGCTGGGGCTACTGGCTCAAGCACCAGTGCCGCTGCCTGTGGGGCGACGACCTGGCGTCGCAGTTTGCGCCGTTCGCGCCTTCGCGCGCCATCGCCCTGGCCGTGAATGGCGACTTTGCCCAGGTGCTGGCCAGCTATGCGCAGCGTCTCGATGCGGAACGCGACCCTGCCGTCATCGTCCGCCTGCAGCGCGAAGCGTCGCGCAAGCTGATCCGCTCATGCAATCTGCTGCGCCAGGACGGCGACAGCGGCTGGCCCGCCAGCCTGGACGAGCATGCGGCGCAGTTGCTGCGCAGCCATCCAGCCATGCAGGCGCAGATCGCCTATTTTCTTGCCCAGGCCCGGCCCGGTGCCGTGCCGGCCAGCGGATTTGCCGCCGCGTTGCGCGCGATGACGGACTGGCTGGCAACGCAGCTGGCCAGCTAATCCTTGTTCAGCTCCTCGTTCAGCAAAGGATTACTGGCGGCAAACGCAGCCAGGTGCTCGAGCAGCACGCGCACGCGGGCCGGCAGGTAGCGCCGCTGCGTCCACACGGCATACACATGGCGCGGCTGCGGCATCCAGTCGGGCAGCACACGCACCAGGCTGCCACTGGCCACTTCGTCGCGGCATTGCAGCAGCGGACACAGCAAGATGCCGATGCCGGCGTCCGCCATCTCCACGGCCAGGCGCATCTCGTTGACGCGCAGGCGCGCCTGCGGCTGGATCACCATCTCGGCGCCATCGCCGGGCCGGCGCAAGCGCCAGCTGCGCAGCGGCTCGGCCACGATCAGCTCGTGCCGCTCCAGTTCCTGCAAGTCGCGCGGCACGCCAGCGCGCGCCAGGTAGGCGGGCGCGGCCACCATCACCAGCGAGGCGCTGCCCAGGCGGCGCTGCATCAGCGAGGAATCGTCGAGCGCCCCCACGCGGATGGCCAGGTCGGCGCCGCTGCCCACCAGGTCTTGCAGCAGGTTCGACAGTTCCAGCTCCAGGCGGATGTCCGGATACTGCTGCATGAAGCTGACCCAGGCGGGCGTCAGCAGGCCGCTGGCAAAATTCACGGGCGCCAGCACGCGGATGCTGCCGGAAATGGCGGACAGGCTGGCGTCGAGCTGCCGCGTGGCTTGCCGCAAGGCATGCACCAGGCCGCGGCACTGCTCATAGTATTGCCAGCCTTCCGCCGTTGGCTGCAGACGGCGCGCGCTGCGGTTCAGCAGGCGGTAGCCCAGCTGGCTTTCCAGCTTTTGCAGGCGGCGCGTGACGGTCGCTGCCGGCAAGTCTTCCTTGACGGCAGCAGCGTGCAGGCTACCGGCCTCGACGATGGAGACAAAGAGGGCCAGGTCATCTAACATGATTTCGTTTATGGAATTTGAAATTAAAAATATGGCTCTAGTATAGATTGCTGCAAGTCGTTACGCTGCCATCTTTATCACATAACTGAAAGTGCCCCATGTCCGATGCCCTGCGCTTGCGCCTCGTCTTTGCTTTCCTGATGTCGCTGATAATGACCTTGCTGATGAGCGCCTGGGTCACCTGGCTCAATATCGGCCTGCAAGCCGATTTCCTGCCCCGCTGGCGCCATGCCTTCTTTGCCGCCTGGCCCGTGGCCTTTTGCGCCGTCATGCTGTTCGCGCCAAGAGTGCAACTGATCAGCCGCGGCATCGTCGCCAGGCTGGCGCGCCCGGCGCCTGCCTGCCCCGCCTGCGC
>NZ_NRDQ01000059.1 GCF_002878455.1 Janthinobacterium sp. AD80
CCTGCGCCGTCCCCGCGAAGCGCTGGAAAGCGTGGCCGTGCCTGCCATGCGCATGGTGGGCAGCGTGCGCCAAGACGGGCGCCTGAGCGCGCTGTTGCTGGCCGGCGAGCGCGTGTACCGCGTGGCCGCCGGCCAGTATCTGGGACCGGACCATGGCCGCGTGACGCAGGTCAGCGAGCAGGCGCTCGAGTACCGGGAAGTGCTGCGCGAACCGGGCGGTGGCTGGCGCGAACGGCGCGGCAGCCTGGCGCTGCAAAAATCGGGTGCCGCCGCCAGGGCCAGCGCGCCGCAGGATGCACCAGCGGAGGAGGCGCCATGAAGCCTTGGGGATGGCTGTGCCTGGTCTTGCTGCAGGGCTTTGCCATGGCCCAGGACGCGGCGGTAGTGCCGGGGCCGGCACCGCGCCTGTATGCCGGCGAGAAAATTTCCGTGGATTTCCAGAGCGTGACGGTGCGCGCCGCCCTGCACATCCTGGCCGATGTATCGGGCCACAACATCATCGCCAGCGACAGCGTGACGGGCACCCTGACCATGCGCCTGCGCGACATGCCGTGGGACCAGGCGCTCGATGTCGTGCTGCAAGCGAAGGGCCTGGACATGCGGCGCACGGGCAATGTGCTGTGGGTTGCGCCGCGCGAGGAAATCCTCGCGCGCGAAAAGCTGGAGCTCGAAACGCGCGCGCAGATCGCGGAGCTGGAACCGCTGCAGTCGGCCATCTTCCAGCTCAATTACCAGAAGGCCGAAGCGTTCCGCACGGTATTTGGCCTCGATGCGGGCGAGGGGCGCAGCCGGCTGCTGTCGCGGCGTGGCAGCGTGCTGATCGAGCCGCGCACGAACCAGCTGTTCGTCAGCGACGTGCCGGCGCGCCTGGAGCAGATCCGCCTGCTGATCGCCAGGACGGATATCGCCACGCGGCAAGTCATGATCGAGGCGCGCATCGTCGAGGCGAACGACAGTTTCAGCCGCAACCTGGGCGCGCGTCTGGGTTTTACGGACCAGCGCCTGGCGGCGGGCCAGCTGCCCGGTTTTTCCCTCGGTGGCAGCGGGCGCCGCGCGGCCGTCGGCGGCAGCTACCAGGGCGTGGGCGAGGCGACGGGGCAGGCGGTGGCCGGTGCCGGCGCCTTCGTGCCGAACTCGCAATTCGTCAACTTGCCGGCCGCCAGCATCAATGGCTTGCAGCCGGCCAGTTTCGCCCTGAGCCTGTTTTCGGCGGCCGCCAACCGGTTTTTAAACCTGGAACTGTCCGCGCTGGAAGCGGACGGCAAGGGCAAGATCATTTCCAGTCCCCGCGTGGTGACGGCGGACAAGGTGCTGGCGCTGATCGAGCAAGGCATTGAATTGCCCTACCAGGTGGCCACCAGCAGCGGCGCCACCTCGATCACTTTTCGCAAGGCCAATCTGCGCCTGGAAGTGACGCCGCAGATCACGCCCGACGGCAACGTGGTGCTGGAAGTGGATGTCAACAAGGATAGCGTGGGCCAGGAAACGCGTTCCGGCTTTGCCATCGACACCAAGCACGTGCGCACGCAGGTGATGGTGGAAGATGGCGGCACGGTGGTGCTGGGCGGTATTTATCAGCAGTCCGAACGGGGTACGGACAGCAAGGTGCCATTGCTGGGCGACATCCCCGTGCTCGGTGTTTTTTTTCGCAGTACGGGCCGCAGTCAAGAAAAAACCGAACTGATGGTGTTCATTACGCCGAAAATAGTGGCAGATCGGCCAGCAACACGTTAATGTCACATCTTTACGTTTAAGTAACAATGCAGACGAAAGCGGACTGATGGCGACTATGCGGAATTTTTCATTTGGCAACACTTGTTGGAGTAGGGTATCGAATTGGCTGGCCTTGCTGGCGCTGGGCGCCTTGCTGGCCGCATGTGGCGGCGGTGGCGGCGATCCCACCCTGGACGGCGGCGGCAGTGGCGGCGCGACGGGCGGGGTGGCCGCAACGGTCGGCGTCAGTTTGCTCAATGCGAATGGACAGCCCAGCAATACCGTCAGCGCCAACGCTCCCTTGACTGTCCGGGCGCAAGTGCTCGACAAAAATGGCGCAGGCGTCGCCAATGCACTGGTGGCATTCGGCGTGGATGCCTCGCTGGCCACGCTGGTGCCCGGTACCGCCCTGACCGATGCCAAGGGCATCGCCAGCGTGACCATGCGCCCTGCCAGTAACGCTGCCAGCGGTGCGGGCAAGGTGACAGCCAGCGTGACCACTGCCACGGCTACCATCAGCGGCGAAGCCAACTACCAGATTTCTTCCACCGTGACTTCGAAAGCGAGCATCGGCGTCGCCTTGCTGACAGCTTCCGGCAGCGCCAGCAACGCCTTGTCGAGTTCCGCCCCCTTGACGGCGGTGGCCACCATCAAGGACCAGGACGGCAAGCCGTTGCCGGATGCTTTGGTGGTGTTCGCAACGGACAATGCGCTGGCGATCATGTCGCCTTCGGCCGGCACGACCCTGAGCGATGCCAAGGGCGAGGCGCGCGTGATCCTGCGGCCTGTCAGCCTGGCAGTGGGCGGCGCGGGTACCTTGACCGCGGCCGTCGTCATGAATGGCACGACCT
The DNA here is from genome assembly GCF_002878455.1 of Janthinobacterium sp. AD80. Classification (GTDB taxonomy): domain Bacteria; phylum Pseudomonadota; class Gammaproteobacteria; order Burkholderiales; family Burkholderiaceae_D; genus Janthinobacterium. The sequence continues at coordinate 2,565 of NZ_NRDQ01000059.1, forward strand.
CGACCAGCGCCATTAATTATATCGTGGGTGCAACAACCCTGGCATTTGGCAATATCGTCTTTGAATCGCCTGCGCTGGAGGCGTATGGCTCGACTCAGGTTGCGCTGGACGTGCTGTCTGGCAGCGTGAAATATACGGATCAGAGCCTGGCGGTGAATTTTACTTCTTCCTGCGTGGCAGCCGGCAAGGCCACCTTTGCCTCCGTGGTGCAAACGGCCAACGGCAGCGCGCGTGCGGTCTACCGCGATCTTGGTTGTGGCGTCAACGATGTGATCTCGGCTACTGCCAGTGGTGTCTCGGGCAGCCGCAGCGCAGTGCTACAAATTGCGGCGCCACAAGCGGCATCGATCCAGTTCTATTCAGCTTTGCCGGCAGACAAATCCATCGTCATCAAAGGCGAGGGTGGACTCTTGCGCAGCGAAACGGCCAGCTTGAAATTCCGTGTGTTCGATACCTTCAATAATCCCTTGCCGGGCTTGAAGGTGTCGTTCTCGAAGGCGGATCCGAATGCGGAAGTTGACCTCAATCCCGTGTCCGGCACCACCGATGCCAATGGTGAGGTGACCACCAGCGTCAGTTCCCGCTCCACCCCGTTGTCTTTCCGTATCCGCGCCACGCTCGACGGCAAGGGCGTGTCGACCTTGTCGGACTCCATCGTTGTCTCGACGGGAACGCCAGTGCAGAAAGCGTTCTCGCTGGCCATCAGTGACAGCAACGTCGAAGGCTTGAACGTCGATGCCAACGGCAGCGCGATTTCCGCTTCCGTGACGGTTGCTATGGGTGACAAGTTTGGCAATCCTGTGGCCGATGGCACGCCCGTTGCGTTCCAGAGCAACGTGGGCGTGGTGGGCAGCGCAAGCAAGGGCGGCTGCAACTCAGTCAACGGCGCTTGCTCGGTGGACTTCCGCGCCCAGGAGCCACGCGTACCGACACCGAATACGCCGGCCACCGTCTGCAACGGTCCGCTCGGCAGCAGTGACAGCACCCGTCCTGGCGTCGGCACGATCTGTGCCAGCACCAGCGATGGCAGTGCTGTCCCTATCTTTGCCAAAATCAATTTCTTTATCAGCGGTAGCCGTCCGGCCACGGCTTTCCTGAATGGCGGCGGCGCCTCCTTGCGCACGGATGCGGTGACGGACCTGGGCGTCGTGAGCTGGAATGTGCCGGAAGTCTTTACGTTGCAGATCAATGATGTCAACAATAATCCGATGCCAAGCGGAACAATTGTGGAAGTTGCCAATATCGTGCGTGCCACGAATGGCGGTGTTTCGCCAGCGACCGTGCAAAAGACCTTCCCCAGCGCTTCCAGCCTGCCGCCCATGTATCAGGGGACGAGCCATCTCGTCACGATCACCAGTCCGTCGGGTCAGGCATGTGCTGCCGGTGTGGCGACATTCAATGTCAATATCACCACGCCACATTTACTAACTACCAGCTATCCGTTTAAACTGACGTTCACATGCCAATAATGGAGCCACAGGGCGACAGCAGCAAGACAGGGTTGTCGCCTGAGTGAAATGCAAATAGTGTCCGAAATTTCTAACAGTAATATCTTTCTTGTCGGCCTCATGGGCGCAGGCAAAACCACGATCGGGCGCATCCTGGCCCGCAAGCTGGGCTTGCGCTTTGTCGATTCCGACCACGAAATCGAGGCACGCACGGGAGCGACCATCCCGTGGATCTTTGAAATCGAGGGGGAAGCGAGCTTTCGCCGGCGCGAGGCCGAGGTCATCCGCGACCTGAGCGCCCAGCAAGGCATCGTCATGGCCACCGGCGGCGGCGCCATTCTCAATGCCGACAGCCGCGCCTACCTGAAGGAGCGGGGCACGGTGGTGTACCTGCGCGCCAGCGTCAGCAACATCCTCACGCGCACCAGCCATGACAAGAACCGCCCCCTGCTGCAGACGGCCGACCCGCGCAGGAAGCTGGAAGAATTGACGGCGCAGCGCGAACCCCATTACATGGACGTGGCCGACATTGTGATCGACACGGGCCGTCCTAACGTACAATCGATGGTTCAGACTATCCTGATGCAGCTGGCCAGCCTCGAATGCGAGGCCTCGCCCAACTGCGTCATTCATGCAGAGCCTTCGATGAACGAGCAATCCAAAATGTTGTTGAGCGTAGACCTCGACGAACGCAGCTACCCGATCGCCATCGGTCCCGGCCTGCTGGCCGACGCCGATGCGCTGCTGCGCCATATCAGCGGCCACAAGGTGGCCATCGTCACCAATACCACGGTCGCCCCGCTGTACCTGGGCCGCCTGCAGGCGGCGCTGGCCAGCGATGGCCGCGAAGTGATCAGCATCGTCCTGCCGGACGGCGAAGAATATAAAAACTGGGCCAGCCTGATGCAGATCTTCGACGCGCTGCTGGCCAATAAATGCGACCGCAAGACCACCCTGGTGGCGCTGGGCGGCGGCGTGATCGGCGACCTGACCGGCTATGCGGCAGCGAGCTACATGCGCGGCATCGGCTTCGTGCAGGTGCCCACCACGCTGCTGGCGCAGGTCGATTCCTCCGTCGGCGGCAAGACGGGCATCAACCACCCGCTGGGCAAGAACATGATCGGCGCCTTCTATCAGCCGCGCGCCGTGATCGCCGACACCTCGACCCTGGAAACCCTGCCGGCGCGCGAGCTGTCGGCCGGCCTGGCCGAAGTGATCAAGCATGGCGCCATCATCGACGCTGCCTTCTTCGACTGGATCGAGGCGAACATGCCCAAGCTGATGGCGCGCGACAAGGGCGCGCTCGCGTATGCGATCGCCCGCTCGTGCGAAATCAAGGCTGACGTGGTGCGCCAGGACGAGCGCGAAGGCGGCTTGCGTGCCATCCTGAATTTCGGTCACACCTTCGGCCACGCCATCGAGGCCGGCCTGGGCTATGGCCACTGGCTGCACGGCGAAGCCGTCGGCTGCGGCATGGTGATGGCGGCCGACCTGTCTTGCCGCATGGGCTATATCGACCAGGCTGCCGTCGAGCGCGTGCGCGCGCTGGTAGCCGCCGCCGGCCTGCCCGTGAAAGCGCCGGACCTCGGCGTGGCGCGCTGGCTGGAGCTGATGGAAGTGGACAAGAAGAATGAGGGCGGGGCCATCAAGTTCATCCTCTTGAAACCGTTGGGCAGCCCATGCATCACGGCCGCGCCGCACGAACTGGTGCTGGCCACCCTGGCCGCCGGAGTGCAATAGCCATGACGCCTGAAGACTTCCTTGCCCCCTACGCGGCCCACTCGGCACAGGGCCAGGGACGTCGCTTTGATGAAGCGGCACACGCGTCGCGCAGCCAGTTCCAGCGCGACCGCGACCGCATCATCCATTCCTCGGCCTTCCGCCGCCTTGAATACAAGACCCAGGTCTTCCTCAATCACGAGGGAGATTTGTTCCGCACGCGCCTGACGCACAGCCTGGAAGTGGCGCAGGTGGGGCGTTCGATCGCGCGCAACCTGCGTTTGAACGAAGACCTGGTGGAAGCCATCGCGCTGGCGCATGACCTGGGCCACACGCCGTTCGGCCACGTGGGCCAGGACGTGCTCAATGAATGCATGCGCGAGCACGGCGGCTTCGAGCACAACCTGCAAAGCCTGCGCGTGGTCGATACGCTGGAAGAGCACTACGGCGCCTTCGATGGCCTGAACCTGATGTTCGAGACGCGCGAGGGCATCTTGAAACACTGCTCGCTGGCGCACGCGCGCGAACTGGGCCCCGTGGCCCAGCGCTTCATCGACCGTACGCAGCCGACGCTGGAAGCGCAGCTGACCAACCTGGCCGACGAAATCGCCTACAACAGCCACGATATCGACGATGGCCTGCGTTCCGGCCTGATCACTATCGCCCAGCTGGAAGAAGTCGAGTTCTTTGGCCGCCTGTGGCGCGACGTGCAGCAGGCGTTTCCCGGCCTGTCAGGCCGGCGCGCCATCTACGAAACCCTGCGCCGCCTGATCACGGCCCTGGCCGACGACCTGATCGTCACCTCGACGCAGCTGCTCGCCGACGCCGCCCCGCGCGATGTCAACGAAGTGCGCGCCAGTGCCCCGCTGATCCGTTTTTCGGACGCCATGCGCAAGGATGCCACGGATCTGAAACGCTTTTTACGCGCGAACCTGTACCGCCACTACCAGGTCAACCGCATGCGCGTAAAGGCCAGCCGCATCGTGCGCGAACTGTATGACAGCTTCGTGGCCGAACCGGCCCTGCTGCCGCCCGATTATCAGATCAATGGCGATGAAGTGACGAAGCAGGCGCGCAAGATCGCCGACTACATCGCCGGCATGACGGACCGCTACGCGATCCGCGAACACCGCAGGCTGTATTCTCTGGATGAATTCTAGGTCGGATTAGCGCAGCGTAATCCGGCATGTCTGCGCGATACCACCACACTCCGTGCCAACAAGGTTGTCGGGTTACGCGCCGGCGCGCTAACCCGACCTGCCACTGCAAGTGGTCATGCGCAGTCTGATGTAGGTCGGATTAGCGCAGCGTAATCCGACATGCCTGCGCGATACCACCGCACTCCGTGCCAACAGGGTTGTCGGGTTACGCGCCGGCGCGCTAACCCGACCTACCACTGCAAGTGGTGATGCGAAGTCTGATGTAGGCCGGATTAGCGCAGCGTAATCCGGCATGCCTGCGCGATACCACCACACTCCGTGCCAACAGGGTTGTCGGGTTACGCGCCGGCGCGCTAACCCGACCTACCACTGCAAGTGGTGATGCGAAGTCTGATGTAGGCCGGATTAGCGCAGCGTAATCCGACATGTCTGCGCGATACCACCACACTCCGTGCCAACAGGGTTGTCGGGTTACGCGCTGGCGCGCTAACCGACCTGCCACTGCAAGTGGTCATGCGCAGTCTGATGTAGGTCGCATTAGCGCAGCGTAATCCGACATGTCTGCGCAATACCACCACATTCCGTGCCAACAAGGTTGTCGGGTTACGCGCCGGCGCGCTAACCCGACCTACCACTGCAAGTGGTCATGCGGAGTCTGATGCAGGCCGTAATCCGACAACATCGTTGGCGCAGCCCCGTTACTCCGCATTGTCCATCCTGTCAATTGGCATGATCATCTAGGTCTCCACCCGATCACCCCAATACCCGCGCGTCACCTTCTTTTCTATCATGGCAGCAAGTCAACAAGGGCTTGCCGCCCATCGTCAAGGAGAGTGTCATGATTGAATCGCGCCGCAGTTTTTTGCGCGCCTTGCCCGCCATTACCGTCGGGGCGGCCGTCGCGCCGCTGCCCGGTAAAGCGGCCACCAAAGGCGAGGGCGGCCAGCGCTGGGCGATGGTGGTCGATGTGCAGAAGTGCATCGGCTGCCAGGCGTGCACCGTCTCCTGCATCATGGAAAACGCCGCGCCGGAGAACAGCTTCCGCACCGTCGTCTCCACCTATGAAGTCAAGGAAGAGAACCGCTGCGGCACCTACATGCTGCCGCGCCTGTGCAACCACTGCGCCAATCCCCCCTGCATTCCCGTCTGCCCCGTGGGTGCGACCTTCCAGCGCAAGGATGGCGTCGTCGTCGTCGATGGCGACCGCTGCGTGGGCTGCGCCTACTGCGTGCAGGCCTGTCCCTACGACGCGCGCTTCATCAACCACGAGACGGGCAAGGCCGACAAATGCACGTTCTGCGCGCACCGCGTCGACGAAGGCTTGCTGCCGGCCTGCGTGGAAACCTGCGTGGGCGGTGCGCGCATCTTCGGCGACCTGAATGATCCGGAAAGCATGGTGCACCAGCTGCTCAGCGAGAACAAGGTGAAGGTGCTCAAACCCGAGCAGGGAACCCAGCCCCACGTGTTTTACCTGGGACTGGACACGCGTTTCGCCGGCCATGTCGAGGGCGAAGCGACTCTTTGGCAACCGAGCAAACACGGGAAATAAACCATGGACAGCCACATCACCGAAATTCTCAACGTCACGCGCGAAGCGGCATGGCTGCCGTGGGCGGTGCAGTATTTTTTCCTCATCGGCCTCAGTTACGGCAGCTTCATGCTGACCCTGCCGTACTTCGTTTTCGGCCGCAAGGCGTATGAACGCCTGGGACGTATCGCGCTGCTGGCGTCCCTCGTCTGCGGCATGACGGCGCCCGTGGCGCTGCTGGCCGACCTGCACGGGCCGGGGCGCTTCTACCATTTCTACATTTATTTCCAGCCGCAGTCGTGGATGTCGTGGGGCTCGTTCTTCATTCCCCTCTACCTCGGTTGCCTGATGTTGTACGCGTGGCTGGCGCTGCGCGTGGACTTCGCCACGCGGGGGCAGGGCAAGGACCGCCTGGCCTTCGCCTACCGCCTGCTGGGACGCGGTGGCGCCGCCTCGCGCAAGGCCATCGTCAGTGCTGCCGCCTTCACCTTGCTGGCCGCCTTTGTCGTGGGCCTGTACACGGGCATGGAAGTGATGGTGGTGCGCGCCCGTCCCCTGTGGTTTACGCCCTTCCTGCCGGCGCAATTTGCTGCCACGGCATTCGTGGGAGCGGTGGGCCTGGCGCTGCTGTTCAACCGCTTCCTGCCGGGCCGCGAGCAGGCGCTGGAAGTATCGCTGAACCGCGCGCTGGCCCTGTCGCTGGCGCTGGTGCTGGCCCTGGGCGGCGGCTGGCTGTTCGTCAGTCTCTCTGGCGTGAGCGCCAGCCACAGCATGGCGTTCACGCAGGTGGCCGGCATGCCGCAATGGCAGCTCACGGCTGTGTGGGCCGTGCTGTCGTCCATCGTGCCGATGGCGCTGGCCATCTGGCGCCCGGCCACCAGTGGCCTGGTCAACGGCCTGATCGCGCTGCACAGCGCCTGGATGATGCGCTGGACGATTTTTATCGGTGGCCAGACGATCCCGAAGACGGGGGCCGGCCTGTATGACTACCACCTGCCGATGGGGAACGATGGTTTGCTGGGGATCATCGGCACTGCCGGCCTGTGGCTCGCGCTACTGTTGCTGATGCTGGAATTTTTGCCATGGGCCGGACGCGCTATTGCGATGCGCAGCCGTCCCGCCATGGCCACGCACTAAGGAGAGAATCATGAACGATCACATCACACCAGAACCGCAAGAAGACCGCAGCGCCGAGGAAGAAAAGCGCCGCAAGCTGCTGCGCTACGGCGCCATCGGCGGCGGCCTGGCCGCCTTTGCCGCCAGCTTTTCCACCACGGCCGGCCGCATGGTCGACCATGCGCTGGGCAAGGACAAGCCTGTGCAGAAACTGCATGGCAATTCCCTGCAGCCCGAGTTTTCCGTCGATACGGACACGGGCAAGCTGACGCTCAATCCGGACCAGCAAGTGAGCTACACCATGTGCATGGGCTGCACCACCTTTTGCGGCGTGCGCGTGCGCCTGGATAAAAAAAGCGGCAAGGTGCTGCGCGTGGCGGGCAACCCGTACAGCCCCCTGTCGGCCGATCCTGCGCTGCCATATCAAACCTCGATACGCGACAGTTTTGTGTCGCTGTCGCGCTTCCAGGAAAAGGGCTTGAAGGGCCGCTCGACGGCTTGCGGCCGCGGCAACGGCGTGCTGGAACAGATGGAGTCGCCGTTCCGCGTGCTGGCGCCCATGAAGCGCGTGGGTCCGCGCGGCGGCGGCCAGTGGGAACCGATCGCCTTTGACCAGCTGGTCAAGGAAGTCACAGAGGGCGGCGACCTGTTTGGCGAGGGCCATGTGCAGGGACTGCGCGCCTTGCGCGAGCTGGAAAAACCGATCGATCCGGCACAGCCGGAACTGGGCCCGCAAGTCAATCAGGTGGGCCTGATGTGCAGCACCGACGATGGCCGCCTGGCGTTCGGCACGCGCTTTTTCAAGCAGTCGTACGGCAGCCTGAACCTGGTCAACCACGGCTCGTATTGCGGTGGCGCCTACCGCAGCGGTTCGGGCGCCATGTTCGGCGACATGAAGAAAATGCCGCACGCGAAAGTGGACCTGGAAAACACGGAGTTCTGCATCTTTGTCGGCACGGCGCCGGGCAATGCGGGCAACCCGTTCAAGCGCCAGGGCACCCTGATCGCCAAGGCCCGCTCCGGCAAGCGCGAATTCAGCTATGTGGTGGTCGACCCCGTGCTGACGAATGCGGACAGCCTGGCGGCGGGCGATCGTAGCCGCTGGGTGCCGATCAAGCCGGGCACGGACGGCGCGCTGGCCATGGCCATGATCCGCTGGATCATCGAGCACGAACGCTATGACCGCCACTTCCTCGCGCAGCCGAACCTGAAGGTGGCGGAAGCGGCGGGCGAGGCCGCCTGGTGCAACGCCACGCATCTGATCATCAGCCAGAAAGGCCATCCGCGCGATGGCCGCTACCTGCGCGCGTCCGACATCGGCGCGGTGGAACTGCCGGAAGAAGAGCGCTACAAGGATGGCGACGCATTTTGCGTGATCGACGCCGCCACACAGGCGATTGTGCCGCACACTGCGGCCAAGGGCGAGGCGCGCCTGTTCTTCGACGGCCCGCTGGACGTGGCCGGCGCGCCGCTGCACCTGAAGACGGCCATGACGATGCTCAACGAAGAAGCGCAGCGCCACAGCATGGAAGAGTATTCGGCCGCCTGCGGTATCGGGCGCGACATCATCGAAGGCCTGGCGCAGGAACTCACCAGCCATGGCAAGCGCGCGGCCGTCAATGCGCACGGCGGCATGATGTCGGGCGCGGGCTTTTATAACGCGTACGCGCTGGTCATGCTCAATACCCTGATCGGCAATTTGAACCGCAAGGGCGGCACCCTCGTCAACGGCGGCAGCTTCAAGGATGCGGGCCCCGGCCCGCGCTACAACCTCGAGAGTTTTGACGGCGAGATCAAGGCGGCCGGCATGCCGATCGGACGCAATGTGCCGTACGAGAAAACTTCGGAATTCAAGCTGAAGAAAGAAGCGGGCAAGGCGTATCCGGCCAGGGCGCCGTGGTATCCGAACGCGCCCGCGCTGGCCACTGAATGGCTGACCAGCGCCATGAACGGCTACCCATACACCTTGAAGGCGCTGATACTGTGGAGCTGCAATCCCGTGTACGGCATCACGGGATTGCGCGCGCAGATCGGCAAGGAACTGGCCGATCCGAAGAAGATTCCCCTGATCGTCGCCATCGACCCCTTCATCAATGAAAGCTCGGCCTTTGCCGATTATCTGCTGCCCGACACCTTGCTGTACGAAAGCTGGGGCTGGGCCGGCGCCTGGGGCGGCATGCCCGTCAAAATGAGCACGGCGCGCTGGCCCGTGGTCGAGCCGCGCGTGCAAAAAACGCCGGAAGGCCAGACCATCTGCATGGAATCGTTCTTCATCGCGCTGGCCAAAACGATGGCCTTGCCCGGCTTCGGCCCCGGAGCCTTGCAGGACATGGACGGCCAGCGCTTCCCCCTGCAGCGGGCGGAAGACTGGTATCTGCGCGGTGGCGCCAACATCGCCTGGCAGGGCAAGACGGCCGTGCCGGAGGCGAGCGACGACGACATCGAGCTGTCCGGCGTGGCGCGCATCCGCCCCGAACTGGAACGCACCTTGAAGCCGGAAGAGTGGCGCAAGGTAGCCTTCATGCTGGCGCGGGGAGGGCGCTACCAGAGCTATGGCGAAATGTTCGGCCTGCGCCTGCCGCCGCCCGCGAACCCCAAGGCGCCGGTTGCTCCCGTGCCGGTGATGGACGAGAAGCCGTATCCGCAGGACTGGTCCACGCACCGTTATTTAAAACCCATGATGCTGTACAACGAGGGCCTGGGCGTGAGCAAGAATAGCCTGAGCGGCAAGCGTTTTTCCGGCACGCCCGCGTGGCGAGTCGCGGCGTTTGCCGACGGCACGCCTGTGCGTAAAACCTATCCCGTCAGCGAGTGGCCGTTCGAGTTGATCAGCTATAAATCGGCGCTGCAAAACTCGTACAGCATCGGCGCGCGGCGTTTGCGCGGCATCCATCCGGACAATCCCGTCGCCGTGCACCCCGACGATGCGGCCCGCTTGAAGCTGAAAAATGGCGATGAAATTGTTTTGGAAACGCCCGGCGGCAAGGCCAGGGCCACGGTGATGCTGCGCCATGGTGTGCAGCGCGGCGTGATCGCCGTCGAACACGGTTTCGGCCACAAGGAACACGGCGCGCGCGCCCACCGCATCGGCAAGCTGCGCCAGCCCGATGAACCAGCCATCGGCGCCGGCATCAATTTGAACGACCTGGGTTTGACGGATCCTAGCCGCGGCGACAAGAACGTGTTTGTCGATCCCGTGTCGGGCACGTCGGTGCGGCAGGGACTGCCGGCGCGGATTATTCGCTGAGAAGCATGTTCGAACCTTTTACCCCAAGGTCGTAAAGGCTGGGGTCAGACCCGGCGGGTCTGACCCCGGTTAAATCTCCCCACCCGCCATGAGCAGCCGGGCCACCTCGGCTGCCGAATGCAGGCCCAGTTTTTCCATCGTGTTGTGGCGGTGCACCTGCACCGTCTTGTCGCTGATGCCCAGTTCGCGGGCGATGACTTTCGATGCCTTGCCTTCGGCCATCAAGAGCGCCACTTCGCGTTCGCGCGCGGTGAGCCTGGCCAGTGCCGATTGCGCCGTATTCGCGCTGGCGGCGCTGCGGCTTTCTGCCACGCTGCGGGCCACGGCGCGCGTGACGGCGTCCAGCAACACCTGGTCCTTGCAAGGCTTCTCCAGGAAATCGCAGGCGCCCGCCTTCATCGTCTGCACGGCCATGGCCAGGTCGCCGTGACCGCTGAGGAAAATCACGGGCAGCGCGATGGCGTGCCGCGACAGCTCCTGTTGCAGCTCCAGCCCGCTCATCAGAGGCATGCGCACGTCGAGCAGCAAGCAGCCGGGCGCATGGCCCGCGTAGCGCTGCAGGAAGTCGCGCGCCGATTCAAACGTTTCCACTTGCCAGCCGGCCGAATCGAACAGATAGGCCAGCGAGCGGCGCATGGCGGCGTCGTCGTCGACGACAAAGATGATCGCATCGCTTTCGTTCATGGTGTGTCCTCTTGTATGTCTGTGGGTGCCGCCATGCCCGTCTCTTCGGGCAGGCGGAACCAGACCGTCAAGCCTGGCGCATCGGCGTTGGCGTGCGCCGACAGGCTGCCGCCGAACGACTCGATGATGCTTTTGCTGAGCGACATGCCCAGGCCCAGGCCTTCGGCTTTGGTGGTGAAAAACGGTTCGAACAATCGCGCCATCTGCGCCGCCTCCAGGCCGCAGCCGGCGTCGCGCACGGCCACCGTGCAGGCGCCGTTTTCACGGTGCAGCAGCACGCCGATGGGGTGTGCGGGATTGTCGCTTTCCACCTGTGCATCGAGCGCATTTTTCAGCAGATTGAGCAGCACCTGCTGCACTTGCTGCGGGTCGGCCAGCACGCGTGCGTCAGGACTGGCGCTATCGTGGCGCCAGCTGATATTCGCTTGCGGATGGGCCGCGCGGAACAGGGCCACGGCTTGCTCCACGGCGCCGGCCAGGGCGAAGCCGGTGCTGTGCGCGGGACGCTTTTGCGCCATCGCGCGAATGTGCCGGATGATGGCGCCCGCGCGCTCGCTTTGCGTGGCGATTTCCTGCGCGCCGTCGAGCAGTGGCGCCGCCTCCATGCGCCCGGCCGTGATGCGGCGCGCCATGCCGCGCGCGAAATTGCCGATGGCCGCCAGCGGCTGGTTCAATTCGTGCGCGATGGCGCTGGCCATCTCGCCCAAAATCGCCAGGCGCGCCGTGTGGTCAAGCGTGGCCTGGCGCTGGCGTGCCTGCTCTTCCAGCGCGCGCTGCTGGTGCTGGGCCGCACGCAGCTGCTCCGTGCGCCGGCTGACCAGGTATTCCACGCGCACCGTGTGCACGGCCCAGGCAACGAGCAGGGCCAGCACCAGTAGCATCCAGCCCCAGTAGCGGCGCAGCGCCGTCTCGAACGTCAGCTTGTCCAGGTAGGCGTAGGGGCCGATGCGCAGGTCGCGGAACAGTTCATCGACGATCTGGTAATCGCTGGGCACCGTCCAGCTATAGCCCTCGCTGGTGCGCGGCATGGCCAGCAGGGCCTGCGCCACTTTTTTGGCCAGCGCGGGCGGCGTCTGGCGCAGGGCCACGAAGGGCCAGTCCGGATACAGCCGCGATGACGTGGCGCAGCGGAAGCCGGGTATCGGGCGCGTGGTGATGACGCGCAGTGCATCGGCCTGCACCTCGCCGCGCGCCACCATCTGTTCGAGCAAACAGGTGCGCACGATGCCCGCATCCATGCGCCCGTCGCGCACGGCGTCGATGATCTGCTGCGAGGGAAAGCCGCTGTAGCGCAGGCTGGCAAAATCGTGCGTGGGATCGACGCCCGCTTCGCGCAGTTCGCGCGCGGCGATCTGGTAGCCGCCAAACGCGTCTGGCGCCACGGCCATCACGTTCCTGCCTGCCAGGTCGGCCAGGTCGTGCAGGGGCGATGCGCTGCGCACGACGATGGCCGAGCCGATGGCCTGGCGCGGCGAATCCGTCCACGGCGATTCCAGGGTGGCGATGCGGCTGGCGCCATCGCTGTGTTCGAGCGCCACGTAATGGCCGCTGCTGGTGATGGCAAAGCCAATCGCTTGCGACTGCACGGCGCGCGTCAGGCCGGCCTGGTCGTAGTCTGCGAGGATGAAACGGATGCCGGGGATGCTGGCCTGCAGGTGGCGCGTCACATATGACCAGTCCTGCTGCACGGCGTCGCCGCCCTTGTAGGCCAGCACGCCGATGCGGACCTCTGGCAGTGCGTCATCCGCTTGCGCGCCATGCAGGCAAAGCGCCGCCAGCGCGAACAGTAAAAAGCGCACTAGAACATGCTGCGCTGCGCCGAACGCGCATCGCCGAACAGGTCCAGCAGCAGTTTCTTGATGGGCGCCGGCAGCGGCGCGTCCGCGATCTTCGCGCCGTCGTACCAGACGTGCGTCGCTTCCCCGGCCAGCGCCAGGCGTCGCGCCAGGGTGATGCGGCAGGGGACGATATGCAGCTTGTAGTGCGTGAAGACGTGCACGATGGGCAGCAGCCGCTCCTGCGTTTCGATTGTGCCGAACGGCGCCACGGCGCGCGCCAGCGCCTGCTGGTCGATGTCGCGTGGAGAGTCTGCATCGGCCAGCACGTGGCCGTCGAGTTCGGGCAAGGACAGCAGGCCGCCCCAGATGCCCGAGCCGGGACGCTGCTCCAGCAGCACCTGGCCATTGTCGATGACGACGAGCATGACGGCGTGTTTTTCCGGGCTGGTTTTTTTGGGTTTGCGCACAGGTAAGTCTTTAACCCGATGGGTGGCGTAGGCCACGCAGCGCGGCTGCAACGGGCAGCGGCCGCAATCGGGGCTGCTGCGCGTGCACAGGGTGGCGCCGAAGTCCATCAAGCCCTGCGTGTAGGCTTCGATACCGGTTTCAGGCAGCAGCGCTTCGGCGCGGCGCCACATGGCTTCCTCGACCCGTTTTTCGCCCGGATAGGCGTCGATGCCGAAGGTGCGCGCGAATACGCGCTTGACGTTGCCGTCCATGATGGCCGCCCGCGTGCCGCTGGAAAACGCGGAGATGGCGGCCGCCGTCGAGCGGCCGATGCCGGGCAGGTCGGCCAGCAGGGCGGGGTCGCTGGGGAACACGCCATCGTATTCGGCCACCACGCGCTGCGCGCACTTGTGCAGGTTGCGCGCCCGCGTGTAGTAGCCAAGGCCGCTCCACTGTGCCATCACGTCTTCGACCGGCGCGCTAGCGAGGTCGCGCAGGGTAGGGAAGCGCTCGAGGAAGCGCGCGTAGTAGCCGAGTACCGCCGTGACCTGCGTTTGCTGCAGCATGATTTCGGACAGCCAGATCAGGTAGGCGTCGCGCGTGTTTTGCCATGGCAGCGCGTGGCGGCCATGCTGCTTTTGCCAAGCGATGACGGTGGCGGAAAAAGTCGGGTCGATGTAATTTTCAAATGCGTTATCAAACTGAGTTGCGCCCGTGGCGGGCGAGAGCGGATGCAGCAGACGTTTCATGCAGGGGTTCCAGTGTTCTGTTGTTTATGTTGCGCTCAGCTTGCGCTGGCGGCGCGCAAGGTGGCCAGCAATTGCGCCAATTGCGCCTTGTCGCGTTCGAGCGCCGCCAGGCTGGCCTCGAAGCCGGCGATTTTCTGTTCCAGGCTGCCCGTGGCGTCATGGATGCGCTGGATCGAGGCAAAGCGCAGTTTCAGCTGTTCCTTGTACTCGACGATCTGCGCTTCGAGCGGCGCCATGATGACTTTCAGCCAGGCACTGGCGTCATCGTTGGCGGCCGTGAAACTGCGGCGCACGCGCGAGGCGATGGTATCGAAGAATTTTTCCATCAGCACGACGCGGCTGGTGGTGAGCAGGGTCGCTGTGCCGAACTGCTTGTGATACACGGCTTCGATATCGGCGATTTCCTGGCGGTAGCGGGCCAGCGAAAACGGCATGGGCAAGGCCAGCGCCAGGCCATGTTCGGTGGCGAATTTGCGGTACATCACGTTCATCATTTCCGTGATCTCGGCCGTCTTGCCTTCCGAGCGGTCCAGGTTCTGGCCGATGCGTTCAAAGTACTGGCGCACGGCTTCGCGCAAGCCCGTGAAAAAGCGGCTGCGCTGCATGGCCGCGCGCACGCCATCGATATCGTCGCGCACGATGTCCATGCCCAGGCTCGTGTACAGCTCCGTCGACAGGCGGGTGAATACGGCGCGTGTGGCCTGCAGTTTGAACAGGCTGCTGTCGAATTCCTTCTTTTCGATATCCACGCGGCGCATCATGTGCGCGATCACGCTCTGGTTCTTGCCGCGCAGGCTGTGCAACTCGTGCAGCTGTTCGGCGATGCCGCGCGCGCGCGCCGCCGCCTGCACCTGCTGCGCCGCTTCGATGGCGTCCAGGTCGAACGCCAGCTGGTGCCGGATGATGTCCTTGCGCGCGGGGATCAGGCCCTCGAACAGCGCCGTTTCCAGCGCCTGCAGGCGGCTCTTTTCCAGCAGCGCCGCATCGTGGTTGATCTTGCCTACCAGGGCCTTTTGCGCGGAGACGGGAAACACCTGGCTGGCATCCAATGCCAACAGATGTGCCACGCTGGCCTGCTGGCGTTCAATGGCTTGCGTCACCTCGGCATCGCCGCGCAATTCATCCCACATGCTGTCGATCTTGTTGAGCACCACCAGGCGCCCTGCGCCGGCGCCGATATGGTTGCGCCATACCTCGATGTCGCTGCGCGTGACGCCCGTGTCGGCCGCCAGGATGAACAGCACCGCATGCGCGTTCGGGATCAGGTTCAGGGTCAGTTCCGGCTCCGTGCCGATGGCGTTCAGGCCCGGCGTGTCGAGGATGACCAGGCCCTGTTTCAGCAGCGGATGAGGGAAGTTGATGATGGCGTGGCGCCACATCGAGATTTCCACCTGGCCGTCGTCGTCCAGCATCGAGGGCGCGTCCGCATCGTCGGCGTCGTACAGGCCGTAGCGGGCCGCTTCTTCCTGGCTGACTTTCTTGGTCAGGCTGACCTGGCGCAGCGCTTCCTGCATGTCGCCGCCCGCCTCGATGTTCAGCGGCAGGACGCTCCAGGCGGCGGGCAACTCGCGGTAGTCGCTGGTCGACAGGTTCTGCGCGCGCGTCTCGATGGGCAGCAGGCGGATCGATGGCGGCCAGGCAGCGTCGTACAGCAGTTCGGTGGGGCACATGGTGGTGCGGCCGGCGCCCGAGGGCAGGATGCGCTGGCCGTAGTCGGCAAAGAAGATGGCGTTGATCAGTTCGGATTTGCCGCGCGAGAATTCCGCCACGAAGGCGACAGAGAGACGGTCGTCCAGCAGGCGGGAACCACAGCGCGCCAGGCGCAGCGCGGAGGCGCCGTCGACCAGGCCCGCCGCGCCAGCGGCTTGCCGGTAAGCCTGCAAGGCGGCCTGCACGTCCTGGCGCCATGCGCTGTATTGTTCCAAGTCTCTGACCATCAGGTCCCCTTTATTTTTGACAGTTCACGCAGTAGAACGTGGAACGCTGTCCCTGCACGATTTGCCGGATCGGCGCGCCGCACACGCGGCATGGCTTGCCCGCGCGGTTGTACGTGAAATACGTCTGCTGGAAATAGCCGGATTGGCCATTGACGCCGATGAAGTCGCGCAGGGTGCTGCCGCCTTGCACGATGGCTTCTGCCAGCACGTCGCGGATCGCCTGCGCCAGTTTCTCATAGCGCGCCAGGCCGATGCGGCGGGCAGGCGTCTTCGGGTTGATCCCCGCGCGGAACAGGCTTTCGGAACAATAGATATTGCCCACGCCGACGACGATGTCGCCCGCCATCAGCACCTGCTTGATGTTGGTGTTCTTGTTGCGCGTTTTCTCGAACAGCAGCTGGCCCGTGAAGCCGCCTTCCAGCGGTTCCGTGCCCAGGCCGCGCAGCAGTACGTGGCTGTCGAGCGGGCCGTCAGCCTCGTCGTGCCACAGCACGGCGCCGAAACGGCGCGGGTCCGTCATGCGCAGCACGTGCTGCGCGCCGTCGGCGTCGTCCACGATCAGGTCGAAATGGTCGTGCTTTTGCGCCTGCGTTCCCGGTGGCAGCACGCGCAAATGGCCCGACATGCCCAGGTGGATGATCAGGGTGCCATGGCGGAAGTGGATCAGCAGGTATTTGCCGCGCCGCCCCGTCAGGCCGATGGTCTGGCCGGACAGCTGTTCGCCCAGGGCAGGGGGAAAGGGCCAGCGCAGGCCATCGCGGCGCAGCACGACGGAGCGCACGGCGCGCCCTTCGAGATGGGGCGCGACACCGCGCCGTGTGACTTCGACTTCTGGCAATTCTGGCATAGGGCTCGAATGGTTGAAAACCGGGTAAAAAACAGGCGCGTCGCTGGCCGGTGGCTGGCCCGGACACATTGCGCAGCCATGACGTATATATTTCGTTACATACGTGAAGTACGCGATGTACGGGTTGGGCGTAGAATCAAACTTTGCCGTTCAGCCAGGATCAGCCTTTGAAAAACGCTTTCGCCATTGTAACCTTGTCCGCCCTGATGGCTACGCATGCCATGGCGCAGACGCCTGCCGCCCCTGCCGATGCCGCGGCCAGCCCTTCTGTGGCCAGTTCGCCGCAGGCGCCGGAAGCCGTGTCCAAGGATGGGGACAGCGGCGACAAGCTGCCCAAGGTCGAGTTGAGCAGCGACCTGCTGTACAAGCTGACCCGCGCGGAAATGGAATTCAAGAGCGGCCAGTGGCAGGGGCCGTACGTGACGATGATGGTGGCGGCGCAGCAGACGCGCGACCCGCGCCTGGCGCGCCGCGCTTCCGAAATGGCGCTGGCCGCCAAGCAGGGCGGCGAAGCGCTGGCCGCCATCCGCCTGTGGCGCGAGCTGGCGCCCGATTCCGACGAGGCGACGCAGTTTTTCCTCGGCTTTGTCGTCCTGACGGACAAGATCGACGAAGCAGAGCCGATTTTCGCCCAGCGCCTGGCCAATGCGCCGCAGGGCGCGCGCGGCGTGGCCCTGTTCCAGATGCAGCAGATCCTGGCGCGTTCGAATGACAAGCTGTATGCCTATTCCATGCTCACGCGCCTGGTGGAACCTTACCTGGACATGTTCGAAGCGCACCTGGTGCTGGCGCAGGGCGCCCTGTCGATCGACGAGCGTGACCGCGCCATCCGCGAAGCGAACAAGGCGCTGGCCATCAAGCCCAATTCCGAGCTGGCCGCGCTGACCCTGGCGCAGGTGACGGGCGAGCCCGAGGCGGCAAACAAGGTGCTGGTCGCGTTTTTGCAAAAGAATCCCGATGCCGTCGAAGTGCGCGCCGCCTATGCGCGCCTGCTGGTCGAGCAAAAGCAGCTCGAAGCGGCGCGCGACCAGTTCCTGCTGCTGCTGAAAAGCCAGCCTGACAACGTCGGCGGCCTGTATGCGCTGGGGATCGTGGCGCTGCAGCTGGAAGACACCAAGGGCGCGGAGCAGTATTTCAAGCGCTTCCTGGCCGTGCTGGATAAAAACCCCGGCGACACGCGCGATCCGTTCAAGGCCCTGATGATACTGTCGCAGATCGCCGAGACGCGCGGCGACATGGCCGGCGCCATCGCCTGGCTGGACAAGGTCGACAGCAGCGCTTCGGCCGGCTATGTCGATGCGCGTCTGCGCCGCGCCCAGCTGATCGCCCGTGGCGGCAATCTCGATG
Organism: Janthinobacterium sp. AD80; assembly: GCF_002878455.1. Taxonomy (GTDB): domain Bacteria; phylum Pseudomonadota; class Gammaproteobacteria; order Burkholderiales; family Burkholderiaceae_D; genus Janthinobacterium. The sequence goes on from NZ_NRDQ01000059.1 coordinate 20,572, forward strand.
CGGCGCGCAAGGCATTGACGGAAATCGAGACCTCCGATCCGGCGGTCCAGGCGCAGGTGCTGCTGGTCGATGCGCAATTCCTGCGCGACGCGAACTATCTGCAAAGCGCATTTACGGTGCTGGAAAACGCCTTGCTGCGCTTCCCGAACAACCCCGAGCTGCTGTACGACTACGCCTTGCTGGCCGAACGCCTGGATAAAATGGACCTGATGGAGGCCAGCCTGCGCCGCGTGATGGCGCTGGCACCCGACAACCAGCACGCCTACAACGCGCTTGGCTACTCGCTGGCCGAGCGGGGCATCCGCCTGCCGGAAGCGCACGCCCTGATCGAGAAGGCGCTGCAGATGGCGCCAGGCGACCCGTTCATCATGGACAGCATGGGCTGGGTGCAATTCCGCATGGGTAACCTGGCCGCCGCAGAAACGGCCCTGCGCCGCGCCTACGCCGTGCGCAGCGACCCGGAAATCGCCGTCCACCTGGGCGAAGTGCTGTGGCAGAAGGGCGACAAGGACGAAGCGCAAAAGCTGTGGCGCGAAGCACGCAGCAAGGACCCGAAAAACGACGCGCTGAAAAGCACCCTGGCGCGCTTGAATGTCAGTTTGTGATTGTTAACCCAAGGGCAAATGCCGGGGTCAGACCCGATGGGGGACGGCGTTCCAATGGAACGCCTTCCGATCCCGCAGGGACTGACCCCGGGTTTTGCACTTGGGGTGGACTCAAAAAATTTCCCATGTCAAAAAACCTCTTGGCTCTTACCGCCCTTTGCCTGTCCCTCTCGGCCTGCTCAACCCTGACTTCCCCCTTTTCGTCCGTCGCCCCGTCGGGCCAGAGCGTCGCCCCCTACCGCGAACAGGTCGAACTGACGGGCCGCCTGAACGTCGTCTACCAGAAGAATGACAAGCCGGAATCGGCCACCGTCAATTTCAACTGGCAGCAGACGGCCGAGCGCACGGACGTGACCCTGTATTCGCCCGTCGGCAGCACCCTGGCGACGATCGCCGTCACGCCGCGGGAAGCCGTGCTGACGCAAAGCGGCAAGCCGCCGCGCCGGGCGCCCGACGTCGATGCGCTGAGCGCGCAGATGCTGGGCTGGTCCTTGCCCGTGTCGGGCTTGCGCGACTGGCTGCAGGGCTATGCCGTGGACGCCGATGGCAAGCGTTTCGTCGCTTCGCCGGCCAACGACAGCGTGACGACCAAAGACGGCTGGCGCCTGCGCTATGTGTCGTGGCAAGAAGTAGGGCAAAATGCGGCCGACAATACACCGGGCGCCTTGCCCCAACCGCGGCGCATCGATGCCGAACGCAATGCCAGCGCCCAGGCCGATGCCGTGTCGCTGCGCATCGTGCTCGATCCCGCCCCATCCGTACCCGTACCCGCACCATGACCTTGACGACCTTGAACAATTGCCCGGCACCGGCCAAGCTGAACCTCTTTTTGCACGTCAACGGCCGCCGTGCCGACGGCTACCATTTGCTGCAGACGGTGTTCCAGTTGCTCGACCATGGCGACACCTTGCACTTCGCGCTGCGCGACGACACGCTGATTCGCCGCGTGACGGAACTGGCCGGCGTGCCGCAAGAGCAGGACCTGATCATCCGCGCGGCAAAGCTGCTGCAGGCCGAAGTGCTGCGCCGTACGGGCGCCTTGCCGCGCGGCGTCGATATCGCCATCGACAAGGTGCTGCCCATGGGCGGCGGCCTCGGCGGTGGCTCGTCCGATGCGGCCACGGCGCTGATGGCCTTGAACCGGCTGTGGCAAGCGGGCTTGACTCGCGAGGAATTGATGGCGCTGGGCTTGCCGCTGGGGGCCGATATTCCGTTTTTCATCTTTGGTGAAAACGCCTTTGCCGAAGGCGTGGGCGAAGCCTTGCAGCCGGTCGCCACGCCCGATTGCTGGTACGTGGTGATCGAGCCGGGCGTGCAAGTGCCCACCGCCGCAATTTTTTGCGCGGAAGGCTTGACGAGGAATACCGAACCCGTCACAATAGCGGACTTTTCCAGGCACCTCGCAGAAGGAAACGATGCGGGCGGGTTTGGCAAGAATGATTTACAGCAAGTGGCATGCAGTCTTTTCAAGCCGGTAGCAGATGCGGTAGAATGGCTGGGTGCTTACGGTGAGGCCAGGATGACTGGTTCCGGTGCTTGTGTATTCAGTGCGTTTGGCAGTCAGGAAGAAGTGGATGCGGTGCTCAGCAATGTGCCACCAGTCTGGGTCGCCTGGAAGGCAAAAGCGCTGAGTCGCCATCCGATACTCACGATGTTGTAATGAAAAGCAGGCAGAAAAAAAAGATTTTGCTTAGCGTCAAATAGTCGGTATAATACTGGCCAACATGACGGCAAGCAGTCAGTAACGTAGGGGAATCGCCAAGCTGGTTAAGGCACTGGATTTTGATTCCAGCATGCGAAGGTTCGAATCCTTCTTCCCCTGCCACCATTTCACCGTAGTCTGTCGATGCGAAGTTAGCGTCCAGTACGGGAAAAAGCAGATAGGTCGCCACGCGGCATATTCTAAACAATGACTGACCGGGCCTATGCCCGGTTAGTGCTTTTCAAGACTTCTATATCACCTCTTGGGACTCCCATGGCTTACGAAAACCTGATGGTTTTTACCGGCAACGCGAATCCAGCGTTGGCAGAGGGGGTCGCAAAAAACCTCGGCATCCCTCTCGGTAAAGCAAACGTTTCGAAATTCTCCGACGGCGAAGTAATGGTCGAGATTAACGAAAACGTGCGCGGCAAGGATGTTTTTGTTTTGCAATCCACCTGTGCTCCAACCAACGACAGCCTGATGGAAATCATGCTGATGGTTGATGCCTTGAAACGTGCTTCCGCTGGCCGCATCACCGCCGCGATTCCTTACTTCGGCTACGCCCGCCAAGACCGTCGTCCACGCTCCGCGCGTGTGGCGATTTCGGCCAAGGTGGTGGCGAACATGCTGGAAGAAGCCGGTGTCGAGCGCGTCCTGATCATGGACTTGCACGCTGACCAGATTCAAGGTTTCTTCGATATCCCAGTCGACAATATCTACGCTTCGCCAATTTTGCTGGGTGACCTGCAAAAGAAAAACTACCAGGATCTGCTGGTGGTGTCGCCTGACGTCGGCGGTGTGGTACGTGCGCGCGCCCTGGCAAAACGCCTGGGCTGCGACCTGGCCATCATCGACAAGCGTCGTCCAAAAGCGAACGTGTCCGAAGTGATGAACATCATCGGCGAAGTCGAAGGCCGCAACTGCGTGATCATGGATGACATGGTCGATACGGCAGGCACCCTGACCAAGGCTGCCGAAGTGCTCAAAGAGCGCGGCGCGAAAAAAGTCGTGGCGTATTGCACGCACGCGGTGCTGTCGGGCCCGGCGATCGACCGTATTTCGGCCTCGCCACTCGATGAGCTGGTCGTAACGGACACGATTCCCCTGTCCGAAGCTGCCCTGGCCTGCGGCAAGATCCGTCAATTGACGTGCGCGCCGCTGCTGGCCGAGACGTTCAAACGCATCATCAAGGGTGACTCCGTCATCTCGCTGTTCATCGACTGATTCGATCAGCAGTAACAGACGTAATGCCTGCGGCGCGACCGGCTTTTTGCCTGTTGCGCCGCAGTGTTTTAATTTTCGGGGTGTTTTGCACCCCATTTTCGAGGATTCCTGGTCGCGGGCATCCTCATAACACAAGGCGCAAGCCTTGTTCTTCTTGGAGTTTCACATGAAAGTTATCGCATTTAAACGCGAATTGCAAGGTTCCGGAGCGAGCCGCCGCCTGCGCATTTCCGGCCAAACCCCTGGTATCGTCTACGGTGGCGCTGAAGCCCCGGTGCTGATCTCGCTGGATCACAACGCCCTGTACCACGCGTTGAAAAAAGAAGTGTTCCACTCGTCGATCCTGGATCTGGAAATCGACGGCGTTTCCCAGCAAGTTCTGCTGCGCGACTTCCAAGTCCACGCATACAAACAACTGGTCCTGCACGCTGACTTCCAGCGCGTTGACGCATCGCAGCCTATCCACGTGAAAGTGGCTCTGCACTTCATCAACGCTGACGTTTCCCCAGCAGTCAAACTGCACGGCGCGACCATCAGCCACGTTGCCAACGAAATCGAAGTTGCTTGCCTGCCAGGCAAACTGCCAGAATTCATCAACGTTGACCTGTCGAACATCGACGTTGGTCACTCGCTGCACGTAGGCGACCTGGTCCTGCCAGCTGGCGTGACCGCTGTCACCCACGGCGCCAACCTGACCATCGCTACCGCTTCGGTACCGGCTGGCCACGTTGCTGCTGAAGCCGCTGCTGCTGAAGTTGCTGACAAGAAGTAATTTTGCCGCCGCAGCAATGCGGTAGTTGCAAGGAAAAACCCGCCAGGTTCGCCGCGCGGGTTTTTTTCCGCCTGTTTTCACCGATAATGCTTACTTTTACATTGCAGACACAGCCATGCCCATACGCCTGATCGTCGGCCTCGGCAATCCGGGACCCGAATACGAACAAACCCGCCACAATGCCGGCTTCTGGCTGGTGGACAATCTTGCCAACAGCTTGCCCGGCACGCGTTTGCAGCGCGACTCGCGCTACAACGCCATGCTGGCGAAAACGTCGATTGGCGGCAAGGAAGTCTGGCTGCTCGAACCGCTGACCTTCATGAACCGCTCGGGCCAGTCCGTGGGCGCGCTGGCGCGCTTTTTCAAAATTGCCGCCGATGAAGTGCTGGTGGTGCACGATGAGCTCGACTTGATGCCCGGCATCGCGCGCCTGAAAAAAGGCGGCTCGGCCGGTGGCCACAATGGCTTGAAGGACATCACGGCCGCGCTGGGCACGCAGGATTACTGGCGCTTGCGCCTGGGTATCGGCCACCCGCGCACCCTGAGCCTGCAGCAGCAGGTGGCCGATTTCGTGCTGCACCGCCCGCGCCGCGAAGACCAGGAACTGATCGAGCAGGCGATAGCCAAATCCCTGCAAGTCATGCCGCTGATCGTCGAGGGCAAGTTCGAGGCGGCCACCATGAAGCTGCATACGGCCTAGTTATTTGCCTTAGTTATTTCCCGGTCTTGGCTTTGCCGAAGCCGGCCATGATGGTTTTCGCCATCTGCTGCTGGCTGGCCTGGGCGCTGCTGCCTTCGCCCGCATTGGCGGTGATCAGCAAGCCGTCGCCGCTGCCGGGTGCCAGTGCGATCAGCGCGTGCCAGTAGCCGTTCGAACCCAGGTGCGTGAGTACGCGCTGCGGTGCCTGCGGCGGGAAATGCATCACGCCCCAGCCCAGTGCCGCGTTCGTCTCGCCCTGTGCCGTGTGCAGGAACACATACGTTTCTTGCTTGAGCAGCTTGCCCTTGCCTTGCTCGCCTTGCAGTTGATCGAGCGCAAACTTGGCCCAGTCGGCCATGCTCAGGTTAATCTCTCCGTCGGGCGCCATCATCAGCGGATTGCCCGCCATCAAGCCGGCGATCGGCTTGCCTTCCTTGTGGCCCAGGTTTTGCCCGCGCACCGTGGGGCCGAAGGCAGCCCGCATGCCCAGCGGGCCGAACACCTCACTTTGCATCAATTCCTCGTAGGTCTTGCCTGTTGCCCGCTCCGCGATGGCGGCGGCGATCATGGCGCCGCTGTTCGAGTAATGCGATTCGCCGCGTGCCGTGGCGATCGGCGCGTCTGCCAGCGCGCGTTGCGCGTATTCCAGGCGCAGCAGCGGCAGCGGGCGCGTATCCGTGTAGGTGGAATTGATCCACGCCTCATCGGGATTGGGCGGCAGGCCGGCGCGGTGCGCCAGCAGGTCCGCCAGGCTGACGTCGCGGTATTCCGCGCGCATGCCGGCGCTCAGCCCAGGCAGCATGCGCGACAGGGGCGCATCCCAGGACAGCACGCCTTTTTCCACCAGGCGCGCGATCAGCGTCGCCGTCATGGCCTTGCCGTTGGAGCCGATATTCCACACGTCGTCGGCGCGCACGGCGTCCTTGCCGTCATTGGCCCGCACGCCTGCCTGCGCCTGCGCATCGATCTTGCCGTCGCGGATCACGAGGATGGCCATGGCCGGCACGCTGCTGTCGGCCAGCGCCTGCCGCAGCATGGTGTTCACATCATCGGCGCGGGCGGTGCCGCCGAGCAAAAAGGTGGTGCTGCAAACAAGTGTGGCAAGCAGGGTTTTCATGGTGTCTCCGGTCGATAGGGGTGGTGAGCATGGTAAAATGGTCGCAAAACATGATTTAATTATTGTTTTACGATAATTTATTCTAACGACACTTTGTCTTTTCGTATACTTTTAAATATGCAAAAAAATAATGCGGGGCCAGCTGTACTGAGCCGGCGCGTGCGCCTTGGCGTGACAAGCTTCTTCGTCGTCTATCTGTTGCTGACGGTGCTGGGCTGGCTGGCACCCGCGCCGGCCGCGCACGGCACCGTGGCGGGCGCAGGCATGTACGAGCTGGTATTGCAGCTGCAGAGCCAGCCATACCCCTTGCTGGCGGCCATGCCCTGGTGGCAACGGGCGCTGGGCCTGGCGCTGGCCTTGCCGGCCCTGCTGGTGCTGGGTGATGCCGTGCGCCAGCTGGGGCGGGTCTTGCGCCAGTTCGAGCAGGGCGTGTACTTTACGCCGCCAGTGGCGGCGTACTTTCGCCGCTTCGCGGCTTGCCTGCTGCTGGGAACGCTGTTGACCCTGCTGGAGCCGACCGTGCGCGGCATGCTGTTCGGCTTGCTGGAAGAGGGGACAAGCCAGTTGCGCCTGGTCATCGATATCACGGGCGGCGATCTGTGGACCTTGCTGCTGTGCTGCGTTTTCTTTGCGCTGGCGCAAATCCTCCACGAAGGCCAGCGCCTGGCCGATGAAAACAGCGGGTTCATCTGATGGGCATCATCGTGCGCCTCGACCTGGTACTGGCCAGGAAAAAAGTGAAATCGAAGGAACTGGCTGCCTTTGTCGGCATCACGGAGCAGAATCTGTCGCTCTTAAAATCGGGCAAGGTACGCGGCGTGCGCTTCGATACCCTGTCAAAAATTTGCGAAATGCTCGAATGCCAGCCCGGCGACATCCTGGAATTCGACGCGTCGCAGCCGGACGACGGCGATAGCGACAGTTAGCGTTAAAGAGGGTGGTTTTTTTGAAGAGTAGGGTGCATAGAGGTACAATTGACCCTTACCAGCATTTATACAGCAAGATTATCCAGAAAACGCCTGTACCGGCCGTTTTTGCACCAGCCGCTTGCCGGCAAAAATTGATTATTTAAAGGTTTTTCCATGAGTCTCCAATGCGGTATCGTCGGCTTGCCGAACGTCGGCAAGTCCACCCTGTTCAATGCACTGACGAAAGCCGGCATCCCGGCTGAGAACTACCCGTTCTGCACCATCGAGCCGAACGTCGGCGTCGTCGAAGTGCCGGATCCGCGCATGGATGCGCTGGCCGCCATCGTCAAGCCGGAACGCATGGTCAACGCCATCGTGGAATTCGTCGACATCGCCGGCCTGGTGGCCGGTGCATCGAAGGGCGAGGGCCTGGGCAACCAGTTCCTGTCGCACATCCGCGAGACGGACGCCATCGTCAACGTCGTGCGCTGCTTCGAAGATGACAACGTCATCCACGTGGCCGGCAAGATCAACCCGCTCGACGATATCGAAGTCATCCAGACCGAACTGGCGCTGGCCGACATGGGCACCGTGGAAAAAGCCATCCACCGCGAAAACAAGAAAGCCCGCTCGGGCGACAAGGACGCGGCCAAGCTGCTGGCCATCATGGAACGCATGATGCCTTACCTGAACGACGCCAAACCGGTGCGCGCCATGGGCCTGGACGCCGACGAAATGGAACTGATCAAGCCGCTGTGCCTGATCACGGCCAAGCCGGCCATGTTCGTCGCCAACGTCTCGGACACGGGCTTTACGAATAACCCGCTGCTGGACCAGCTGACGGACTACGCGAAATCGCAGAACGCGCCTATCGTTGCCATCTGCGCCGCGCTGGAAGCGGAAATCGCCGACCTGGACGATGCCGACAAGGGCGCTTTCCTGGCCGACATGGGCATGGAAGAGCCAGGCCTGGACCGCCTGATCCGCGCCGGCTACAAGCTGCTGGGCCTGCAAACCTACTTCACAGCTGGCGTGAAGGAAGTGCGCGCCTGGACCATCCCCGTCGGCGCCACGGCACCGCAAGCGGCAGGCGTGATCCACACCGACTTCGAACGCGGCTTCATCCGCGCGCAAACCATCGCCTATGACGACTTCATCGCCTACAAGGGCGAGGCGGGCGCCAAGGAAGCGGGCAAGATGCGCGCCGAGGGTAAGGAATACGTGGTCAAGGATGGCGACGTGCTGAACTTCCTGTTCAACGTCTAACTCCGACCCGCTCCACTACGGAATCGCCACGAACCCTGCAAGTCATTGATTTGCAGGGTTTTTTATTGCCTGCATGGCCAAGCGGGCAAGCAGGACGGTTGCGGCTGTCCTGTTTTTTGCGATATAATGAGAATAATTCTCATTTATATGTATGTGCCGCTTCTTGCCGGCCGTCGACGACAGGAAGGGTATCGTGAGCACCGCCGAGTTAGCGCTTCAGCAGCAAGTCAGCAGTCTGTATACCGACCACCATGGCTGGCTGCGCAGTTTATTGCGCCGCAAGCTGGGCAATGCCTTTGATGCGGCCGACCTGGCGCACGATGTGTATCTGCACCTGATGAAGACGGGCAGGGTGCCGCCGGCCGGGGAGTCGCGCCGCCATTTGACGCAGATCGCCAACGGCATGGTGATCGACCTGTACCGCCGCCGCCAGATCGAAGCGGCTTACCTGGAAGTGCTGGCCCTGGTGCCGGAAGCGCTGGCGCCGTCCGAGGAGGAGCGCGCGCTGGTGATCGAAGCGCTGGCGGAAATCGACGCCGTGCTGCACAAGCTGCCCGCCAAGGCGCGCAAGGCCTTGCTGCTGTGCAAACTCGACGGCTTGAGCTACCGCGACATCGCCGCGGAGCTTCAGGTTTCCGTCTCATCCGTCGAAAAATACATCGCCGCCGGCTTGCTGGCCTGCTACCAGGCCTTGCACGGACAGGACGCCTGAACCATGGATGTGATCATCGCACCAGCCATCGTGCAGCGGGCGGCCGAGTGGATGGCGCGCCTGTGGTCCGATGATGCCAGCGAGGAAGACTATGCCGCCTGCGCCCGCTGGCGCGCCGAACATCCGCACCACGACCTCGCCTGGCAGCGCCTGCATGCGTTCGAAGGCAAGCTGCACAGTGTGCCGCGCGACGCGGCGCGCCACGTGCTGCGCGAACCGGCGCCCGCCGCCTACCTGAACCGCCGCCGCGCCCTGAAGTTGCTGGCCGTGCTGCTGCCCGTGGGCGGCATGTTGTACACGCTGCGCGGCTCGGACGCCTGGCAGGTGGCCACGGCCGGCCACAGCACGGCCACGGGCGAGATCCGCGAGATGCGCTTGCCGGATGGCACGCGCGTGGTGCTCGCTTCCGCTTCGGCCATCGATGTACGCTTCAGTGCCGCCGAGCGCTTGCTGGTCTTGCGCGCCGGCGAAATCCTCGTCACCACGGCTCACGATCCCGACCCGGCCCAGCGGCCATTGCGCGTGCAAAGCCGCCACGGCACGGTGCAGGCCCTGGGCACGTGTTTTACTGTGCGGCAAGACGAACACAGCTCGCGCGTGGCCGTGTTCGAAGGCGCCGTCGAGATACGCCTGGCGCATGTGCCTGGCAATGCCGTCGGCATCTCCACGGGCCAGAGCGCCGTTTTCTCGGCGGACATCGTGCAGTCGGCCGCGCCCGTGCCGGCCAGCGCGGCGGCCTGGACGAAAGGCGTGCTGGTGGCCGACAACATGCGCCTCGACGTGTTGATCGCGGAACTGGCCCGCTACCGCCCGGGCCTGCTGCGCTGCGACCCGGCCGTGGCCGGCCTGAAGGTCAATGGCGTGTTTTCCTTGCGCGACACGGACCGCGCGCTGCACAACCTGGCGCTGGCCTTGCCCGTGCAAATCCTGGCACGCACGCGCTACTGGGTGACCGTCCAGGCCGCCAACTAAGGCGCATCCGGAAACTATTCGCAGGCAGGATTGAGGGATTTGCATTTTCGTTCGGGATATAGGGTGAGAGCCACCCTTATCCATCGACACCATGCACGTTTTTTTCCGTTTTTCCCATGAGTAGCCCAGGCAGACAAGCTGGCCCGATCAGCCGGATTTTGCAGCCGATCCGCGCACGTCTGATCCTTGCCGCCGTGCTGGCAGGCACGGGTTCCATGCTGACCCTGGTACCGCTGGCCGGCATCGCGCATATCGCCGGCATCGCGCTGGACCCTGCGATCGCGAAGGCGCAGCCTGGCATCTGGACCACCATCCTCGCCAGCGTGGCCTGCCTGTTTGCCGGCATGGCGCTGATTTCGCTGGGCGAGCTGGCCGCGCACCTGGCCGACAACCGCATCACCCATCAATTGCGCCTGCAAACCATGCAGCGCCTGGGGCAAGTACCGCTGGGCTGGTTTACCAGCCGCGCCTCGGGCGAGGTCAAGCAGGCGATGCAGGACGACATCAATACCTTGCACAGCCTCACCGCCCACTTCTACACGGCAACGGGGCGCGCCGTCGGCGCCATTGCCATTTCGGTTCTCTATCTGTTCGCCATGGACTGGCGCCTTGCCCTCATCGCCATCCTGCCCTTTCCCGGCTTCTTCCTGTTCTTCGGCCGCGCCATGAAAGCCAGCGGCGGCAACATGGAACAATTTGTCGCCGGCATGGGGCGCATCAACAATGCCGTGGTGGAATTCGTCAACGGCATCCCCGTGGTCAAGGCGTTTGGCGCCACGGGCCGCGCGCACGGCAGCTACCGCACGGCCGTCGATGCGTTCGCCGAGGCGTTCGCCGCGTTTACACGCCCCCTGATCGGCTCGATGGCGAGCGCCAATGCGCTGATCGCGCCCGTCGCCGTGCTGGGCGTGGTGGTGCTTGCCGGCACGGCCTGCGTGGCAATGGGCTGGATGGCGCCCGTGGATATCCTGCCATTCGCCCTGGTGGCGCCCGGCATTTCCGCGCCCATGCTGCTGCTGCATTACCTCACGCATGACCTCAACAACGCCACGGGCGCGGCGCAGCGCGTGCAAGCCTTGCTCGATACGCCCGTGCTGGCGCAGCCGGCGCCGCCGCAGCAGCAAGTGCCAGCTGGTACCGAGATCCGCCTGGAAGGCGTGGGCTATGCCTACGATGGCCAGAGCCAGGTACTGTCGGACATCAACTTGACCTTGCCGCCCGGCACGGTGACGGCCATCGTCGGCGCCTCCGGTGCCGGCAAGTCGACCCTGGCGCGGCTGCTGCTGCGCTTTTTCGACCCCACCGAAGGACGCATCACCCTGGGCGGCGTGGACTTGCAGCACATCGCCACGGCCGAGCTGTACCGGCGCATCGGTTTCGTGCTGCAGGAAGTGCGGCTGATACACGCCAGCGTGCGCGACAACATCGCGCTGGGCCGGCCATCGGCCAGCTTGCAACAGATAGAAGCGGCGGCACGCCTGGCGAATATTCATGACTGCATCGTGGCCTTGCCACGCGGCTACGATTCCGTCGTGGGCGAGGATGCGCAGCTGTCCGGCGGCGAGCTGCAGCGCGTGAGCATCGCGCGCGCCGTGTTGCTTGATCCGGCCGTGCTGGTGCTCGATGAAGCGACGGCGGCGGCCGATGCGGAAAACGAAGTGGCGATCCAGGATGCCCTGTCGCGCTTTGCCCATGGCCGTACCCTGCTGGTGGTGGCGCACCGGCTCGACACCGTCATGCATGCCGATCATATCGTTGTGGTCGAGAACGGCGCCATCGTCGAGCAGGGCACACATGCCGCGCTGCTGGTGGACAACGGTCGCTATGCGCAGCTGTGGCGGCTTGGCGGCTACCAGGGATCCACCGACAAAGCGGAGTTGCCATGCTGAAGACCTTCATTCAATTGCTGGGTGACGACGCGCCCGTGTTTCGCCGCTACTGTGCCATGGCAATCGCATATGGCGTGCTCAGCGGCTTGACGATCACGGCGCTGGTGCTGGCCCTGGGCCGCCTGCTGGCCGGCGACGTGGGCGGCGCCAGCCTGTGGTTAAGCGTGCTGCTGGCCGGGCTGGTCGCTTGCTGGGCCTGGCGGCGCCAGGTGGAAAAAGCGGGCGTGCGCGTGGGCGTGACGGTGTTGCAGGGCGCGCGCCAGCGCCTGGGCGACCATGTGGCGGGCCTGCCCGTCGGCTGGTTCACGCCGGAGAACACGGCAAAGCTGGGCCATGTCATCACGCAGGGCATGATGAACGTGGCGCAACTGCCGGCCCACGTGCTCACGCCCGTCATTTGCGGCGCCGTCACACCCGTGGTGATGGTGGCCGCGCTGTTCGCACTGCATTGGCCGCTGGGCGTGCTTGCCTTGCTGGCGCTGCCTGTCGTGGCCGGCGCCATGTGGCTGACGGCGCGGCTGGGGCAGCGTGCAGATGATGCCTATCAGCACCATTTCGCCCTGACCAGCCAGCGCCTGGTGGAGTTTGCGCAAGCGCAATCCGTCTTGCGTGCCTTCAATGGTGATGGCGATGGCGACGGCGGCAGCGCACGTTTCCTGCGGCAAGCCATCGATGCGCAGCGCCACGCGGGCACGCGGCTCATTTACCTGTCGGCGCTGGCCTCGGTGCTCAACGCCTGGACCGTGCAAGCCATTTTCGCCGCCTTGCTGGCCGCCGCCGCGCTGTGGCTGAACAGCTTGCCGGGCGTGGCAGCCGGCGCGCCAGACGTTATCGCCGTCATCGTCTCCTTGCTGCTGGTGGTGCGCCTTGTCGACCCGCTGCAGGAAGTGGCCAGCTATGGCGAAGTGCTGCGCGGCGCGCGCGGTCCGCTCGATGCGGCGCGTGACATTTTCGCCGTGCAGCCCTTGCCGGAGGCAGCCGCGCCGCAAGCACCGCGCGACGGTTCGGTCGAGCTGCGCGGCGTGCACTTCCGCTACGCACAGGGACAACCCGACGTCTTGACGGACATCAACCTGCACTGTGCGCCGGGCAGCATGACGGCGCTGATTGGCGCGTCCGGCTCCGGCAAGACGACCTTGGTGCGCCTGGTCGCGCGCTTCTTCGACGCCAGTGCGGGCACGGTGCTGGTGGGCGGCGTCGACGTGCGCGATATGTCCAGCGAGCAGTTGGCTGGCCAGATCAGCCAGATCTTCCAGGACAGCTATCTGTTCCAGGGCAGCATCGCCGACAACATCCGCATCGGCAAGCCGGACGCCACCGATGCGCAGGTGCTGGAAGCGGCGCGCCAGGCCGGCGTGGCCGAGATTATCGCCCGTTTGCCGCAGGGGCTGGCCACGCCCGTGGGCGAGGGTGGCGCGCGCCTGTCCGGCGGCGAACGCCAGCGCATCGCGATTGCGCGCGCGTTGATCAAGGATGCGCCGATTTTGCTCGTCGATGAAGCCACGGCTGCGCTCGACGCGGAAAACCAGGCGGCCATCGCCGACGCGCTGGCGCGGCTGCGCGGCAAGCGCACGCTGATTGTCATCGCGCACCAGTTGTCGACGGTGGCCATGGCCGACCAGATCGTCGTGCTCGACGGCGGCACTCTGGGCGAGCACGGCGCGCCGGCTGCGTTGCGGGAACAGGGCGGCCTGTATGCGCATTTCCTGGCCCAGCGCCAGGCGGCCAAGGGCTGGCGCATCGCCGCGCCTGCGCGCCAGGCGGGAACGGAGCGCGTCAGTTGACACGCGCGCGCCTGCTTTTTCTTTTCATGCTGCTGTGCTGCGCCTCGCTGCTGGTGGGCGCCAGGCACATGGAGTGGGCACGACTGTTGTCATCGTCCGGCGCGCTGTCCCTCGCGCAGTCTGCCGATATTTGGCTGACCCTGACAGCCAGCCGGCTGCCGCGCCTGGCGGCATTGGTGCTGACGGGTGTCGGACTATCCGTCTGCGGCGTCATCCTGCAGCACATCGTGCGCAACAAATTCGTCGAGCCGGCCACCTCGGGCGGCCTCGACGCGGCCAAGCTGGGCATCCTCGTCTCGCTGACCATGGCGCCTGCGGCGGGCACGGCCGGCAAGATGGCGTTTGCGCTGGCCTTTTGCTTTGCCGCCAGCGCCGTGTACGTGGCGCTGATCCGCCGCATCCGTTTCAAGAACACGATACTGGTGCCCGTCATTGGCCTCGTGTATGGCGGCGTGCTCAGCGCCGTGGCCGAGTTCTATGCCTACCGCAACAACATTCTGCAAAGCATGCAGGGCTGGCTGCTCGGTGACTTTTCCCGCATCGTGCAGGGCAACTACGAAATCATCTATCTGATCCTGCCCATCGTCGTTCTCACGTATGCGTACGCGCAGCGCTTTACCGTGCTGGGCATGGGCGAAGGAATGGCCACCAGCCTGGGCCTGAACTATGCGGGCACGGTGGCGCTGGGCCTGATGCTGGTGGCCGTCACGGTGGCCGCCACGGTGATCACGGTGGGGGCGATCCCGTTTGTCGGGCTGGCCATCCCGAACCTGGTGGCGCTGCGCTACGGCGACAAGCTGGAGCGTACCTTGCCCATGGTCGCCCTGTGCGGCGCGTCGCTGCTGCTGGCCTGCGACATCGCCGGGCGCCTGCTGATCTACCCGTTCGAAATACCCATCGGCCTGACGGCGGGCGGCGTGGGAGGCCTGCTGTTCCTCGTCCTGATCATCCGGGGGCGGCGATGAGGCGCATATTCAATCAACGCACGCTTTGGCTGGCCGTGCCTGCTTTGGCCGTGGTTTTCCTGCTCCTCGGTGCGAATTTTGACGTCGATTACATCATTCCCAAGCGCCTCTCCCGCCTGGCCGCCATCGCCATCGGCGGCGTCTGCGTGGCCGTGTCGTCGATCGTGTTTCAGAGCATCGCCGGCAACCGGATTCTGACACCGGCCGTCATGGGCTATGAAGCCGTATACCTGCTGTTGCAGTCGCTGCTGATCCTGGTGATGGGCATGCAAAGCCTGGTGCTGCTGGGGCAGAACGGCAATTTTGTGTTGTCGATCGCGTTGATGCTGGCCTATTCCTGGGCCATCCACACCTGGCTGTTCAAGGATGGCAAGAACAATGTGTATTTCCTGTTGCTGCTGGGTTTTGTCTTGACGATGGTGATCGGCACGTTTACCCAGTTCATTCAGCTGCGCATCAGTCCCGGCGAATTTGCCATCCTGCAAGGCTTCAGCCAGGCTTCGTTCAACAAGGCGCAGCCCGCACAATTGCTGTACTCGGCCCTGCTGGCGGGCGCCGCCTGCGTGGCCGTGGCGAAGACCTTGCCGGCGCTTGACGTGCTGGCGCTGGGGCGCGAACAGGCCATGTCGCTCGGCATCGATTACCGGCGCATGGTGCAGCTGCAGCTGGCGCTGATCGCCGTGCTGGTGGCCGTGTCGACGAGCTTGCTGGGTCCCACGGCCTTCATGGGCATCTTTGTGGCGAACACGACCTATGCCTTGGCCCGCACGGCGCGCCACCGCGTCACCTTGCCGCTGGGCTGCGCCATCGCCATTGCCATCTTCCTCGTCGCCCAGCTGCTGGTCGAACACGTTTTCAATTACCGGACCACCGTCGGCATACTCGTCAATCTGGTGTGCGGCGCGTATTTCCTTGCGCTCATGGTCCGCACCCGGGGCACCGCATGATTTACGTCAAACAGATTGAAAAAAGCTACGGCGCGCGGCGCGTGCTGGACAACGTCAGCGCCCACTTTCCCAAGGGGCAAGTAACGTCACTGATCGGCCCGAACGGCGCCGGCAAGACGACCTTGCTGATGCTCATTGCGCGCCTGCTCGAGCCGGGCAGCGGCGACATCACGGTGGCCGGGCGCAGCATCGCGCAGATCAAGGTCAAGGACTATGCGCGGCAAGTGGCGACCTTGCGCCAGACGCCCGATTTTCACTTGCGCCTGACGGTGGAAGAGCTGGTCGCCTTTGGTCGCTTTCCCTACAGCCGGGGCAGCCTGACGCCGCAGGACCGGCAGGCGATCGATGACGCCATCGCCTTTCTGTCGCTGGACAATCTGCGCCTGGCGTATGTCGATGAGCTGAGCGGCGGCCAGCGCCAGATGGCTTTCCTGGCCATGACGATTGCCCAGCAGACGGATATTCTGCTGCTCGACGAACCGCTCAATAACCTCGACATGAAACACGCCGTGCAGATCATGCGCGCGCTGCGCCGCCTGTGCGACGAGCAGGGCCGTACCGTGATCCTGGTAATCCATGACATCAATTTCGCCGCCAATTATTCGGATCACATCGTCGCCATGCAGGCCGGCGCCGTGCGCTTTGCGGGACCCGCGCATGAGGTGGTGACGGAGCAGCGCTTGCGGGCGCTGTATGACATCGATTTCGACATCGTGCGCAATGAGCGCGGCTGCGTCTGCAATTACTTTACCCCCACAGGAGCTTGAGATGACCTGCAACACCCCCCGTCTGGCAATCGCCGTGCTGCTCGCCACTACGGCCGCCTTGAACGGCTGCACCGACAAGGCGGCCATGGCGCCGCCGGCGCCTGCCGCCGCCGCATCGCAGCAGGCATACTCTCCCATCACCATCGTGCATAAACTGGGCACGACGGTGATTGAACAGCGCCCGCAGAGGGTGGCCGTGCTGGACATGAACGAGGTCGACTTCCTCGACCAGCTGGGCGTGCCCGTGGCCGGCATGGTGAAGGATTACGTGCCGCATTTCCTCGCGCGCTACAAGGACGATGCGAACATCCGCGACCTGGGTGCCATCGTGCAGCCGAACCTGGAACACATCCATGCGCTGAAGCCCGACCTGGTGCTGATGACCTCGCTCCAGGCCAACCATTACAAGGAACTGAGCCAGATCGCGCCCACCGTGCATTTCGACGTGGATTTCAAGAATAGCCAGAGCAAGCACATCGACGTGGTCAAGGAACATTTGCTGACCCTGGGGCGCATCTTCGGCAAGGAAGACCTCGCCAGCCAGAAGGCTACGGAACTCGATGCGAAAGTGGCGGCGGCGCGCAAGGTGACGCAGCAGCGTCCCGAGACGGCGCTCATCGTGCTGCACAACAACGGCGCCTTCAGTTCCTTTGGCGTGCAGTCGCGCTATGCTTTCGTCTTCGATGCCCTGGGCGTCAAGCCGTCCAGTTCGGCCATTGAAGCGGGCCTGCATGGACAGCCGATTTCCAGCGAATTCATCCAGCAAGCCAATCCGGACATTATTTATGTTGTCGACCGCACGGCCGTGATGGAGCGCCGTCCCGTCATGACGGCCGAGCAGATGGCCAATCCGCTGCTGCGCCAGACGAATGCCTGGAAGAACGGCCGCGTGGTCTTTGCCGATGCGGACGCCTGGTACATCATGGGTGCCAGCGTGACGTCGCTCAAGGTGGTGATCGACGACGTGCTCAAGGGTTATCAGTGAGATACACTATTTTTCGTAATGATTCGCATTAGCATTGAGGGTTTTGCCTTTTCGTTCGGGAGATAGGGTGAGAACAAACAATCATCCATCTGAGAGGACTACCTGATGAAAAAAATCGTGCGCCGAGGCGTGGCAACTCCCACTTTTACCCTGAGCCGCATCGCCACCGCCGTGCAGCTGGCGCTAGTCACGGGCTTGACCGTGGGCGCCCTGGGCGTGGCCGCGCCACCGGCCTTTGCACAAGCTGTGCCAGCGGCGCAAGCGCGCCAGGCGTTCAGCGTACCGGCCGGCTCCCTGGGCCTGGCGCTCAATACCTTCGCCGCCGAGGCGGGCATCGAGCTGGCGGCCGAGGCGAGCCTGCTGCAGGGCAAGAGCAGCGCTGGCCTGTCCGGCAGCTACAGCGTGCCCGAAGGCTTTTACGAATTGCTGCGCGGTCACGGCCTGCAAGCCGTGCGCGAAGGCAATGGCAGCTACACCTTGCGCCGCGAACCGGCACACGGCGCGGCAGCGGACGCCGCCGCCACCATGCCGGCCGTGACGGTGTGGGGCAAGGGCAATGCCGTCACCGATGCCTATGCGGGCGGCCAGGTGGCGTCCGGCGGGCGCGTGGGTTTTTTGGGTGACAAGGACTTCATGGAGACGCCCTTCAACACCATCAGCTATACGGATAAATTCATCGAGGACCGCCAGGCGCGCGACATAACCGATGTGATTTCCGCCACCGATCCCACCGTCTTCAGCAGCGGCATGACGGGCATCATCGGCGAGAATTATTCCATCCGCGGCTTCAGCTCGAATATCGGCGACGTCGCGTTTGGCGGCCTGTACGGCATCTCGCCGTACTACCGCACCTCGCCTGAAATGTTCGAACGCATCGACGTGCTGAAAGGGCCATCGGCCTTGCTCAACGGCATGCCGCCGGGCGGCTCGGTGGGCGGCAGCATCAACCTCGTGCCCAAGCGCGCGGGCGATGTGCCGCTGGCGCGCGTGACGGCCTCGTACATGTCCGACGCGCAATGGGGCGGCCACGTGGACCTGGGCCAGCGCTTTGGCGAAAACAGACAATTCGGCATCCGTGTCAACGGCGTCTACCGCGACGGCGACGGCGCCATCGACCAGCAGAAAAAAAAGACCCGGCTCATTTCCGTGGGCCTGGACTGGCGCGGCAATGGCGCGCGCCTGTCCGCCGACCTGTATCACAGCGAGGACCGCACGGATGGCTTGAACCGGGGCGTCAACCTGGCCCCCGGCTTGCCCGTGCCGCGTCCGCCGAAAGCGCAAACCCTGCTCAATCCCAGTTGGGCGTTCTACGATACCAAGGACAAGGGCGCCATGCTGCGCGGCGAACTGGACGTGAACGAACAAGTGATGGCCTACGCCGCCGTCGGCGCCAGCCAGGCTGACTACCAGTCGACGGGCGCCTATCTGATCCAGGTATTCAACACGGCCGGCGACTACCGCACCAACGTGGCCGACCTGGGCTTCGACGTGGAAAAGCAGTCGGCGGAGCTGGGCTTGCGCGGCAAGCTGCGCACGGGGGCGATCGGCCATCAATGGGCCGTGAACGCCACGTATTACCACCACACGGACAAGCAGTACGGACGCCGCAATACCCTGGCGAAAGACTGGATCACGAATATCTATCACCCCGTCTGGGGTCCGGCGACGCGCTTCGAGGCGCCGCAAATTTCCAAGGCGGAACTGCGCCTGGCCAGTATCGGCCTGGTCGACACACTGTCCTTTGCGCAAGACACCGTGCAGCTGACGGTGGGCTTGCGCCGCCAGGAAGTGCTCAGCGACAGCTTCAACATCAGGACGGGCGCGCGCACCTCGCGCTACGACGAAAGCGCTACCACGCCGGCCGTCGCGCTGCTGGTCAAGGCCAGCAAGACGATCTCGCTGTACGGCAATTACATCGAAGGCTTGAGCCAGGGTGCCACGGCGCCGTTGACGGCGGCCAATGCGGGCGAGGTCTTCGCGCCCTACAAGTCGAAGCAGGCCGAGCTTGGCGTCAAGGTCGACCTGGGCGAGTTCGCGCATACGCTTAGCGTATATGAAATCAAGCGCCCCAGCAGCTATGTCGATCCGCTCAGCAATGTCTTTTCCTTTGGCGGCGAGCAGCGCAACCGTGGCGTCGACTGGGGCTTCTTTGGTTCCCCCTTGCGCGACGTGCGCCTGATGGGCGGCGTGGCCTATGTCGATCCGGTATTGAGCAAGACCGTGGGCGGCATGAACCAGGGCAGGCAGGCAACGGGCGTGCCCAAGCTGCAAGCCAAGCTGGGCGTGGAGTGGGATACGCCCGCCATCCCCGGCGTGACCCTGACGGCGAATGCGACGGCGGCATCGAAGCAATATATCAATGCCGAGAACTCGCTGTCCGTACCGGGCCGCACCGTGTTTGACCTGGGCGCCCGCTATGCCACCAGTGTGGCGGGTCGGCCGCTGACTGTGCGCGCCAGCGTGACGAACGTCGGCAACAAGGCGTATTGGGCGCTGCCGCAATGGACCAGTCTGGGCCTGGGCGCGCCGCGCACCGTCATGTTGTCGGCCACGACGGCGTTTTAAGCCAGCTTGCCGCTACTCGTCCGTCCCCCGCGCCGGCAGGCTGGAGCGGCGCCACGTCCACAGCAGCCCGATGCCGGCCGAGGTGCCGCTGTTCTGGCGTAGCAGGGGGCTGGCGCGGTTGGCGGCGCCCGTGTAGTTGTCGTAGCGCAGGAAGGCAAAGGCGCGCCAGTCCGGGTGCAGCAAGTATGCACCGCCGAGGCCCAGGCGGGTGAGCATCAGCCCGCTTTTTGCCGCATACGCCGGGCGTTGATCGGTGGCAAAGGCGGGGGCCACGCCATAAAAGTAGTCGTTGATGGAAGCATTGCCCAGCACGGCGCCCAGGCTGGCGTCCACATGCCATGCCTGGCCTGCATCGTTCAGGCGGTAGATCAGGCGCGGCTCGAACGTGGCGCCCTGGCGCCGCAGGCCGCCGCGCGCTTCGATGACGGCGCGCAAGGGCAGTTCCAGGCTCAGCCGGCCCTGCGGTGTCGGTTCGGCCAGCTTGATTTTCAGGCGCGGGCCAAATTCCACCAGGGTGCCCAGGTCCGGCATGCCGCGCCGCGCCGGCACGTCGCTGGAGCGGGCCGGCAGGGACAGGGCGAAACCGATGTCGCCATCGAGCCGGTCCGTATTGAGCAGGCGCGCGCCCACGCCGGAGCGGTCGGCGCGCAGCACGTCGCCGCGATAAATCAGGAAGGGCAGGGCCAAGGTGCGCGTCGAGCGCTCGCTGGCGCCCGGATAGGCAGGGGTGACGGCCGTGCCGCCGAAGACACCCGCCTCCCACAATGGCAAAGCGGGCAAGGCTGGCGCGGCACCCCACGCGGGCGCCATGCAGGCGAGGAAAACAGGTGCTGCCAACAGTGTGCGTGCGATGCGCATCGGCGAACTCCCATGACAGTGGCTAAGGACAGTGGCTAAGGTTGCGGGCCGCAAGGCTTGCACACCGGCAACGACTCGATATCGGCGAACGCGTCCAGCGCCCGCGACCCGTCCCAGCCCGGTTCATTGCGCACGGCCAGCGCTTCCGCCGTCTTGCCCTGGCGCTGGTACAGCTCGATCAGCGCCTGGTAGCTGAGGGCGCTCGATTGCCGGCCCTGCTTTGCCAGCGCGATGGCGCTACGGAAATGGAATGCTGCCGCGTCGTAGCGGCAAGCGGCGCTGGCGGCGCGTCCCGCCGCGTGGTGCAAACGGGCTTGCCAGGCGGCGTCTCCATGGCCCAGCTCGGCATTTTGCGCAGCGTCGGCGTAGGCGCGCATGGCTTGCGCCCAGTCGCCCTGGCTGGCCGATTCGCGGCCGAGCTGCTCCTGCTGCGCCGCCGTGCGCAGTTCCACCTGCGTACCGCAGGCAGTGAGCAATATCGATACAAGCGTGAAAACGAAGCCAGGCCGCATGGTCAGGGGCAGGAGTGTGGAGATAGCGCCACTGTAGCGCACGGACGGGCGCGCACGTTTGCGCGATACGCATGAATTGGGGAAAT
The DNA here is from genome assembly GCF_002878455.1 of Janthinobacterium sp. AD80. Lineage (GTDB taxonomy): Bacteria > Pseudomonadota > Gammaproteobacteria > Burkholderiales > Burkholderiaceae_D > Janthinobacterium. The sequence continues at coordinate 41,908 of NZ_NRDQ01000059.1, forward strand.
CCTGGGCATGGATGACATATAATTTGCACACGACTTTGTTATCTTTGCCCTATCACCAAACAGGAGCACCATGTTTTCACGCCAATTCCATTCTTGTGTACAGCTGATGCTGGCCACCGTGCTGACGGGCTTTATCGCCACCGCTCCCGCGCGCGCGCAGCAAGCGGCCGTCAAATTGCCGAACGTGGTGATCCTGGCCACGGGCGGCACCATCGCCGGCAGCGGCGCCGACAGCACTACCACCGTGGGCTACACCTCGGCCACCGTGGGCGTCGAGCGGCTGATCGCCGCCGTGCCGGAACTCAAGAAAGTGGCTAACGTGACGGGCGAGCAAGTGTTCCAGATCGCCAGCGAAAGCATGGGCAACACCCACTGGCTGACCCTGGCCAAGCGCATCAACGTGCTGCTGGCCTCGCCCGACGTCGATGGCGTGGTCGTTACGCACGGCACGGACACCATCGAAGAGACGGCATATTTCCTGAACCTGACCGTGAAAAGCCACAAACCGGTCGTTGTCGTGGGCGCCATGCGTCCTTCGACAGCCATTTCCGCCGACGGCCCCATCAACCTGTACAACGCCGTCATGCTGGCAGGCAGCAAGGAAGCCGTGGGCAAGGGCGTGCTGGTGGCCTTGAACGATCAGATCAACGCGGCGCGCGAAGTGACGAAAACCAACACCTCGACCACCGACACCTTCAAGTCGCCGGAACTGGGCATGCTCGGCTACATCCAGGGCAGCAAGGCTTTCTTCTACCGCCAGTCGACGCGCAAGCACACCTTGGAATCGGAATTTGACATCAGCAAGCTCGATGCCTTGCCGCAAGTGGACATCGTGTACGGCTATGCGAATATGAACCGGGTCGGCATGGACGCCTTCATTGCCGCCGGCGCCAAGGGCATCATCCACGCGGGCGTGGGCGATGGCAGCGTGGCCGCGCAAATGAAGCCGGCCCTGGTGGAAGCGCGCCAGAAAGGCGTGCTGATCGTGCGCTCGAGCCGCGTCGGCCAGGGCATCGTGGCGCGCAATGGCGAAGCCAATGACGATGAACTCGATAGTGTTGTCTCCGACACTTTGAACCCGCAAAAAGCCCGCATCCTGCTGATGCTGGCCTTGACCAAAACCAACAGCACGCAAGAAATCCAGCGCATCTTCTACACTTATTGATGCTTGTTGCGCCAGGCCAGCCACACGGGCTGGGCCTGGCGGATTTACGCTTGCCCGCTTTGCTGCCATACTTCGCTTCTGAATAATTTCCTGGCAGAAGCTGCGATACTGCCCCGGCCCATGGCTATCCTGTCCGACATCATTTTGTACCCCATCAAATCCTGCGCCGGCATCCACTTGCGCGAGGCGGTCCTGACGCATTCGGGTCTGATGAGCGAACAGGTGTTTGACCGCGAGTGGATGGTGGTCGATGCGCAGGGGCGCTTCCTGACCCAGCGCGAATATCCGCGCATGGCGCTGATCGTGCCTCGCATCAAGGCCACCACCCTGGAACTGCGCGCGCCCGGCATGTTGCGCCTGGAAATCGAACTGGGCTTGCCGCATCCGCAGCTGGCGCCGATGCTCGACGTGCAAGTGTGGGACGATACCGTGCGCGCCTATGACTGCGACGACGTCACGGCCACCTGGTTTTCGCAGGCCATCGGCGTGCCGTGCCGGCTCGCGCGTTTCCATCCGGACGTGGTGCGCGCCACCAGCACCACCTGGACGGACGGTGTTGCCGCCGAGACCATGTTTGCCGATGGCTACCCGGTGCTGCTCGCGGGCAGCGCCTCGCTTGACGATGTCAATGAGAAACTACGCGCCGCCGGCCGCGAGCCGCTGCCGATGAACCGCTTCCGTCCCAACCTGGTCATCGGCGACATCGGCGCCTTCGAGGAAGACTACGCCGACTTCCTGCAGTTCGGCGCCACCACTTTAAAACCCGTCAAGCCATGCTCGCGCTGCCCGATTCCCTCGGTCGACCAGGCCACCGGCGTGCCGGGACCGGACCCGCTCGACGTCATGCAAAGCTACCGGGCCAAACCCGAGCTCGATGGCGCCATCTGCTTTGGCATGAATGCCATCGTCACGGCCGGTGGGGATGAGCGTATCGTGGTGGGGCAGGAAATCGGTTTCGAACTGGCATTTTAAGCGCGGCGCCCGCACAGAAGGGTTTAAGTTTCTATGAATCAAGCAATACCGCCAGAGCCAGGCCAGCAGGGGAGCGATGCCGCCTCGCCGGCCCAGCGCATTGCCAGCCTCGAAGCCGAGAACCAGGCCTTGCGCGCCCGCATGGCCTTCCTGCTCGAGCAGGTCGAGCGCAACCACGACATCATGTGCCGCCACCAGGCGTTCGACCTGGAAATTGTCGGCGCGTCCACCTTTCCCGAATTGATCGGCACCATCTTCCGCACCTTGCCCGTGATTTCCGACCTCGACGGCGTCACCCTGAGCCTGCTCGACGAGGATGACGATATCGTGCTGGTGATGGAAAAGCTGGGCGTCGACTTCAGCGCCTTCCCGCAGCTGCTGTTCGTGCACGCAGTGGCGCAGCTGGGCTTTGCGCCGCCAGTGCCAGCGGCCGATGGCGAAGCGGCCTTGCCGCCGCTGCCGCTGCTGGGACCGTTCGATGCTGCCGTGCATGGCCCGCGCTTTCCGGAAATCCACGCCCCCCTGCGCAGCGTGGCCCTGGTGCCCTTGCTGCGCAACAAGCGCCTGATCGGCAGCCTGAACCTGGCCAGCAGCGACGCCGCGCGCTTTACGCCTGTGCTGGGCACGGATTTCATCAAGCACATGGCGTCCATCATCGCCATCTGCCTGGAAAACGTGATCAGCAATGAAATGCTCAAGTACATCGGCCTGACCGACTCCTTGACGGGCGTCTACAACCGGCGCTATATCGACCGGCGTTTGCTGGAAGAAATCGCCCGCGCGCGGCGCCAGAATTATTGCATTTCATGCATGTATATCGACATCGACCATTTCAAGCTGGTCAATGACACCCATGGACACCAGGGTGGCGATGAAGTGCTGCGCGAAGTGGCCATGCGCATCCGCAAGGAATTGCGCCGCTCCGATGCGCTGGGACGCTTTGGCGGCGAGGAATTCGTCGTGCTGCTGATCGATGCCGACCTGGCCAGCGCCACGTTCGTGGCCGAACGCATCCGCGCCAGCATCGCCGGCACCATGTTCGACTTGCCCGGCAGCGCGCAGGCGTGGGTCAGCGTGTCGATCGGCGTGGCCAGCCTTGAAGCGGACGCGGCGCTGCTGCCCATCGAAGCGGTGGCGCAGCAACTGGTGGCGCATGCCGACCAGGCCCTGTACCAGGCCAAGGCGGATGGGCGCAACAAGGTTGTCAGCTGGCAGGCAGCGGCACACTGATTACTTAAGAAGCAAGGTTTCCGCTTTTGCCACGGCGTCGGCACTGCCGCGCAGCACCACCACGTCGCCGCTGGCCAGCTGCGTCTCTGGTGTGACTTCCAGGCGGCCCCGGCCGCGGCGGATGGCCGTCACAAAAGCGCCGCATCCTGCCACGTCGAGCGTGCTCAGGGGTAAGCCCACGCAATGCGCGTCCTCGCCCACGGTGACGGTATGCAGGCGCTCCAGCTCGGCCTCGTCGCCGGCGTCGCTGGTGCCGTGGAAATAGCCGCGCAGCGAGGCGTAGCGTTCCTCGCGCGCCGCCTGCACGCGGTGCACCACGCGGCGCAGGGGCACGCCCATCATGATCAGCGCGTGCGAAGCGAGCATCAGGCTGCCTTCCATCAATTCCGGCACCACTTCGGCCGCGCCCGCGTTTTTCAGCAGGTCGAGGTCGCTGTCGTCATGGCTGCGCACGATGACGGGCAGAGTCGGCGCCATCTCATTGAGCAAATGCAATAGGCGCAGCGCCGACGGCGTGCTCGCATAGGTGATCACCACTGCGCTGGCCCGGTAGATACCGGCCGCCACCAGGCTTTCGCGCCGCCCCGCGTCGCCGTAGGAGACGTGCGCGCCGGCCAGCTGCGCTTCCTGCACCCGTTCCGGATCCAGGTCCAGCGCGTGGTATTCGATCTTTTCTTCCGCCAGCAGGGTGGCCAGGCTTTGCCCGCTGCGGCCGAAACCGGCGATCAGCACGTGCTTTTGCGAGGCCATGGTGCGCGTGGCAATCTTCGTCAGCGCCAGCGATTGCATCATCCAGTCATTGGCCGCCAGTTTCATGACGATGGCGTCGGACTTGGCGATGAGGAAGGGCGCCACCAGCATCGACAGCACCATCGAGGCCAGCACCACCTGCACGACGAACGGGTCCATCAGCTTGATGCCGCCTGCCAGGTTCAGCAGCACGAAGCCGAATTCGCCCGCCTGCGCCAGTCCCAGCCCCGTGCGCAGGGCCACGCCGTTGCTGGAACCGAACAGCCGCGCCAGGCCGGCGATCAGGGCAAATTTCAGCAGCACGGGGCCGCACAGCAGCAGCAGGACGAGCCACCAGTTCTCAAACACCACGCGGATATTGAGCAGCATGCCGACGGTGATGAAGAACAGGCCCAGCAGCACGTCGCGGAACGGCTTGATGTCTTCTTCCACCTGGTGCTTGAATTCCGTCTCGGAAATGAGCATGCCCGCCACGAAAGCCCCCAGGGCCAGCGACAGGCCGGCCCGCTCCGTGATCCATGCCGCGCCCAGGGTGATCAGCAGCAGGTTGAGCATGAACAATTCCTGCGAGCGGCGCTTGGCGACGATGGTCAGCCAGCCGCGCACCAGCTTCTGGCCGATGAACAGCAGCAGGATCAGCACGACCAGCGCCTTGCCGCCCGCCCAGGCCAGAGTTTCGGCCAGGTTGTCGGAGTCGCGGGTGAGGGCGGGAATCAGGATCAGCAGGGGCACCACGGCCAGGTCCTGGAACAGCAGGATGCCGATGATCTTGCGGCCGTGTTCGCTTTCCAGTTCCAGCCGCTCCGTGAGCATTTTCGAGACGATGGCCGTCGACGACATGGCCAGCGCGCCGCCGAGGGCGAACGCGGCCTGCCAGCTCAGGTGGATGTAGGCGGACAGGTAGCGCCCGACGAACCAGCCGAAGACGACGGTGGCGACGATGGTGGTGACCACCTGCGCCATGCCGAGGCCGAAGACGATGCGCCGCATGGCGAGGAATTTGGGTAGAGAAAATTCCAGTCCGATGGAAAACATCAGGAAGACGACGCCGAACTCGGCCAGGGTATGGCTCGCTTCGTTTTCCGCCGCCAGGCCCAGCGCATGGGGCCCGATGACAATGCCGACGGCCAGGTAGCCCAGCATGGGCGGCAAATGCAACATTCTGAAAGCGACCACGCCCAGTACGGCGCTGCCGAGTAACATCAGGGTCAGTTCAAGCGAGGAAAACATGGGTTGCCCGGGGAGCTCAGTGGAAATCGTTGTTTGTTGCGACTGGCAAGTTTTTTGCTTTCCTAATTCGTTTATACTTTGGGCATGAGTGTAACCCATGAAAAAACAATGCTGAAAGCTTTTGATCGAATTGACATGAAAGCGACAAGCGAGCGCGCTGTCGCGCTGGCCCGCACCACCTTGCAGATCGAGTCCGACGCCATCAATGCGCTGCATGCGCGCCTGGAAACGGACGACAGCGTCGGCCGCGCCGTGGCGATGTTGCTGGAGTGTAAAGGACGTGTCGTCGTTTCCGGTATCGGCAAGTCCGGCCACATCGCGCGCAAGATTGCCGCCACCCTCTCGTCCACCGGCACGCCGGCCCTGTTCGTGCATCCGGCCGAGGCGGCCCATGGCGACCTGGGCATGGTCACCTCGGACGATGCCTTTATTGCCATATCGTACTCCGGCGAATCGTCGGAACTGATGGCCATCATGCCTGTCGTCAAGCGCATGGGTGGCGTGCTGATCGCCATGACGGGCAAACCGAACTCCAGCCTGGCCCAGTTGGCCGACGTGCATCTGGATATCTCCGTTGAAAAAGAAGCCTGCCCGCTGAACCTGGCGCCGACGGCCAGCACTACCGTCACGCTGGCGCTGGGCGACGCGATTGCCGTCGCCTTGCTGGACTTGCGCGGCTTCAAGGAAGAAGATTTTGCCCGCTCGCATCCGGGCGGCGCCCTGGGCCGCCGCCTGCTGACCCACGTGCATGACGTCATGCGCAGCGGCGAGCAGGTGCCGAAAGTGCCCGTCGAGGCGTCGCTGCTGCAGGCGCTGGAAGAAATGACGAAGAAGGGCATGGGCATGACGGCCGTCGTCGATGCGGACAACCGTCCCGTGGGCGTGTTTACGGATGGCGACCTGCGCCGCATGTTCGAGCGCGTGCAGGATTTCACGAAAGTGGCGATCCGCGACGTCATGCATGCGCAGCCGCGCAGCATCGCGCCCGAACGCCTGGCCGTCGATGCCGTGGCCGTGATGGAGCAGTACCGCATCAACCAGATGCTGGTGGTCGATGCCGACGGCAAGCTGGTCGGTGCGCTGCATATCCATGACCTGACGCAAGCGAAGGTGATCTGATGGACAGCGTGGCGGACAACCTGGCACGCGCGGCCAAGGTCAAACTGATGATTTTTGATGTCGACGGCGTGCTCACCGACGGCAGCCTGCATTTCGGCCCGGACGGCGAAATGATGAAAACGTTTAATGTGTATGATGGCCTGGGCATCAAGCTGCTGCAGGAATCGGGCGTGCAGACGGCCATCATCAGCGCGCGCCGTTCGCCCATCACGGCGCGTCGCGCGCAGGACCTGGGCATTACCCATGTGCACCAGGGCGGCCATGACAAGCTGACGCCGTTCCGCGAACTGCTGGCGCTGACGGGCTTGACGGAAGAGCAATGCGGCTATATCGGCGACGATGTCATCGACGCGCCCATCCTGCGCCGCGTGGGCTTTGCCGTCAGCGTGCCGGGCGGGCGTGCGGAAGCGCAGGATCTGGCGCATTACGTGACGCAGGCCGGCGGCGGCCGCGGCGCGGTGCGCGAGATCTGCGAATTCCTGCTGCGCGCCCAGGACAACTATGCGCGCGTCATGGCGCCGTTCCTGGAGTGAGGCACCTGCCTTGCCGCCAGTATCATTGAAGAGAGTGAAGCACTATGCAAAAGCCAGGAGGCGCCCACCGTTGGCGCATCATATTTACCATGCTGGGCGCGGTTGTCGTCGCGCTGGGCAGCTTTTGGCTGCTCGAGGTGATGAACAAGAATGGCCAGGATATCGAGGCCAGCAAACATCTGGATGAGCCCGATTATTTCATCACCAATTTCAGCATGGTGCGCATGGACTTGACGGGCAAGCCCAGCTATATCGTCTCGGGTACCAAGCTCACGCATTATCCTGCCGACGATTCGTCCGATATCGACCAGCCTTTCGTGCGCAAGCTCACGCCGGGCATGCCGCCGCTGAACATGAATGCGGAGCTGGCGCATATCGACCAGGACAATACCCGCCTGCAGCTGCACCGTAAGGTCGTCATCGACCGGGCGGCCAGCCCGACGGCGCAGAACCTCACCATGAAGACGGAAGCGCTGACGGTGTTTCCCGATGAAGAGCGGATGGAAACGGATGTGCCTGTCGATATCCTGACGGGCGCCTCGCGCATCAACGGCGTCGGCATGAAGGCCAATAACGCCACCGGCGTGGTGGAAGTGCAGAACGCCTTGCGCATCGTGCTCCCGCCGAAGCCACGGCCAGCCGCCGCGGCACAATGACAGAATGAAACAAGGAAACCATAATATGAAAAACGTCTTGCTGTTGACCCTGTTGTCCACCGTCTGCTCGCTGGCAGTGATGGGCCCGGCGCATGCCGAAAAGGCCGATTCCGAGAAGGAAGCCGTCATCACCGCCCAGCGTGGCCAGGTTGATGATGTCAAGCAAGTGCGCACCCTCACGGGCGACGTCGTGCTGGTGAAAGGCACCCTGACCATGAAGGCGGGCCGCGCCCTGATCACGGAAGATCCGCAAGGCTACCAATTCATCACCTTCTGGGCCGATCCCGGCAAGCTGGCCACCTTCCGTCAGAAGCGCGATGGCGCGGGCGACCTGTGGGTGGAAGGCGAAGCGGAGCGCGTCGAATACGACAACAAGACGGAAGTGGTGAAACTGTTTTCCAAGGCCAAGCTGACACGCCTGGAGGGCACGAAAGTGACCGACGTGGCCAATGGCGCCTTCATCTCGTATGACAGCCGCAAGGAAGTCTTTACGATGGAAAATTCCGACAACGGCACCAACACCCCGGGCGCCGGCAGCGTGCGCATGGTGATCCAGCCGAAGACCAAGGCCCCGGCGGCGGAGAAAGCGCCGGCGACGCCTGCGCCAGGAAAGAAATAATGGAAAATACACGTTGCGGCAGTACCCTGATCGTTCGCGGACTGCAGAAAACCTATGGCAAGCGCCAAGTCGTACATGATGTCTCGCTGCAAGTCGAATGCGGCGAAGTGGTGGGCCTGCTGGGACCGAACGGCGCCGGCAAGACCACCTCGTTCTACATGATCGTCGGCCTGGTGCCGTCCGATGGCGGCAGCATCGATATCAGCGGCGTGGACATTTCCAGCCTGCCGATCCACCGCCGCGCGCAGATGGGTTTGTCATATCTGCCGCAGGAAGCGTCCGTCTTCCGCAAGCTGACGGTGGAAGACAATATCCGCGCCGTGCTGGAAATCCAGACCATCGAAGGGCGTCCCTTGAAGAAGGCCGAGATCGAAGAGCGGCTGGATAAATTGCTGGCCGACTTGCAGATCGAGAAGCTGCGCGAAAACCAGGCGCTGTCCCTGTCCGGCGGCGAGCGCCGCCGCGTGGAAATCGCCCGCGCGCTGGCCACCGACCCCCGTTTCGTGCTGCTCGACGAACCGTTCGCCGGCGTCGATCCTATCGCCGTGATCGAGATCCAGCGTATCGTGCGCTTCTTGAAGGAGCGCAATATTGGCGTGCTGATCACCGATCATAATGTGCGCGAGACGCTGGGTATTTGCGACCGTGCCTACATCATCAACCAGGGCTCGGTACTGGCGTCGGGACGCCCCGACGACATCATCGCGAACGAGTCGGTACGCCGGGTCTATCTGGGCGAACACTTCCGTATGTGAGCCAATGAAACAATCATTGCAGCTGCGCACTTCGCAGCACTTGGCACTGACGCCTCAGTTGCAGCAATCGATACGCCTGTTGCAATTGTCTACCCTGGAGTTGCACCAGGAATTGGAGCAACTGCTGACGGACAACCCCTTGCTCGAACGCCTCGACGATCCCCTCGACCGTTCGTTGCGCCTGCTGTCCGATGGGGCCCTCAGTTCCACGGCCGCACCGGCCGAGGCGCCACCGCAGCCACCGAGCCAGGAAGCGCCGGCCGCGCCCGCTGAAGGGGAAACGTTCGACGGCGAAGGCGGCGATGCGCCGGCCGCCATGGATGGCGCCGACAGCGACTGGAGCGAAGCGAGCCGCGGCAAGGCGCCCGACGACGAAGATGCGCGTCCGCAACTGGAAGCCCACCACTGCACCCTGCGCGAACACCTGATGGAACAGATGCGCGTGACGGTGCTCGAGTTGCGCGACCGCGCGCTGGTCGAGTTGATCATCGACGCGCTCGACGACAATGGCTACCTGGAAGAGTCGCTCGACGACATCCTGGCGCGCCTGCCCGAAGAACTGGAAATCGACGCCGACGAACTGCGCACGGCCTTGTCCCTGCTGCAAAGTTTCGACCCGCCCGGCGTGGGCGCGCGCAATGCGTCCGAATGCCTGGCGCTGCAAATCAGGCGCTTGCCGCAGATCGCCATGGTGACGCGCCGCATGGCCCTCGTCATCGTGGAAAAGCACCTGGCCTGGTTTGCCCAGCGCGATTTCAACAAGCTGAAAAAAGCCCTCGATTGCGACGATGAAGACTTGCGCGAGGCGCAGACGGTAATTCGCCTGTGCAACCCGCACCCGGGTGCCGTGTTCGCCTCGGATGTCTCCGACTACGTGGTGCCCGACGTCGTCGTCAAGCGCGCGCGCAATGGCTGGCAAGTCACCTTGAACAATGACGTCATGCCGCGCCTGCGGGTGAACGCCATGTATGCCAATTTATTGAAGCAGGGCAAGGGCGAAGGGGCCATGGGCGCGCAGCTGCAAGAAGCCAAGTGGCTGATCAAAAACATGCGGCAGCGCTTCGATACCATCTTGCGCGTGGCGCAGGCGATAGTAGAAAGACAAAAGAACTTTTTCTCGCACGGGGCCGTTGCCATGCGCCCCCTTGTGCTCCGTGAAATAGCTGATACACTGGGTTTACACGAGAGTACTATCTCGCGGGTAACAACTCAAAAGTACATGCTGACCCCGCATGGCATGTTCGAGTTGAAATATTTCTTTGGTAGCCACGTCGCCACCGAAGCGGGGGGCGAAGCGTCATCGACGGCGATACGGGCATTGATCGTGCAACTGACAGGAGCAGAAGACCCTAAAAATCCTTTATCCGACAGTAAGATTGCGGACATGCTGGGGGAACAAGGCATGGTGATTGCGCGGCGTACTGTTGCCAAATACCGGGAAGCATTGAAAATTCCGCCAGTGAGCCTGCGTAAGTGTTTGTAAGTTTTTTTCGGTTCCTCTGCGGGCCGGATACGATGGACCGCACGAACCCGATCATCTTTAGGAGTGTGTATGAATCTCACCATCAGCGGACATCATCTCGAAGTGACACCAGCCATCCGTGAATACGTACAAACGAAACTGGAGCGCGTAAAACGTCATTTCGATCAAGTCATCGATATTGCCGTGATTCTGACCGTCGACAACCTCAAAGAGAAAGAAAAACGTCAAAAGGCCGAAGTGAACCTGCGGCTCAGTGGTAAAACTGTGTATGTGGAAAGCCTGGCGCAAGACCTGTATGCCGCGATTGACAGCCTGATTGACAAGCTGGACCGGCAAGTGATGAAGTACAAAACCAAAGTGCAAGGGCACGGTAAAGAGGCGATCAAGCATCTGCCAGACAGTTCGGACGAGGAATTCGCCGCCGCCTAAGCGGCCTGCGATTCTCAACCCGCTGTGATCAACTAAGGGCGCGCCTACCGCGCCCTTTTTTGCGCCCGTCGCCCTCGCCGGGGATGCCACAGGAACGCAATGTTTGTGGTGAAAGCGCTAGAATGCGCCATCTTCACCTCTTTCCATCCTGCCATGAGCGACTTCGTCCAGACTGCCATCCGCAACCGCACCGGGCATATCGTGCTCGACCGCCCGAAAGCCCTCAATTCCCTCTCGCTGGAGATGGTGCGCGCCCTCAGCGCCGCCTTGCTGGCCTGGCGCGACGATCCGCAGGTCGACGCCGTCGTCATCCGCTCGAGCAGCGACAAAGCCCTGTGCGCCGGCGGCGACATCCGTTTCTTTTATGACGCGGGCCTGGCCACGCCGCAGGGCGGCAGCGCGCTGCTGGAAGACTTCTTTACGGAAGAATATGCTTTAAACCATCTAATTCATTTTTACCCGAAACCGTATATTGCCGTCATGGATGGCGTGGTGATGGGCGGCGGCATGGGCGTGGCGCAAGCCGGCCCCGGCAACCAGCTGCGCATCGTGACGGGTCGTACGCGCATGGCCATGCCGGAGGTGAACATCGGCCTGTTTCCGGACGTGGGCGGCAGTTATTTCCTGTCGCGCCTGGCCGGCCGGCTGGGCCTGTACCTGGGCTTGACGGGCCTGACCATCGGTGCGGCCGATGCCTTGTACACGGGCCTGGCCGATGTGTATTTGCCGGAAACGCAGATGCCTGCGCTGCTGGCCCTGCTTGACGAGACGCCGGGCGAAGGCTTGCCGGTGGCCATCAAGGCCCTGGCCGCACCGTTTCAGTCGCACGCGGGCACGGCAACGCTGGCCACGGCGCGCGCGGCGCTGGACCGCCATTTCAGCGCCGGCAGCGTGGCCGCCATCCTGTCCTCGCTGGCACAGGACGACAGTGCGTTTGCCGCCAAGGCACTGGCCGCCATGCGGCAGCGCTCGCCGTTGATGATGTCGGTGACTCTGGAATTGCTGCAGCGGGGCGCCCACCTGGGCGTGGCAGACTGCCTGCGCATGGAGCGCACGGTGGTGCGCCACAATTTCGAACATGGCGAAGTGCTCGAAGGCGTGCGCGCGCTGGTGGTCGACAAGGACAATGCGCCGCGCTGGAATCCTGCCAGCCTGGATGAGGTCGACACAGCCATGGTGGCGCGCTTCTTTGCGCCGGTCTGGCCGGCGCAGGCGCATCCGCTACGCTATCTGGATTAAGCGCGTTCGCGGTGGCGCAGTACGACGCGCTCATGGGCGCTGAAATACTGCGTCAGCCGTTCCGCCATGTACACGGAGCGGTGCTGGCCACCCGTGCAGCCCAGGGCCACCGTCAGGTAGCTGCGGTTGTCGGACTTGAAAGAAGGCAACCATTTCTCGATGAAGGCACGGATGTCGGCCAGCATTTCCAGCGCGCTGGGCTGCGCGTCGAGGAAGGCGATCACGGGCGCGTCGCGGCCATCGAGCGGACGCAGCGCCAGGTCGTAATAGGGATTCGGCAAGGCCCGCACATCGAACACGAAATCGGCGTCCAGCGGCACGCCCAGCTTGAAGGCGAAGGACTCGAAGAACAGGGTCAGCGGTGCGCGCTCGGAGGCGACGATATCCTTGATCCAGCTGCGCAGCTTGTTGGCGCTCAGCTCCGAGGTGTCGATCACATGGCCCAGCTGTTCGATGGCCGACAGGCGTTCGCGCTCTTCCGAAATGCACTCGATCAGGGTGCGGCGGCTGGCGGGATTCTGGTTCGGACGCAATTCATGCGACAGCGGATGGCTGCGCCGCGTTTCCGAAAAACGCGCCACCAGCGCATGCGTGGTGGCCGTCAGGAACATGACTTTCACGTCGTGCCCCTGGTCGCGCAGCAGCGCCACATTGTGCGGCAAGTTGGCCAGCGATTCGGCGCTGCGCGCATCGACGGCCACGGCCAACTGCGGGGCACCTTCGTCGAGCAGGGTTTGCACCAGGCTGGGCAGCAAGGCGGGCGGCAGGTTGTCGACACAGTAGTAGCCGGTATCTTCCAGCACATTGAGCGCGACGGATTTGCCGGAGCCGGATATTCCGGTAATAAGGACGATATGCATAGGCCGATCATACAATAAAGAACGGCCCTCTGCCTTCAAGGCAATGAGCTTTACAGATTATTGCAATTTAGACTGTCGTATTTCTTTGCTGCACACGTCAACAATGTTGTCGGATGACGCGGGGCTTTGCCCCGCTAATCCGACCTACATTGCTAATCGCCACTCATGGCGAGTCGTTGGTGCAGCAGGGAATTCACGCAGCACTGCTGCGTGCCTGCGTAACGGTTCGCCCTTGCAAGGGCGAACTCCTTGGCAACATTAATCGCCACTCATGGCGAGTCGTTGCCGCTCCATGAACTCCTGCAAGGTATCGATGCCGCGCAGTTGCAGGATGGTGTTGCGTACGGCCGCTTCCAGCAGCACGGCGATGTTGCGGCCGGCGGCGACGGGGATGACGACCTTGCGCACGGGCAAACCGAGCACGTCTTCCGTGGGGAACAGGAAGGGCAGGCGCTCGACTTCTTCTTCCAGCGCATTGCGGCGCACCAGGTGGACGATCAGTTTCAAGCGCATCTTGCGGCGCACGGCCGTTTCGCCAAAGATGGCCTTGATGTCGAGCAAACCCAGTCCCCGCACTTCCAGCAGGTTTTGCAGCAGGGGCGGGCAGCGTCCTTCGATCATGTTGGGGGCGATGCGCGAGAACTCGACGGCGTCATCGGCCACCAGGCCGTGGCTGCGCGAGATCAGCTCCAGCCCCAGCTCGCTTTTGCCCAGGCCCGAGTCGCCCGTGATCAGCACGCCCACGCCCAGCACGTCCATGAAGACGCCGTGCATGATGATGCGCTGCGCCAGTTTTTTCGACAGGTAGACGCGCAGGAAGTCGATCACTTGCGCGGCCGGCAGCGGCGTGGAGAACAGGGGAATGTTTTGCTCGTCGCAAATGGCGAGAATGTCGGGCGGCGTTTCCAGCCCTTGCGCGATGATCAGCGCGGGCGGGCCGCCGGCGATCAGCTCGCCGATCACGTGGGTGCGCGTATTGACCTTCAGGCGCTGGTAGTAATTGATTTCCTGGTGGCCAAAGACCTGGATGCGGCCCGGATGGATGAGGTTCAAGTGGCCTACCTGGTCGGCGGCCGACGAGACGTCGCCCGAGATCAGGCGCTCGCCGCCGGGGAAGCCGGCGAACCAGCCCAGTTGCAGACTTTCACGATTGTCGTCGTACAGGCGTTGTATCGTCAGCGGCGTTTGCAACATGGCAGTCTTCTTCAGGAGTGGAGGAATACCTGAAGTTTAACCCGCCGCTTGAAGACTAGGTTGCCAATTGACGATGCGCGAATGCACGGATTTCGGTTCCGGATCCGTGGCCAGCGCCGTACGGAAGGCGTCATCGGAAAACATTTCGGCGATTTCCGAGAGGATTTCCAGATGTTGCTGGGTGACATGATCGGGAATCAGCAGGAAAAACAGCAGATTGACGGGTTTGCCATCGGGCGACTCGAACGGAATCGGCTCGGCCAGACGGACGAAGGCGCCCAGCGGCGCTTTCAGGGTCTTGCTGCCCTTGACCCTGCCGTGCGGCACAGCCACGCCATGGCCCAGACCCGTCGAACCCAGGCGCTCGCGGGCAAACAGATTGTCCGACACGGTGGAGCGGGCGATGCCGTAATTGTTTTCGAAGATCAGGCCGGCTTGCTCGAAAGCGCGCTTTTTGCTGGAGACTTCCAGGTCCAGGAGGACGTTTTCGAGGGATAGTATTTTGCTAAGATTAGTCATGACACTCAATGAAATGGTGCAATGCGCAGAGGGCTTGCGAGCCGAATTATAGGCCTGTTTCAACGGCCTGTAACGCCAATTCTCAACAGTATACGCCCGCTGCGGGCGCAGTGGGCGCTACGGCCCTTGTTGCCTTCATTTTAACAAAAAAATAACACCAGCGGATATCGGCTATTTCCTGATTAAAAACGCGGGACGCACCGCTTTTTCCGTCGCCGAATGCGGATTTTCCGACTTTTCAGCGCTTTGATGATGCCGTAAAGCATGACGGCAACGTTGTTTTAAAACACAGTCAACATTCCTGTTGGCATTTTCAGCGCGCCGCCCGCTGTTGCCCTGGCCGCTGTTGCCCTGGCGCTTACTGGCGCGCGTTGCGCAGATTGCCCGGCATGCTGCCCGTGCTGAAGTTGCTGCGCCAGGGATTGATATCGAGGCCGCCACGGCGCGTATAGCGCGCATACACGGACAGTTTTTGTGGCTTGCACTGGCGCAAGATGTCGACAAAGATGCGCTCGACGCACTGCTCGTGGAATTCATTGTGTTCACGGAAACCGATCAGGTAGCGCAGCAGGCTTTCCTGGTCGATCTGCGGTCCCGCATACTCGATCTGCACGCTGCCCCAGTCCGGCTGGCCCGTCACCAGGCAATTCGATTTCAGCAAGTGCGAGACGAGTTTTTCTTCCACGGGCGCTTCGTCCAAGGCCGCCTTGAGCAGCAGGGGCGAAGGCGTGTATTGCGTGATTTCCAGGTCCAGGCGGTCGAGCAGCACTCCGTCGAACTCGCCCATTTTCAGCTTGCCGAAGTCTTCCTGCAAGGTCAGTTCCACCTGCACGGGCGCGCCGAAACCGTTGGACAAGTCCTGTTTGAGCAAGGCCAGCAGCGCTTCAGGGCTGTCCAGTTTGGTCTGGTTGAAGGAGTTCAGGTACAGCTTGAACGATTTCGATTCGATGATGTTGGGCGAATCGGCCGGCGCGCTGACCTTGGCGATGGCCACCTGCGGCTTGCCGCGCTGGTTCAGCCACGACAGTTCGTAGGCATTCCAGATGTCGAGGCCGAAGAAGGGCAGGGTGCCGCGCATTTCCAGCTCATCGCGCTTGCCCTGGCGGGGAATCGGGAACAGCAGTTCCGGCGCGTAATCGCTGCGGTAGGCGGAGCTTTTGCCAAGCGGGGATTGTTCGGCGAGGTCGTTGGTGGTGGTCATGGTCGTGTGGCGTGAATTCAGTCAAGCACGCATGGTAGCCTATTTACTCGGACGGTAAGCACTGGCGCAAAGCAATCAGTCTGGTCCGAGCAATTTCAACACCTAACAAAACCGTAGCGAGCGGAAGGGAGAGGTGGTCGAGAAGCGCAACCGTACTTTAGTACGGTGAGCATCGCAGGCTACCTATACCGACGCGCAGTAGGTTTGGTTAGGTGTATTCCATTTAACCGAGGAACAGTTTGTACACAGGATTGCTGCTTTCATCCCAGTAACGATACCCGAGTGTATCGAGGAAGCGGGCGAATTCTCCCATTTCATCGGGCGGTACCTGCAGGCCGATCAGGATGCGGCCCACGTCGCCGCCCTGGCTGCGGTAATGGCACAGTGAAATATTCCAGTTCGGCGCCATGCTGTCGAGGAAGCGCATCAGCGCACCGGGGCGTTCGGGGAATTCAAAGCGGTACAGCAGTTCGTCCTGCGCCAGCCGGCTCTTGCCACCGACCAGGTGGCGGATGTGCGACTTGGCCAGCTCGTCGTGGGTCAGGTCCAGGGTGCGGAACTCGTGTTCCTCAAACGTTTTCGCCAGCACGCTTGACTCATGCCGGTCGGCAATTTGAATGCCGACAAACACGTGCGCGGCTTTTTCATCGCTGATGCGGTAGTTGAATTCCGTGACGTTGCGTGCGCCGATGAGCGAGCAGAAGCGCTTGAAGCTGCCCCGCTGTTCGCGCATGGTGACGGCGAACACGGCTTCGCGGAATTCGCCCAGTTCGGCACGCTCGGCGACAAAGCGCAAACGGTCGAAATTCATGTTGGCGCCGCAGGCAATCGTCACCAGAGTCTGGTTGATGACAGGATGCTTGCTCAGGCTGGCCCGTTCCACATAGGCCTTGGCGCCGGCGATGGCCAGTGCGCCGGCCGGCTCCAGGATGGAGCGGGTATCCGTAAACACATCCTTGATGGCGGCGCAGATGGCGTCCGTGTCGACGATGATGACTTCATCCACATACTGCTGCGCCAGGCGGAAGGTTTCCTCGCCCACCAGGCGCACGGCCGTGCCGTCGGAAAACAGGCCCACGTCGGGCAAGGTGACCCGTTCGCCCGCTTTCAGCGAGCGCGCCATGGCGTCCGAGTCGACCGTTTGCACGCCGATGATCTTGATGTCGGGGCGTATCTGTTTCACGTAGGCGGCTACGCCGGCGATCAGGCCGCCGCCGCCGATGGCCACGAAGATAGCGTGGATGGGGCCGGAATGCTGGCGCAGGATTTCCATGCCGATCGTGCCCTGGCCGGCGATCACGTCCGGATCGTCGAACGGGTGCACGAAGGTCAGCTTCTGTTCTTTTTCCAGGGTCAGCGCATGGTTGTAGGCATCCGTGTAGGACTCGCCGTGCAGGACGATTTCCACCTGCACGCCGCCGCGCGCCTTGACGGCGTCGATCTTGACGGGCGGCGTGGTGGTGGGCATGACGATGACGGCGCGGCAGCCCATGCGGGCGGCCGACAGGGCCACGCCCTGGGCATGGTTGCCGGCCGAGGCGCAAATCACGCCGCGCTTGCGTTCCGCATCGCTGAGCTGTGCCATCTTGTTGTAGGCGCCGCGAATCTTGAAGCTGAACACGCTTTGCACGTCTTCGCGCTTGAAGTAAATCTGGTTGTTCAGGCGCTGCGACAGGGCAGGGGCCAGTTCCAGCGGCGTTTCGGAAGCAACGTCATAGACGCGGGCGGTCAGGATTTTCTTGAGGTAGTCGATGTTCATAGTCTGCAAGCAAGTGATTCTGGGCCAGAAAGGGTCTGGGGCGTGTCGGTCGATCTCGGCTGCGCCGCGGCGGATAGCCAGGCGATAATTATGCTCTGTGGAACTGCGGGCGGGTGCGCCCTTGCCGGCAGGCGCGGTTTGTGCGGCGCCCAAGCTGCTCTTCATTATAATGGAGAGCCTTACCGCATCGCGAAGTGTTCAATGATCGAATCTGCAATCGCCTGGTTGCTGCAACTGATCGCAGCGCCGGAAGTCGGGCTGACATCGGTCTTTCTGATCAGCTTTATTTCCGCCACCCTATTACCGCTGGGCTCGGAGCCGGCCGTGTTTGCCGTCATCAAGGCCAACCCGTCCCTGTTCTGGGCCGCCATTTTCGTCGCTACTATGGGCAATACCCTGGGCGGTATCGTCGACTACTGGATGGGCTACCGTGCCAAACAGGCGTTCGCCAAGGAACGCGACACGCGCTGGTTCCGCTGGCTGGCCCGTTATGGCGCCAAGACCATGCTGCTGGCCTGGCTGCCGCTCGTGGGCGACCCCCTGTGCACCCTGGCTGGCTGGCTCAAGCTGCCGTTCTGGCCCAGCGTTGCCTACATGGCCATCGGCAAGTGCGCGCGCTATCTGACCATGACGGCTTTGCTGCTGTATGTGCCCGATGGCGTGTGGCACCGGATTGGCCAGATGCTGGGCTGAGCAGCGACAAAATCGTGCGCGCCGCAACGTGCATTTGCCCCATTTTTGGGCAGGCTGATAGTTTGCAGGTCAGTCCGATTCTTGGCATTTTTTCGCGAAAAAGACAAGCAAGCTGATTTTTTATTCACGGAAAATGTGCGTTTGCCATATTTGCTATGGTTGAGCTGACCCCGCTTAAACCTTGGGCGGCATAAGGCTGTTCCCGCATGGTGCGGCGCAATAAGATAAAATGGGTCTTTAGGGTCCAGTCCACATCGTCACCACACTCATGAACGCTCCCGCACATATCCAAGCTTTATTGGCAGAAACGCCGAATGGTCCCGCAGCAAGCCGCCTGCGCGAAATCCCGTATAACTACACGTCGTTTTCCGATCGCGAGATCGTCATACGCCTGTTGGGAGAGGACTCCTGGCGCCTGCTCGACGAGCTGCGCGGTGCCCGTCAGACGGGTCGTTCCGCCCGCATGCTGTACGAAGTGCTGGGCGACATCTGGGTCGTGCGCCGCAATCCGTACCTGCAGGACGACTTGCTCGACAATCCAAAGCGCCGCCAGGGCTTGATCGATGCCTTGCATCACCGCCTGGCCGAAGTCGACAAGCGCCGCCTGTCCATCGATGCGGCCGGCGGCGACGCGCTCGCTGCCGGTGAAGCGCCGGAAGTGGCGCAGGCGCGCAGCCATAACGTTGAACTGCTGTTAAAAGCTGCCAGCCAGGCCGTGGCCGACTTTGGCAACGAATTCCGCAAGACCTACGACTTGCGCAAGCGCACGGTCAAGGTGCTGGGCCGCTACACGGAAAAACACAATGTGCGCTTCGACGGCATGACGCGCGTGTCGCACGTGACGGATGCCACCGACTGGCGCGTGGAATACCCGTTCGTCGTGCTCACGCCCGACACGGAAGAGGAAATGGCCGGCCTGGTGAAAGGCTGTATCGAGCTGGGGCTGACCATCATCCCGCGCGGCGGCGGTACCGGCTACACGGGCGGCGCGATTCCATTGACGCCGATGTCGGCCGTCATCAACACGGAAAAACTCATCACCCTGGGCGCCGTGGAAATGACGGTCTTGCCGGGCCTCACGCACGAGTACGCGACGATCAATTCGGGCGCCGGCGTGATCACGAATAAAGTCTCGGAAGCGGCGGAAAAGGCCGGTTTCGTGTTTGCCGTCGACCCGACCTCGGCGCATGCCTCGTGCATCGGCGGCAACGTGGCCATGAACGCGGGCGGCAAGAAAGCCGTGCTGTGGGGCACGGCGCTGGACAACCTGGCCTCGTGGCGCATGGTCGACCCGAACGGCGACTGGCTCGACGTCACGCGCCTCGACCATAACCTGGGCAAGATCCACGATATCGCACTGGCACGTTTCCAGCTGGAATGGCGTCACCCGAGCACGCGCGACGCGACCAAGCCGAACGCGCCGTTCAAGACGGAAATCCTGGAAATTCCTGGCCGCAAGTTCCGCAAGGAAGGCCTGGGCAAGGACGTCACCGACAAATTCCTCGCCGGCCTGCCGGGCATCCAGAAAGAAGGCTGCGACGGCCTGATCACGTCGGCGCGCTGGATTTTGCACAAGATGCCGAAGTTCGCCCGTACCGTCTGCCTTGAATTCTTCGGCCAGGCACGCGACGCGATTCCATCGATCGTGGAAATCAAGGATTACCTCGATGGCTTGCCGGCGAAAGGCGAGCAATACACGACCCTGCGCCTGGCGGGCCTCGAGCATCTGGACGAGCGCTACCTGCGCGCCGTCGGCTATGCCACCAAGTCGAAGCGGGGCGTGCTGCCGAAAATGGCCCTGTTTGGCGATATCGTCGGCGACGATGAAAATGCCGTCGCGCAAGCGGCGTCGGAAGTGGTGCGCATCGCCAACACCCGCGTGGGCGAAGGCTTTGTGGCCGTCAGTCCGGAAGCGCGCAAGAAATTCTGGCTCGACCGCGCCCGCACGGCGGCGATCGCCAAGCACACGAACGCGTTCAAGATTAACGAAGACGTGGTGATCCCGCTCAACCGCATGGGCGAATACACGGACGGCATCGAACGCATCAATATCGAGCTGTCGATCAAGAACAAGCTGCAGCTGGCCGAGGCCCTGAGCGAGTTTTTTGCCAAGGGTAATTTGCCTATCGGCAAGAGCGACGATGCGTCGGACGACCGGGTTGACGATGCGGAAATGCTGGGCGACCGCGCCGAGCAGGCGCAACAGCTGCTGGCGCAAGTCACGGCCCGCTGGACCTATCTGCTGGCCCAGCTCGACCGTCCGCTGGCGGACGCCAAGCACGAACTGGCCGAACTGGGCATGGAGCGCTTGCTGCCCGTCTTCGATGCGCGCCTGGAAACGCAGCCGAACGCGACATTGTTCGACGTGGTGCAGGACCGCACGGTGCGCATTACCTGGAAGCAGGAAATCCGCGCCCAGCTGCGCCAGATCTTCAATGGCGCCGCCTTCAAGCTGATCCTTGACGAGGCGACGGCCATCCATGCGCGCATCCTGCGTTCGCGCGTTTTCGTGGCCCTGCACATGCATGCGGGCGACGGCAACGTGCACACCAACTTGCCCGTCAACTCGGACAATTACGAAATGCTGCAGGACGCCCACGAAGCCGTGGGCCGCATCATGATTCTGGCCCGTTCGCTGAATGGCGTCATTTCCGGCGAGCACGGTATCGGCATCACCAAGCTGGAATTTTTGACGGAAGAAGAGATTGGCGACTTCCGCAGCTACAAGCAGCGCATCGATCCGGAAGGCCGCTTCAACAAGGGTAAATTGCTGAACCTGCCGGGCATGGGCGCGGACTTGCGCAATGCCTACACGCCATCGTTCGGCCTGATGGGACATGAGTCCCTGATCATGCAGCAAAGCGATATCGGCGCCATCGCCGACAGCGTCAAGGATTGCTTGCGTTGCGGCAAGTGCAAGCCCGTGTGCTCGACCCACGTGCCACGCGCGAATTTGCTGTATTCGCCACGCGATAAAATCCTGGCGACCTCGTCCCTGATCGAAGCCTTCCTGTACGAAGAGCAGACGCGCCGCGGTATTTCCATCAAGCATTGGGAAGAGTTCGAGGACGTGGCCGACCATTGCACCGTGTGCCATAAATGCGTCACGCCTTGCCCGGTGAATATCGACTTTGGCGACGTGTCGATGAACATGCGCAACTTGCTGCGCAAGATGGACAAGAAGAGCTTTAATCCGGGCACCAAGGCAACGATGATGTTCCTCAACGCCACCGATCCCGTGACCATCAACGCCACGCGCCAGGTCATGATCGGCTGGGGCTACAAGGCCCAGCGCCTGGGTCACGACTTGCTGAAGAAATTTGCCAAGAAGCAGACCAAGGCTCCGCCGCCATCGACAGGCAAGCCGCCCGTCAAGGCGCAGGTGATCCATTTCATCAACAAGAAAATGCCGGGCAACCTGCCGAAGAAATCGGCGCGCGCACTGCTCGACATCGAAGACGACAAGGTGATTCCGATCATCCGCAATCCGAAGACGACGACGGCCGACACGGAAGCCGTGTTCTACTTCCCCGGTTGCGGTTCGGAGCGTTTGTTCTCGCAAGTGGGCCTGGCCACGCAAGCGATGCTGTGGGAAGTGGGCGTGCAGACGGTCTTGCCGCCGGGCTACCTGTGCTGCGGTTATCCGCAACGCGGTGCGGGCGAATTCGACAAGGCCGAGAAGATGATGACGGACAACCGCGTCCTGTTCCACCGCATGGCCAATACGCTCAATTACCTGGACATCAAGACGGTGCTCGTGTCGTGCGGCACCTGCTACGACCAGCTGGCAACGTACCAGTTTGAAAAGATTTTCCCTGGCTGCCGCATCATGGATATCCATGAGTATCTGCTGGAGAAAAACGTCAAGCTGGAAGGCGTCAACGGCACGCGCTATATGTACCACGAGCCATGCCACAATCCGATGAAGCTGCAGGAGTCTGGCAAGACCATCAATTCCCTGATCAGCACGGTAGATAACGTGAAGATCGAGAAGAATGACCGTTGCTGCGGCGAATCCGGTTCCCTGGCCGTCACGCGCCCGGACATTTCCACGCAAGTGCGTTTCCGCAAGGAAGAAGAGATGGTCAAGGGCGCCGACAAGCTGCGCGGCGACGGCTTTACGGGCGACGTAAAAATCCTCACCAGCTGCCCATCGTGCCTGCAAGGCCTGTCGCGCTACAATGACGATTCGGGCACGACGGCCGATTACATCGTTGTCGAGATCGCCAAACACTTGCTGGGAGAGAACTGGATGCCGGATTACGTAAAGCGCGCCAATGACGGCGGTATCGAACGGGTGCTCGTCTGATGTCCACGCCTTGCGATCTGTGCAGCTTGCTGGACGGTTACGCCAGCCAGCAGGGTCTGGAGACCTTGCTGTGGCGCAGCGACCGCTTGTCCGTGGTGGCCGTCGATGACCCAGCGTATCCGGGTTTTTGCCGCGTGATCTGGAACAAGCACGTCAAGGAAATGACGGATTTGACTCCAGGCGAGCGCAACTACGTCATGGAAGTCGTGTGGCAAGTCGAGCTGGCCGTGCGCGAAGTGATGCAGCCGGAAAAGGTCAACGTGGCCAGTTTCGGCAACATGACGCCGCACGTACACTGGCACGTGATTCCCCGCTACCGCGACGATGCGCATTTCCCCAGCCCAAGCTGGGCCGTGGTGCTGCGCGAAACGGCGCCCGCCGTGCTGGCCGCGCGCCGCGCCCTGCTGCCGGCCTTGCGCGCCGCCATTATTCAACGCTTATCCGCATAGAGTGAGTCATGACTGAAAAAGTAACTACCCCGCAACCCACCGGCTTGACCGTGCACAACCAGTCGCGCGTGCTCGACGTGGCCTTCGACGATGGCAGCGAGTTTGCGCTGCCATTCGAATACCTGCGCGTGTATTCGCCGTCGGCTGAAGTGCAAGGCCATGGCAAGGGCCAGGAAACCTTGCAGCTAGGCAAACGCCTGGTGGGCATCACGGGCATCGAGCCGGTCGGCAACTATGCCGTGCAGCCCACCTTCAGCGACGGTCACAATTCCGGCCTGTACACCTGGGCCTATTTGTACAAGCTGGGCGCGGAAAAAGACAAACTGTGGCAAGCCTACCTGGACCAGCTGACGGCAGCCGGCTACCCGGGCGACAGCGGCCGCGATGCCAAGGCCGACATGACGGTCAAGCAGTCTTCCGGCCACGTGCATGGGCCTAGCTGCGGCCACAAGCATTAAGCTGAAAAAATAATGCGGTAGTCTGTCGGATAACCGCTGTCCCATTCGTCGTATGAATGCCCGCGCTTGCGGGCATTTTTCTTTTGGAGAAGAGACTATGGAATACCTGATCCTGATCTACGCCGATGAATCCCGCTATGAAAGCATGGCGGAAGGGCAGATGGCCAGCCTGATGGCCGACTTTGCCAGCTACACGCAGGCGCTGGACGCGGCCGGCGTGCTGCGCGGCGGCGCCGAGCTGGCTCCCGTGGCCAGCGCCACCTGCGTGCGCATGCAAAACGGCAAGCCCGTCGTCACGGATGGACCGTTCGCGGAAACCAAGGAGCAGCTGGGCGGCTATTACCTGCTAGCCTGCGCCAACCTCGACGAGGCGCTGGCCTGGGCTGGACGTTGCCCGGCGGCTAACCTGGGCACCATCGAGGTGCGGCCCGTCACGGCTTGAGCATGGCCGGCGACGCCATTGCGACCGTCGAGCACGTCTTTCGCCAGGAAGGGGGCAGGGTGCTGGCCGGGCTGATGCGGCGTTTCGGCGACCTGGGCCTGGCGGAAGACGTGCTGCAGGAAGCGTGCCGCAAGGCACTGGAGCTGTGGCCGCAGACGGGTATTCCATCCAATCCCGCCGCCTGGCTGACATCGGTGGCGCGCCATGCGGCACTCGACCACGTGCGCCGCGCAGGCAAGAGCGTGCCGGATGCTGATGCCATTCTGTCCCGCTTGCCGGCCGAGCCTGCCCTGGATGCGCAGCCCATCGAGGATGACCGTTTGCGCCTGCTGTTCATCTGCTGCCATCCCGCGCTGGCGCCCGACGCCCAGGTGGCGCTGGCCCTGCGCACCCTGTGCGGCTTGTCCACTGCCGAGATCGCGCGCGCCTTTGGCGTGGCGGAAGCGGCCCTGTCACAGCGCGTACTGCGCGCCAAGCGCAAGATCAGCGAGGCTGGCATCCCGTTTGCGTTGCCAGAGCAGCAAGCGTGGCTGCAGCGCCTGGCGCAGGTGCAGCAGGTGATTTACCTGGTCTTCAGCGAGGGCTATTGCGCCAGCGCAGGCGATGCCTTGCTGCGCGCCGACCTGTGCGCGGAAGCCTTGCGCCTGGCGCGGCTGCTCGACAGCCTGCTGCCGCACCAGCCGGAAGTGCAGGGGCTGCTGGCCTTGCTGTTGCTGCAAGCCTCGCGCGGCGCGGCGCGGCTGTCGCCGGATGGCCAGTTGCTGACCCTGGAAGAGCAGGACCGCAGCCGCTGGCAAGGCGAGCTGATCGCCGAAGGGCTGGCCGTGCTGGAGCAGGCACTGGTCGCGCGGACGCCGGGGCCATACCAGTTGCAAGCGGCAATTGCCGCCTTGCACGCCAGGGCGGCCACGGCCGGGGAGGCGGACTGGCGCCAGATTCACCTGCTGTATGGCGCCTTGCTGCGGTACAAGCCGGAGCCGCTGATACTGCTCAACGCCGTGATCGCCTGCGCCATGGCGCATGGCGCGCAACATGGCCTGGCGTGGCTGGCGCGCCTGGAAGCGCTGCCCGGCCTGGCCAACTCGCATTATCTGCATGCGGCCCGCGCCGATTTGCTGCGCCGCCAGGGCGACCGCGCCGGGGCGCTGGCGGCCTATGCGCAGGCGGCACCCCTGGCGGTGAATACGGTGGAAAGGCAATACCTTCTCCGGCGTCAGGGGGAAATGCGCCTGCCGCTTGTATAATACACCCAAGTTCAAACAGACTGCCTACCATGACCAATACGACCCATTTCGGATACAAAACAGTTGCAGAAGACGACAAAGTGCGCGAAGTCGCCAAGGTGTTCCATTCCGTCGCTGCCAAATACGACGTGATGAACGACTTGATGTCGGGCGGGCTGCACCGTCTGTGGAAGACGTTTACGATTGCCAATGCGGGCGTGCGCCCCGGCTTCAAGGTGCTCGACATCGCCGGCGGCACGGGCGACCTGTCGAAGGCTTTCGCCAAGCAGGCGGGCCCGACTGGCGAAGTCTGGCTGACCGATATCAATGAATCGATGTTGCGCGTGGGCCGCGACCGCCTCTTGAATCGCGGCTTGCTCACCCCCACCTTGTTGTGTGATGCGGAGAAACTGCCATTCCCGGATAACTATTTTGACCGTGTCAGCGTGGCCTTTGGCCTGCGCAACATGACGCACAAGGATGTGGCGCTGGCGGAAATGCGCCGCGTGCTGAAACCGGGCGGCAAGCTGCTGGTGCTGGAGTTTTCCAAGGTGGCGGCCCCCCTGCAAAAACCGTACGACCTGTATTCGTTCTCGGTCTTGCCGTGGTTTGGACAGAAGATCGCCGGCGACGCGGAAAGCTATCGCTACCTGGCAGAATCGATCCGCATGCATCCGGACCAGGAAACGCTGAAAACCATGATGGAAACGGCGGGCCTGGAGCGCGTGCAGTACTACAATCTGACGGCAGGCATTGCCGCTTTGCACACCGGTATCAAGATGTAATGCATCAACGTTGGTGTTTTTAGGAGATGGAATGAAATTGAAGAAATTTATGGTCGGCATGATGCTGGCCGCGACCACGGTATCCATGCTGGGCGAGGCGCTGGCCCGTCCCATGGGTGGTGGCCGTTCGTTTGGCCGCCAGTCGCAAAACGTAGGTCGCCAGGCGCCAGCGCCGGCACCGACGCCTGCACCGGCTGCCGCGCCACGCCAGGCGCAACCGGCACCCG
>NZ_NRDQ01000006.1 GCF_002878455.1 Janthinobacterium sp. AD80
GGTGGTGGCGAAGGCCGCGCACCGCAGCGCGGTCCGCGCCAGCCAGATCCGCTGCAAACGGCATTTGGTTTCGCCAATACCGGTCCGCGCCGTAATGCGGGCGGTGGTGCCGGCGGCCAGGCGCGTTCCGGTGGCCAGCCACGTGGCGGCATGGATCGTGGCGGCATGGATGGCATGCCGCGCCGCCGCAGCAAAGGTTAATTCGGGAGAGTTTCTTCTCGCGCGCCCGCCGATCTGCCGCGGGTGCGCGCTCTTGTAACTGTTGTAAGCCGGGCCGCTCCTCGTGTGCGGCATTGCGGCGAAGTTAATAAGAGGTTATAATCTGCAGCCTAATAAAAGTTCTCCGCAGGGTTGTTTGGTGGGGAGTGCTTTCATCTGGTTGGGGAAATACAAGAAGATGGGCAGATGCCCATTTTTTTTTTTGTTGAACCGTTTGTAATGGCTCCGCAAGGGGCCATATATGACTTGAATGCGTGTTTTTTGCATGCCGCCGGTGCTGTTTCAGTGCCGCGATGCTGAAAGCGGGCCTTATTTCTGGAGAATTTCTTGCAGCAGTTGGGATTAATTGAAAAGACAGTCACTGGTCTGGGCTATGAGCTCGTTGATGTCGAACGTGCCGAGCGCGGACTGCTGCGCGTCTTTATTGATTTCAGCGCCGCCGATGCCGCTGAAAAAGGTCCGATCACGGTCGAAGACTGTGCCACGGTCAGTCACCAGTTATCGCATGTGTTGACGGTAGAGAACGTTCCTTACGAACGTCTCGAGATTTCTTCCCCGGGTCTGGATCGTCCGGTGCGCAAGCTGGAAGACTTTGTCCGTTTCGCAGGCCAGGAAATCATCGTCAAGCTGATGGTGGCGATGCCGGGTACGAACAACCGGAAATCGTTCCAGGGGATTCTGCAAGAACCCGTGGGCGATAAATTGTCGTTGGAATTTGAAGGTAAGGATGGTCCGGCGATGTTGGAGTTTACGCTCGCCGACGTGGATAAGGCACGCTTGGTGCCGCAGGTGGTTTTTAAGGGACGCAAAGCATGAGCCGCGAAGTTTTATTATTGGTTGACGCGCTGGCGCGCGAAAAAAAACGTCGATAAAGATGTCGTCTTCGGCGCCCTCGAATTCGCGTTGGCGCAAGCCACGAAGAAACGGTATGAGGGTGAGGTAGACATCCGCGTTTCGATCGACCGCGAAACGGGCGAATTTGAATCGTTCCGCCGCTGGCACGTGGTGCCCGATGAAGCAGGTCTGCAACTGCCGGATCAGGAGATCCTGCATTTCGAGGCCAAAGAACAGATTCCCGATATCGAAGTCGATGACCACATCGAAGAACCGATTGAATCCGTCGAATTCGGCCGCCGCTTTGCGCAAGACACCAAACAGGTTGTCCTGCAGCGCGTGCGTGACGCCGAGCGCGAACAGATCCTGGTGGACTTCCTGGAACGCGGCGATTCGCTCGTCACCGGCACCATCAAGCGCATGGAACGCGGCGACGCCATCGTCGAGTCGGGCAAGATCGAAGCACGTCTGCCACGCGACCAGATGATCCCGAAAGAGAATCTGCGTATCGGCGACCGTGTGCGTGCCTACATCTTGCGCATCGACCGCAACATGCGCGGCCCGCAAGTGATTCTGTCGCGCACCGCGCCGGAATTCATCATGAAGCTGTTCGAGCTGGAAGTGCCGGAAATCGAGCAAGGCATGCTGGAAATCAAATCCGCAGCCCGCGATGCCGGCGTGCGCGCCAAGATCGCCGTCTACACGGCCGACAAGCGCATCGACCCGATCGGTACTTGCGTCGGCATGCGCGGTTCGCGCGTGCAGGCTGTGACCGGCGAGCTGGGCGGCGAACGTGTCGACATCGTGCTGTGGTCGGAAGATCCGGCGCAGTTCGTCATCGGCGCCCTGGCGCCGGCGAACGTGTCGTCGATCATGGTCGACGAAGAGAAGCACGCCATGGATGTCGTGGTCGATGAAGAAAACCTGGCAATCGCGATCGGCCGCTCCGGCCAGAACGTGCGCCTGGCTTCCGAACTGACCGGCTGGAAGATCAACATCATGACGGCCGAAGAATCGGCTGACAAAGCTGCCCAGGAAACGGCTGCCGTGCGCATCCTGTTCATGGAAAAGCTCGATGTCGACCAGGAAGTGGCTGATATTCTGGTGGAAGAAGGTTTCGCCAGTCTGGAAGAAATCGCTTACGTGCCAATTTCCGAAATGCTGGAAATCGAATCGTTTGACGAAGATACCGTCAATGAACTCCGTACCCGTGCGCGTGATGCGCTCGTGACCGAAGCGATCGCTTCGGAAGAGGGTCTGGAAGGCATGGACGAGGCGTTGGTGAATCTGGAAGGCATGGACCGCATCACCGCCGGCAAGCTGGGTCTGGCTGGTATCAAGACCGTAGAAGCATTTGCAGCACTGGCATACGACGAATTTGGCGCAATCCTGGCCTTGTCTGCGGACCGTGCGCGTGAACTGATTACAAGTGAATTTAAAGATGTGACCGACGATGAGATGAAGTTGGTTGACTCGAAATATGACGATCGTGCCAAGGCGTTGCAAGCCAAGGCATGGAGTCTGGCCGAATCCGCAAAGGCTTAATTTGAGTATCTTTATCATCTCCGCGACACATAGAAAAGAGGACTGAATGGCGAGTAACAACGTAGCCCAATTTGCCACCGAACTGAAGATGCCTGCAGATTTGCTGCTGACGCAGCTGCGTTCTGCCGGCGTCGAGAAAAGTTCGACGTCAGATCCATTGTCGAAAGATGATAAGGACAAGCTTTTGGATCATCTGCGCCGCACACACGGCGCAGCGGCTGACACAGAAAAGAAAAAAATCACCGTGACCCGCAAGGAAACGACTGAAATCAAGCAAGCTGACGCCACCGGCAAGTCGCGCACCATCCAGGTGGAAGTGCGCAAGAAACGCACCTTTGTCCAGCGTGACGAAGCTGCGCCGGTCGCAGCTGAACCGGCCGCGCCTGCCGCGCCGGTGATCGATCCCGCCGAAGTGGCGCGCCGTGAAGAAGATGCCCGTAAACAGGCAGAACTGATCGCCCGTCAGGAAGCCGATCTGCGCGAAAAGCAAGAACGTCTGGCCAAACTCGACGCGGAAAAAGAAGCCCAGGCGAAAGCCACGCAACAGGCTGAACTGGCCGCGAAGAAAGAAGCTGAAGCGGAAGCGAAGAAAGCCGCCGCCAAGGCTGCCGCCGCGCCTGCCGCCAGCGCCGCCGCGCCTGTCGTTGACGACGCCGCCGCGGAAGCGAAAAAAGCTGCCGCCGCTGAAGAAGCGAAGAAAAAAGCCGCTGCCGCTGCTGTTGCCGCCAAGGAAGCCGCTGACAAAGCGGAAGCCACCGAGCGCGCACGCAAGGCTGTTGCCGATGAGGTAGCCCAGATCAAGGCCATGATGAACGCGCCACGCCGCGCCATCAAAGCCCCTGAGCCGGTACCGGTTGCTGTCAAACCAAAGGCGCCGGAAGGCACCCTGCACAAGCCTGCTGACAAGAAACCAGGCGACAAGCCGGGCGACAAGAAGCCTGCTGTTGCAGACAAGAAATCCATCAAGTCGGCGAATGTGTCGTCCACCTGGTCCGATGACGCGAAAAAACGCGGCACCACCGGTGGTCCAAAGCCACGCGGCAATAGCGGCCCAGGCGGCCGTGACAGCTGGCGCGGTGGCGCGAAGGGCCGTCGCCCGACGCACCATGACGACCGTGAATCGAACTTCCAGGCGCCGACGGAAGCCGTCGTCAAGGACGTGCACGTACCTGAAACGATCACCGTGGCCGAACTGGCACACAAGATGTCCGTCAAGGCATCCGAAGTCATCAAGCATTTGATGAAATTGGGCCAGATGTGCACGATCAACCAGGTGCTGGACCAGGAAACCGCCATGATTCTGGTGGAAGAAATGGGCCACAAGGCGTTCGCCGCCGAACTGGACGATCCGGAAGCGCTGCTGGCCGACGTGGGCGAACACGCGCACTTCGAAACCAAGCCACGCGCACCGGTGGTGACCGTCATGGGTCACGTCGACCATGGTAAAACCTCGCTGCTCGATTACATCCGCCGCGCCAAAGTGGCGTCGGGCGAAGCGGGCGGCATTACGCAGCATATCGGCGCATACCACGTCGATACGCCACGCGGCATGATCACCTTCCTCGACACCCCGGGCCACGAGGCGTTTACCGCCATGCGTGCCCGTGGCGCCAAGGCAACCGACATCGTCATTCTGGTGGTTGCCGCCGACGATGGCGTGATGCCGCAAACGAAAGAAGCGATTGCCCATGCGAAAGCAGCTGGCGTACCGCTGGTGGTGGCGATCAACAAGGTCGACAAACCAGGCGGCAACGTTGACCGCGTGACGCAGGAACTGGTCGCCGAACAAGTCGTGCCGGAAGAATACGGTGGCGAATCGCCATTCGTGCCGGTATCGGCCAAAACGGGCCAGGGTATCGACGATCTGCTGGAACAAGTGCTGTTGCAAGCCGAAGTATTGGAACTGACGGCGCCGGTGGAAGCACCTGCGCGCGGCCTGGTGGTCGAGGCGCGTCTGGACAAGGGCCGTGGTCCTGTCGCGACGATCCTGGTGCAGTCCGGTACCTTGCGCCGCGGCGACGTGATCTTGGCGGGCTCTTCGTATGGCCGCGTTCGCGCCATGCTGGACGAGAACGGCAAAGCCATCGCTGAAGCGGGTCCTTCGATCCCGGTCGAAATCCAGGGTCTGACGGAAGTGCCGGTTGCCGGTGAAGAAGTCGTCGTCATGGCTGACGAGCGCAAGGCGCGTGAAATCGGTCTGTTCCGTCAAGGTAAGTTCCGTGACGTGAAACTGGCGAAGCAGCAAGCCGCGAAGCTGGAAAACATGTTCGACCAGATGGCCGAAGGCGAAGTGAAAAACTTGCCATTGATCATCAAGACCGACGTGCAAGGTTCGCAAGAAGCGCTGGTGGGTTCCTTGCAGAAACTCTCGACTTCCGAAGTGCGCGTACAAGTGGTTCACGCTGCCGTCGGTGGTATCACGGAATCGGACGTCAACCTGGCAGTCGCCTCGAAAGCGGTCATCATCGGCTTTAACGCCCGTGCTGATGCCCAGGCACGCAAGCTGGCCGAGTCGAATGGCGTGGACATTCGCTACTACAACATCATTTACGATGCGATCGACGAGATCAAATCGGCGTTGTCGGGCATGTTGGCACCAGAGAAACGCGAAACCGTTATCGGCCAGGTCGAGATCCGCCAGGTTATCCTGGTCTCGAAAGTGGGCGCGATTGCCGGTTGCCTGGTCACCGATGGCGTGGTCAAGCGTGCTTCTTCCGTCCGCCTGTTGCGCAACAACATCGTGGTGTGGAGCGGCGAGATCGACTCCCTGAAACGCTTCAAGGACGATGCGAAAGAAGTTCGCGCCGGTCTGGAGTGCGGCCTGTCGCTGAAGAACTACAACGACATTCAGGTTGGCGACACCCTGGAAGTGTTCGAAGTTCAGGAAATCGCTCGTACCCTGTAATCACAGAAGTAATGGCGCGGACATATCGTTGTCCGCGCAAACACGTGGGGCGCATTGGTCAACGGGCAACCGTTTGACCCATGCGCCCTGCGGCACTTAGGACAGCACTTACTATCATGGCTAAACATAGCAAAACCATGCCAGCGCGCGGCTTGCGCGTGGCGGACCAGATCCAGCGCGATCTGGCTGAAATCATCGCCTACGAATTGAAAGACCCGCGCGTTGGCACGATGATCACCATCACCGAAGTACAGATTACCCCCGACTACGCGCACGCCAAGGTGTTTTTCACGATGTTGAAAGACAGCAAGGAAGCCATCAAGAACACCACCGAAGGCCTGATGGCCGCGGCCGGCTTCATCCGTGGCCTGCTGGGCAAGCGCCTGCACATCCACACTCTGCCGATGCTGCATTTCGTGCATGACAGCTCGACCTCGCGCGGCATGGAAATGTCGCTCCTGATCGACAAGGCCAACGCCACGCGCGCGGCCGATGCCGAGCCGGACGAAAAGCCTGCAGACAAAGCGGACGAGCAATAACAGTGGCCGGTCCGAAGAAACCGCCCGGCATCAAGCGGGTGCGCGACCTGGTGGACGGCGTTCTGCTGCTGGACAAGCCCGTGGGCTGGTCCAGCAACGATGCGCTGATCAAGGCCAAGCGCGTGCTGAACGCCAAGAAAGCGGGCCACACGGGCACCCTGGACCCGTTCGCCACGGGCTTGCTGCCGCTGTGCTTTGGCGAGGCCACCAAGTTTTCCCAGGATTTGCTGGAAGCTGACAAAACCTACGAAACCCTGGTACATCTGGGGCAGACGACGGATACGGGCGATACCGAGGGCGAAGTGCTGGAAACGCGCGACGTCAACGTCACGCAAGAGCAGATCGACGCCGTGCTGGCGCGGTTCCGCGGGCCGATCCTGCAGACGCCGCCCATGTACTCGGCCTTGAAAAGAGACGGCAAGCCCTTATATGAGTATGCAAGGGCGGGCATCACCCTGGAGCGCGAAGCGCGCCCGGTGACCATCCACAAGCTGGAGTTCTTGAGCTACGAAGCCCCGTTCCTGAAATTGTCCGTGATGTGCAGCAAGGGCACGTATATCCGCGTGCTGGGCGAAGACATCGGCCACGCCCTCGGCTGTGGCGCGCACCTGAACGCCTTGCGCCGCACGCAGGTGGGCAGCCTGACGCTGGATGGCGTCGTCACCCTCGATGAACTGACCGCGCATGCCGCTCCCTTGAGTTTGCTGGCGCCCGTCGATGCCTTGCTGTCGAGTTTCCCTGCCGTGCAGCTGACGGAAGAATTGGCCAAGCGTTTCCTGCATGGCCAGCGCATCGCGCTGGGCAAGGAAGACGTCGCCGTGCCAGCCGAGCCGGGCAGGGTGCGCGTGTATCACGACGCCAAGCTGCTGGGCACGGGCCAGTTGCAGGAATATAGCATCCTGGCGCCGGAAAGGCTGATTGCCACGGCACATCAATAAGCCCGCAGCGAATACCGGGGTCGGACCCTCAGGGTCCGACCCCGGCTTTGGCCAGGGTTGCCATAAGTCATCTTAATGTCATCACTCAGCGATACTCTTCAAACAGTGTCGCTTTTTTAAACAATCCGTCCCCGACTGCGGGAGCCGCCAGCATTTTTAGATAGCGTTGCAACGCAACATGCTATACTACGCGGTTCCGGAAATAGATTAGCATTCGGGTATCTCGTACATCTTGTACGCACACCGCAGTTTTTCAGTAACTACTACGACCATGTCAAATACAAAACGCGCAATTCGTAATATCGCCATTATCGCCCACGTTGACCACGGCAAAACCACGCTGGTGGATCAGCTGCTGCGCCAGTCCGGCACCTTCCGTGAAAACCAAGCGGTCGACACCCGAGTCATGGACTCGAACGACCTGGAAAAGGAGCGCGGCATTACGATTCTGTCGAAGAACTGCGCTGTTGAGTACGAAGGCACCCACATCAACATCGTCGACACCCCAGGCCACGCCGACTTCGGCGGCGAAGTGGAACGTGTTCTGTCGATGGTTGACTCCGTCCTGCTGCTGATCGATGCACAGGAAGGCCCGATGCCGCAAACCCGTTTCGTCACGCGCAAAGCGCTGGCACTGGGTCTGAAGCCTATCGTCATCGTCAACAAGATCGACCGTCCAGGCGCGCGCCCGGACTGGGCCATCAACCAGACGTTCGAACTGTTCGACAAGCTGGGCGCTACCGACGAGCAACTGGACTTCCCTATCGTTTACGCTTCGGGCCTGAACGGCTATGCCGGCCTGACCGAAGACGTGCGCGGCGGCGACATGAAGCCGATGTTTGACGCCATCCTGGAACACGTTCCAGTGCGCGACGACAATCCGGAAGGCCCGCTGCAAATGCAGATCACCTCGCTCGACTACTCGTCGTACGTGGGCAAGATCGGCATTGGCCGCGTCAACCGCGGTACCGTCAAAGTCGGTCAGGACGTGCTGGTCATCAATGGCCCAGGCGCTACCCCAACCAAGGCCCGCATCAACCAGGTGCTGAACTTCAAGGGCCTGGAGCGCGTGCTGGTGGACGAAGCCGTCGCCGGCGACATCTGCCTGATCAACGGTATCGATGAAATCGGCATCGGTTCGACCCTGTGCGCACTGGACACGCCTGAAGCGCTGCCGATGCTGACCGTCGACGAGCCTACCCTGACCATGAACTTCATGGTCAACAACTCGCCACTGGCTGGCCGCGAAGGCAAGTTCGTGACCTCGCGTCAACTGCGCGACCGTCTGGAAAAAGAATTGAAAGCCAACGTTGCTCTGCGCGTGGCACCAACCGACGACGACACGATCTTTGAAGTATCGGGCCGCGGCGAGCTGCACCTGACGATTCTGATCGAAAACATGCGCCGCGAAGGCTTCGAGCTGGCCGTATCGCGTCCACGCGTGGTGTTCAAGATGGTCGATGGCGTGCGCCACGAGCCGTTTGAAAACCTGTCGGTTGACGTTGAAGAAGCCAACCAGGGCGGCGTCATGGAAGAACTGGGCCGTCGTCGCGGCGACCTGCAAAACATGGAATCGGATGGCAAGGGCCGCGTGCGTCTCGAGTACCTGATCCCGGCGCGTGGCCTGATCGGCTTCCAGGGCGAATTCATGACCCTGACCCGCGGCACCGGCCTGATGAGCCACGTATTCCACGAATACGCACCGGTCGACAACACCCGTGGCGAAATGGCTGGCCGTCGCAACGGCGTGCTGATTTCGCAAGATGACGGCGCTGCTGTTGCTTACGCTATCTGGAAACTGCAAGACCGCGGCCGCATGTTCGTGTCGCACAACGATCCAGTGTACGAAGGCATGGTCATCGGTATCCACTCGCGCGACAACGACCTGGTCGTCAACCCGATCAAGGGCAAGCAGCTGACCAACGTGCGTTCGTCGGGTACCGACGAAGCGGTGCGCCTGGTACCACCTATCCAGATGTCCCTGGAATACGCGGTCGAGTTCATCGAGGACGACGAACTGGTGGAAATCACGCCAAAATCGATCCGTCTGCGCAAGCGTTTCCTGAAAGAGCACGAGCGTAAAAAAGCGTCGCGTGATTCTTAATATGTTGTAGCGCATGGCCTGCGGGCCATGTTGCCTCCGGCCCGCTGCGCCGCGTCACCGTCACTGGTGGGGCGCGCAGCGGGTTTGTCATTTGCAGCCCCTGTTTTTTTGTAGACACCATGACTTCCTCTTCCTTGCCTTCCCGCCGCCTCTCCGTCGCTCCCATGATGGACTGGACCGACCGCCACTGCCGCAAGTTCCACCGCGAGATCACGCGCCACACCTGGCTCTATACCGAGATGGTCACGACGGGCGCGCTGGTGTACGGCGACGTGGAGCGCCATTTGCGCTTCAACGAGGAAGAGCACCCGGTCGCCCTGCAGCTGGGCGGCAGCGATCCGAAGGACCTGGCCACCAGCGCTAGGCTGGGCCAGCAGTGGGGCTATGACGAAGTCAACCTGAACTGCGGCTGCCCGTCCGAGCGCGTGCAGAAGGGCGCATTCGGCGCCTGCCTGATGGCCGAGCCGCAACTGGTGGCCGACTGCGTGAAAGCCATGCGCGACGTGGTCGATATCGACGTCACGGTAAAACACCGCATCGGCATCGATGACAGCGAGTCGTATGACTTCGTGCGCGACTTCGTCGGCACCGTGGCCGACGCCGGCTGCAAGACCTTTATCGTGCATGCGCGCAATGCCATCCTGAAAGGCCTGAGCCCGAAGGAAAACCGCGAAGTGCCACCGCTGAAATACGATTACGCGTATCGGTTGAAGCGCGACTTTCCCCAGTTCGAGTTCATCATCAATGGCGGCATCAAGACGCTCGATGAAATCGACCTGCATCTGCAGCACCTCGATGGCGTGATGCTGGGCCGCGAGGCTTACCACAATCCGTATGTGATGGCGCAGTTCGACCAGCGCTACTACGGCGACGACGCGCCCGTCAAAACGCGCGAACAGGTGCTCGAAGCGATGATTCCCTACATCAGCGCACAGCTGGAAAAAGAAGCGGGCAGATTAAAACTGAACAGCGTCACGCGCCATATGCTGGGCCTGATGCAAAACCTGCCCGGCGCGCGCGGCTTCCGCCAGACCTTGTCCGATTCCAAGAAGCTGGCCTCGGGCGACCCCCGTTTGCTGCTGGAAGCGGCGGCGCGCCTGTCGCTGCCGGCCTGATGAGCGGCGACGTCCACGCCCATGCGCAGCAACTGCATGGCTACCTGCAAGCCGTCACGGCACTGAAGGATGATGGCAGCCTGTTTCTGTGCGAGTATCTGGGGCCCGTCGCGCCGCAGGCCGCGCTTGACACGCTGTGCCGCGCGCTGACGCTGGCACCGGACGGCATGCGTTTGGAGCCGATCGAGAGCGTAGCATGCAGCGGTGCCTTGTGCACGCCGCGCCAGTGGCTGCTCGAGCGCCTGCTGCCGATGAGCGAGGCGGACCGCGCGCCGCTTGACGCGCGTTTATATGACGGTTTCGAAGCTGAACTGGCCGAACTGTTCGGTAGCGAGCCGCGCTGGTATCAACTGGTATCATCGGGTCGGGGCAGCCTGGCCAGTCGATTGGGTGCCATCTGGAGCATCTTTGTCTTCGGCACAGACGACCACGCCTATGTGTTGCGTTGCAGCTGGGACCGCTAATCCAACTTGTCTATACCGGTGCACTTGCGCACTGGTATTGTCGCACTTCCCCTTCCTCTGAGCACCTCTCCCAAAACGATGTCATATGGCTATGCCATGTGTTGTAAATGCGCTGTTTCGGCGCACGCCTGCACTGCCAGGGGGCATTTCTAGAAGGCAAGAAACGGCTTTGTTGCCATTTCCCCGAAGAAAGTTAATATGCAATTTATTCAGGCACTTATTGCTTGCTTTGAGGCAAAATTTACACCTATAATTGATTATAGACAAATATTTCTCATATGAATGTTTGATGTTGATCTAGCCATCAATGGTGTGAAAACTTCAGCGTGTGGAACAAATTTGCATTCGCAGTCACCGGTGTTTTCGGGGCTGCGTAGACCAGGAAGTACCTCGGGCTGCGTGCGGCCGGATACCACCAGCTGACCAGTCGGCAGCGGTGGATACCGGCGTCACGCAGCCTTCGTCTTGTCGTGCCGGGCAAAATTCTTATCAATAGTTTCATTTACGAAGAGCCGAAATGAATTTAGCAAAAATGAAGGTTGGTACCCGCCTGGGCCTGGGATTCGCCCTGGTGCTGGTTCTGCTGGTGGCCGTGACCGTCCTCGGCATCGCGCGCATGGCGCAAATCCAGGAACGTCTCGATCATGTGATCAACGTCAACAACGTCGTCACCCGCCTGGTGATCGATATGCGTGGCAACGTCAGCGACCGCATCACCTCGCTGCGCATCCTGACCCTGATGACGGACGCGAGCGATATGGAGCCGGAAATGGCACGTATCAAGACGCAGACGGCCACTTACCAGGACACGCAGAAAAAGCTCGAAGAGAAATTCGCCATCGAGTCGACGCCTGAAGAAAAGGCCTTGCTGGCCTCGATCAAGGAATACGAAGCCGCCGCCATGCCGGCCATCGCCAAGGCATCCGCCCTGTGGATGGCCAACGATGCGGAAGGCGCCACGCGCGTGATGATCAAGGAAATCCGCCCGGTACAGAAAAAATGGATGGAAGCGCTGGAGCAGCTGGCCACGCTGGAAGACAAGCTGAACGAGCAGATGCAGTCGGATGCCCGCAAGGCCTTCGACAGCGCGCGCCTGTTCATGATCATCCTCGGCGCACTGGCCGTGGCGATGGGCGTGGCGGCGGCACTGGTGATCACCCGTGGCTTGCTGAAGCAGCTGGGCGGCGAGCCTGACTACACGGCATCGATCGCCGGCAGCATCGCCAATGGCGACCTGTCGATCGGCATCCACACGCAGCCTTCGGACAATTCCAGCCTGCTGGCGGAAATGAAGGAAATGCGCAACAGCCTGGTGGGCATCGTCGGCCAGGTGCGCGTCGGTACGGAAACCATCGGCACGGCGTCGCGTGAAATTGCCGACGGCAATATCGACCTGTCGTCGCGTACGGAAATGCAGGCCAGCGCGCTGGAAAAAACCGCGTCGGCCATGGAAGAACTGACCTCGACCGTGAAACAGAATGCGGACAATGCGCGGGAAGCCAACAAGCTGGCCGCCACCGCGTCGGACGTGGCCCTGAAGGGCGGCTCCGTGGTCTCGCAAGTGGTCGATACCATGAGCTCGATCAACGAGTCGGCGAAGAAGATTGTCGACATCATCGGCGTGATCGACGGCATCGCTTTCCAGACCAACATCCTGGCGCTGAACGCGGCCGTGGAAGCGGCACGCGCCGGCGAACAAGGCCGCGGCTTTGCCGTGGTGGCGTCGGAAGTGCGCAACCTGGCGCAGCGCTCGGCTGGCGCCGCGAAAGAAATCAAGATCCTCATCGACGATTCGGCCGAGAAGACGGAACGCGGCACGCGCCTGGTCGGCCAGGCCGGCGTGACGATGGGCGAAGTGGTCGACAGCGTACGCCGCGTGACCGACATCATGAGCGAGATCGCCAGTGCCAGCCAGGAACAAAGCGCCGGCATCGAGCAAGTCAACCTGTCGATCATCGAGATGGATGGCATGACGCAGCAAAATGCGGCGCTGGTGGAGCAAGCGGCCGCCGCAGCGCAAAGCCTGCAGGACCAGGCGGCCGAACTGGCCCACGTGGTCAGCATTTTCAAGCTGGTTGAAGGCGAAGAAAAACCGGCGGCATATGTACCGGCGCCTGTGGCCGCCGCACCTGTCGCCGTGCGCAAGCCGGCCGCGGCATTGCGCCCGGTGAAGTCGCTGACGCGCAAGGCCGAAGCGGCCGCGCCTGCCGCTCCGGCAGCCCCGGCGCCACGCAAGGCGGCAGCTGCCAGCAGCACCAGCAATGACGAGTGGGAAGAGTTTTGAGCGTCCGGCATTGCTGTCGCCAGGCCATCGTAGCCGCCGCACTGCTGGGCTGCGCGAGCGGCGCCGTGCTGGCGGCGGAGGTGCCGGCCGTATTTGACGTCGAACAATGCAAGGCTGACTATCCGGAGCGTTCCCGCCTGAACCAGGAAGAGGGCGACATTCGCTTGTCCGTGCTGGTGACGGCGGAAGGCAAGGTAGTCGATGTCAAAATCGAAAAAAGTACCGGCTTTCGCGATCTGGACAAGGCGGCCGTGATAGCGGCGGCCCGCTGCCAGGTGGTAGCGGGAAGCAAAGATGGCAGCGCAGTGGAAAGCTGGACCACGGTCCACTATTCCTGGAAATTGTAATTACCGTATCTGATAATCATGGGGAAGCACATGTTTGAGAATAAGCGTTTTATGAGTGTTGCAGCAGCCTTGCTGGTGTCCGTTTCGTCCGCTGCCTTTGCGGCGGAAGTGCCGGCGTCGTTCGATTCCAAGAACTGCAAGGCCGACTATCCTAAAGCCTCGCTGATGAACGAAGAGCAGGGCACCGTGTCGATGTCCTTCCTGGTCAATGCGGACGGCAGTGTTGCCGATTCGAAAGTCGAGAAGAGCAGCGGCTTCAAGAATCTGGACAAGGCCGCCATCAAGGCGCTGTCCGCATGCAAGTTCAAGCCGGGCACCAAGGATGGCGCTGCCGCGCAAACCTGGACCAAGGTCGATTACGCCTGGAAGCTGGACTGATCCAGGTACCGTCGGGAGCGTGACTCCCGGCATGCTTGACCCGCGACGGGCAGCGCTTGCAAGGGCGCTGCCCGTCTTCTTATGTGCGCCAGTCAACGGCGCCACCGCTCCCGATTCTGTTACCCTCGGGGCATACCACTGCGGATTCCGCCAGAAGAGGTTTATTATGCAACGCATCCTGATACTGTCCACGTTCGCCGCCAGCACCCTGCTGTTGTCCGCCTGTGCTGGCCTGGGTACGCCGGCAGGCTTGCAGCCGGGACAGACCGTCGCCGTCGTCAATAGCCTGAGCTGGGACAATCCCCTCAGCGGCAAGCGCGATGGCGTGCGCACCAGCTGGCCCATCAAGGATGGCAAGGTCGCTGCGGAATATTTTCCGCTGGCGCAACTGAAGCAATGCGAAGCCGGCGGCAATGCCTGCGCCTGGGGCGTGATGCGGGCCAAGCGCAGCGCGCCCACGCTGGCGTATGCCGAAGGTGGCGTTGACGTGGCGCTGAGCGTGTCCATGGAGGTGGCGCGGCGCCAGGATGCGCGCCAGGGCGAGACCCAGACGGCCATGGCCATCCCGCAGGATGTGGCGGCCCTGAGCGGCAAGCGGCAGGTGCAGCCCAGCTGGAAATTAAAGTACGGCAAGGTCGAGCAGGTGGAGCTTGATTACGGCGTGCGTTACCAGATGTGCGTGCAGCGTTACGATGCGGCCGGCAAGGCCATCGATACTTGCGACATTCCCTTTATTTGAGGCAATGTGCTGGGCAGGCCGCATGTGGCGGCCGTGCGACATGTCATGTTGCGGCGTGCGTAGGGGTGTAACAATCGGTAAAAGCACAGCAAAGTGCCGCATTATTTCTTATAGTACTTAATTAAGTAGTGGTACATATCAGGAGAATTGCGATGAAAACCCTGTTGGCAGTAATTTCACTGGCCGCCCTCGGTGGCTGCGCCGTGGCCCCGCCCGGCCCCGCGTATTACGGCACGCGTGCGCCACAGGCCGCCTACAACCCATATGAATGGCACACGGTGTCGTCCGAACCCGTGCAGTCGTCGCGCGTGGTGAGCCAGCCGCGCGTGGAATACACGAATGAACCCGTGTACGTGCAGCAGCAGCCTGTCTACATACAGCAGCCCGTGTATGTGCCGGCGCCCGTGTACGCGCCGCAACCGTATTATTACAATCCGCCCGTGTCGATCGGGCTGGACTTCGTGTTTGGCTTTGGCCGTTATGGTGGACACCGCGGCGGCTGGGGCGGGCATGGCCGTTATCACGGCCGCCGCTGATTGACGGTTGATCAGATTCGGATGCATGCGGGACAAAGCCAGGCAAGCGGCGCTTGCCTGGCTTTGTCATGTGCATTAGTGGAAATACACGGATGTCTGATGCAGCACGTCCGCCGAGCACAGGATGTACACCGCCGCCGCTGCCAGACCTATTTGCAAGGCGCCAAAGCTGATCGGAATGAGGCGGGACATGTCGTACTCCTGAGTAGGTGTGAGTAGGTGATATGGTAGACCCGTTGGATGCGGTGGGTATGCTGTCATCATAGGATGAGTTAATGCCCAGGGGCATCAGATGACTGTCCGCTATCGTGTAGGACAACACCTTGTCACGGGCGCCCAAGCCCCATGCCTGGCCCTTCTAGCGGTTCTTCCAGCGCAGCACCGGTTCTTCCGGCGCCGTGTCTGGCACGTTCGAGATCGCCAGCCAGTGCGTCAGCCGTTCCGGATGCTTGAGGTTGATGCCCATGCCGTCGATGATGCCCACCTGTTCCAGCATGCGCGCATCGATCTTCGCCTTCGACACCGTCGGCGCGCCCATCACCATGCGGTCATAGGCCTTGCGCGCCTTGTGCTCCCACTTGTGCAGATTGCTTTCATCAAAGCGGTTGGCTTCGAAATACACGGTCAGGGTGCCATCCAGATTGCCGAAGCCGACAATGCCGGCGCCCTTACGGATGGTGGTGCTGTTGATGTCGAATGCCGCGGTAGGCACGAAAATGCCCGCGCGGCCATCGACGTCGGGACGGCCGACTGGGGTGTCCTTGCCGTAGGAACTGGTTTCGGTAATGGTTTTTTCTTCAGACATAGTACGTGCTTGGTGGCGCTGCCAGGGGCGCAAGCGTGCCCGGGGTCGCCGGCCATCCTGTTCAAAAAATGCGTGCTGATGATCAAGGCGGGGTAGCGGCCTTGGCGGAGCGATGCTTGGCATTGCTTGATACCCTGCTATTGTAGTCCCAATTTAATTCTTCTGGGCAACATTTATTGGGTCTGGACTATCTCTTCAGGCGTAAAAAAGCCGCCCGGCTTTGCAGCGGGGCGGCCTGGCTGGCATGCGGCTGGATCAGGCGGCAGGCTTGCGGCGTGCCATGAAGCCCAGCAAGCCCAGGCCCAGCAGCATCATGGCGTAGGTTTCCGGTTCGGGCACGGCGGCCATCACCGATACATTGTCCAGGTAAGAGCCGTAGGTAGGTGCGGACACGGGGCCGATCGACTCGAAGCGCAGCACGGTGGAGGCGCCCAGCGCCGTCAGGTTCTGGCTGTAGGTCTGCCAGGTGCCGCCCGTGTTGCCGACCAGTGCAGTCGGTGTCAGCAGGGTCGAACCCCAGTAGACATTCATCAGGCTGCTGGCGCCGCCCGGGGTATCGGGACGGCCCGAGTAGGCGAACGACAGCGCGTAGGTGCCGCCGGCCGTGGTGGCGATCGTCTGGTAGGTGGACGACAGGCTTTCCGTGTTCAATTCCAGGTACTGCATGCCATCGGCGGCGACAGGGTTGAAGCCGCTCAGGCCGCCTTGCGTGGCACCCTTCTGGATTTCAAAGGCCGTGTTGCCGCTGACGGACGAGGTCCATCCCGTGACTGCGCTCAGCTGCGCGTAAGGCGAGGAGATGGCATTGCTTTCAAAACTGCCGTTGACCACCAGTTCGGTCGCGGCGTTGGCGGCGCCGGCGGTGACCAGGGTGGCCAGTGCGGCAATCTTCAGCAAGGTGGCAGGCGTATTCATGTGAGCTCTCGTTTTAGTTGATTAAAA
Source organism: Janthinobacterium sp. AD80 (assembly GCF_002878455.1). Taxonomy (GTDB): domain Bacteria; phylum Pseudomonadota; class Gammaproteobacteria; order Burkholderiales; family Burkholderiaceae_D; genus Janthinobacterium. The sequence goes on from NZ_NRDQ01000006.1 coordinate 16,695, forward strand.
GATCATTTAATTTCTTAAATGACATTTAAAGAATATCACCAAAAATCACCAAAAGAACACGCGCTCGCTGAAAATATTTGTAATTGTGAAATCATTTATGGCTGTGGTGCAATTGATTTCCATGGTGAACTAATTGCAATTCCGCTCCAGAGCGAGCGCGGCCTTGAGCGTGCTTGCAGTAGAGAATTTTTGTGACATCGTGGGCGAAAAAAAACCTGCACCATTACAACAATGGCGCAGGTTTTTGCCTGCCGCAAGCGTGCGCGTCGGCCTATCGATGCGATAGACGGTGCGGCGTTTCAGTTCAGAACGCCAAGCGGCCTTGCAAGTACACCATGCGCGGCGCGCCCACCATCTTGCCCAGGTTGCCGTCTGACGTGCGCGTGAAATAGCGCTTGTCCGTCAGGTTGTTGACGCCGGCCACCAGCTCCAGGCCATTCTGGCCCGGCACTTTCCATTTCGCCTGCGTGTTCCAGGTGCGGTAGCCGGGAATGACGCCCAGGTTGCCTGCCGCATTTTCTGCTACGGTATTGGCTTCGTCGGCAAACTGGCGGCTCTGGTGGCTGCTCGACAAATCGAAGCCCCACGCGCCCAGCTGGTAGTGCGCGCCGATGGTATCCGTATTGCGCGAATAGAAGGGGACGTCGTTGCCGGCGTTCACGCCATCCTGCAAGGTTGCCTTGGTGTAGCTGTAGGTGGCGTAGGCGTTCAAGCCGGCCAGCGGGCCGGACTTGTCGAAGTGGTAGTCGACGGCCGATTCCAGGCCCCGGTGATGCGTGGCGCCCACGTTGTAAAAGACGGCGTTTTCGCCGCTACCGACGGACTGGATCTGGTTGTCGAACTTGATGTTGAACAGGGTTGCCTCGGCCGACAATTGGCCGCTCTTCCAGCGCGCGCCCAGTTCGGCCGTTTTCGCCAGTTCCGGCTGCAGCGGATTCTTGCTTGATTGCGAGTTCAGCTGCGTGTTTTGCACGGCGCCAAACGAGCTGTTGTAGTTGCTGAACAGGGTCACATTGTTGTTGAGCAAGTAGGCCACGTTCAGCGACGGCAGGGCCTTGTTGTTGAGCAGTTCGATTTTCTGGTCGACCGGCAAGTGGTTGAAGCGTTCCGTCTTGATGTGCTCGTAGCGCACGCCCGGCGTGATGCGCCACGCATCGATGGCGATCTTGTCGTCGATATACACGGCTTGCGCATCGGTCGAGTTATCGGCGAAGCGCGTCGGCGCCTGCTGCACGCCCGTGGCGATGACGACGTTGTAGATGGTTTCATCGGCGCGCTCGGCCAGGTAGCGGTAGCCGACGGTGACGTCCTGCGAGACCTTGCCCGTGATGAAACGTTGCGTATAGCGCGGTTCGATGGCCGTGGTTTCATAGTTGCGCGGCTGGTGGCCCAGGCCCGTGCGACCGTTATTGATGAGGGTGCTTTCGCGCGAGCTCTTGTTGTAGTAGCCGCGCACTTCGAATTCCTGCGTGCTGGAAATGGCATTCAGGTAGCCGATGTCGAAGGCCTTGCGTTCGCCGCTCCAGTAGTCGGTCGGGCGCGTGTTCTGGAACGGGTCCTGCTTGTATTGCGCCGCGGTCAGGCCGCCCGGCGTACGCGACGTCACGTCGTAGTAGGACAGCTTGCCGTACACCTCGGCGGTAGGGCTCAGGTCGTAGCGGAATTTCAGGGCGAAGTCGTTGACCTTTTCATCGCTGCCCACGCGCCAGTCGCTGCCGCGGATGCCCGAGTACAGCACGGCCAGGCCCAGGCCATTGTCGAGCTGGGTGCCGGCAAAGACACTGGCCTGCGTGTTGTGGCCCACTTCGCTGTACGAGTTGTAGCGCACGGTGGCGTCGCCCGTGACGCCGGGCGTGGTGGGTACGCGGCGCGTCTTGAAGTTGATGATGCCGCCCACGTTTTGCGGACCGAAGCGCACAGCGCCGCCGCCGCGCACCACGTCGACCGTCTCGACATTGGCCAGGCTGACGGGCGCGAACGACAATTGCGGCTGGCCATACGGCGCCACCGCCATCGGGATACCGTCGAGCAAGATCGTGCTGCGCGGCGAGTAGCGTCCGGTCAGGCCGCGCACGCCGATATTGAGCGATACGGCGCTGCCGGCGCTGCCCGAATTGTCGCTGATCTGCACGCCGGGAATGCGGCGCATCACGTCGCTGAGGCTGGCCGCGCCCGAGTTCTCGATCTCGTCCTTTTGCACCACCGTGCGGGCGCCGGCGAAATTCTTCGTGCTGGCGGCCATGCTGGTGCCCAGCAAGTTGCCGCTGACCTTGATCGATTCAATGATGGAGCCGGCCTCATTGGCTGTGCTGGCGGTATTGGCGTCCTGCGCCTGGGCTGCCAGGGGTGCGCCCAGGCAGGCCAGGGCGATGGCCAGCGCGCACGGGCGCAGCGAGAAAGGAAGTGGGGAAAAAGTGGCAGCCATGCATGAATCTCCGTAATGACGATGGTTGCGCGGGCAGTCAGGCGGCGCGACAGCATCGTGGCGTAGGCATCCGGCGCAAGGGGATAAGAATGATAATGATTCTCATTTTATCCGTCAATTGCGCAAACTGCGTAGGCCCGGCTTTACCTGCTGGAGCGGGGAGAAGTGTTGCTGGCGCGGTACAGTGGCGTTTGCATTGCCGTTTGGCTACAGTGCTCGGGTGCGGCGGCATTCTGCGCGCTTCTTGTATACTGCCGCTTTTGCAGCCGCCAGACGTGAACGTACAATGAGCCAGATAACTGAACCGATACCAGGCAGTTCCAGCGTGGAACGCCGCCAGGGCGAGCAGCCTGCCGCCGCCGCGCGCAAGCTCAATTTGCTGGTGGTCGATGACAACCAGGAAGTGGGCGAATCGCTGGCCATGCTGCTCGAAGCGCTGGGCCACCACGTGGTGGTGGTGCGCAACTGGCAGATGGCCGTCGAGCAAGTCAAGCTGTGCGTGCCCGACGCCGTCTACCTCGACATCGAGATGCCCGGCATCAGCGGCATCGAGATCGGCCGCCGCCTGCACAACAATCCTGACACGGCAAATGCCGCGCTGATTGCCGTTACCGGCCACAGCTTGCCCATGTATATGGATGACGCGCTGGCCGTGGGCTTCCGCCACTTCCTCGTCAAGCCCGTGCGCATGGAAGACCTGGCGACGACGGTGCAGTCCGTGCTGGCGGGCTGATCAGCCTGCCGCCTGGCCGTCCCGTATTGCCGCTTCGGCCCGCGCCGTCAGGGCGTCGAGTTCCTCCTGCGTCGGCTGCAGGCTGCCGTCCACCATGCGCGCGAGCAGCGCCGCCAGCTCTGCCTGCACGGCCCGCACGCTGGCCGGCAGCGCGGCGGGAGCCGTCTCAAGCAGTACCTCCAGCCGCACGCTGGCATGGACGAAGCGTCCCATGGTGCTAAAGTAGGCAGTATCGTGCATAGTGTCTTTCAGTTAATTTCTTCCAGTATGCACGCCTTTTATCGCCACCGCTACGGCCGGCTCAAGGACCATTGCTGGTTGTTCGCATTGGTCAGGTTCCACTGGATGATCTGCGCGTTTTCCGCCATGCTCAAATTTAATACGTCCAGGGTCAGGTTGCTGTAGCGGTTGCTGATCGTCTGGTAGCCGGAGGCGGGACTGGCGAAGCGCCATTGCTGGCCCAGTCCGCCCCAGTAGCTCCATTGCGCGATGTTCGTGCCGGCCGTGGTCGAGTTGTTGTAGTCGTCCAGTCCCAGCAGGCTGTTCGCGTTGATCAGGCTGTAATACCCGTCGCCATGTCCCACCACATACCATTGCTGGTGTTTGGCCCCCGTATACGTTTGCTGCTGCACCAGCGCGCCATTGACCGTGCTGGCGCCCGCCACAGCCATGGCCTTGCCGCTCAGCCGCGAGCGCAGTACGGTCGGTCCGTCGGAAATGCCGCCGCAGCTGGCCACCGTGAAATTGCGCGTCAGGCTGGGCCAGCCGCCGCTGTAGCTCATTTTCAATATGTCGAGCTTGGCCGCGCCATTGTCGTTGACGTCGTAGTAGTGGATGGACGTGTAGTTGCAGCCATCCTGCTTGAGCACGCCGATATGCCCCGGCCCCTTGTACTTGCCATCGAGATTGGGCAGCACCGTGCGCGTGCCGCTGTACGGCCCCGTCACGCTGCTGGCGCGCTGCACTTCCACGTAATAGGTGCTGGCGGCGCCCTGGCAGCATTTGCCGCGGTTGACGAACAGATAGTAATACTCGCCGTCGCGCGTGATGTAGGGCGCTTCGATATCCTTGCCGCCGCCCCCGAGAATGGTGGTGACGTTGCCCGTGGTCTTGCCCGTGGCCTGGTTGATTTCCGTCACGCCGATGCCGCCGAAGAACGAGCCATACGACATGTAGACCTTGCCGTCGTAATCGCGGAACAGGGCAGGGTCGATGGCATTGATTTCCGCGCCGCCGCCATACGATTGCACGACGATGCCCAGGTCCGTCCAGCTGGGGTTTTTCAGCGAGGCCGAGCGGGCCACGCCGATGGCCGACACGGAAGTGCCGAAGGTCGATACCGAGTAATACAGATAATAGTAGCCGTTCATGTGGATCACATCCGGCGCCCAGTACGAGCCGCCGAAGTTGGGAATTTTATTCGCAATCCAGGCCGGCGGCGTGCTGAAAACGGGCGCCGGGCCGGCCGACCAGTTCAGCATGTCGGTCGAACTGGAATACCAGATGCCGTTGCCGGTGGTGAAATTGAAATACGTATCGCCGTCGCGCGTCAGGGTGCCGGGATCGTGCGCGTTCGGTACGCCCGTCAGGTTGACCGCCTGCGCGTGGGCGCAGAACATCAGGCAGAGTGCTGCCAGCAATTGTTTCATCGTTGTCTCCATGCTGTTTTTATGATGCGGTCGATGCCGCACCCCAGAGTAGGGCGATGGTCAAATTTGCACTAATGAATTTTTTGCAGGAAGCGATACCGGGGCCGGTATCGGAGAGGGATAAAAAACGGGCGCCGGAATAGAAAAAGCCCGGTTCGAAAACCGGGCTCTTCATTATTCTGTGGGGTGGCTGATGGGGCTCGAACCCACGACAACAGGAATCACAATCCTGGACTCTACCAACTGAGCTACAGCCACCACTGTCTTACTTACCTGTTTAGCTGTTTTGCTGAACAGGTGCCGAATTATACAAAGAACTCGGCAAAGTGGCAAATCTAAATGCAGTCTTTTTTAAAGAATCGAAAGATTGCATGAAAACGGTCGCTTTGGCTGGCACCGCTCACACGGGGACGTGGGCGACGGGCGGCTGCAAGTCCAGCAAACCGGCGAAAGCTGTCGCCAGCGATTCGACGCTTGCCGTCGTGTAGCCCTGCAGCCGGGGCGCATCGCTGCTGCTGCTACGGCGCAAGCCGGCCGCGTCGAGCAGCCGGGCCAGCTGGCGCGCCACGGCTTCGCCCGTGTCGACCAGGGTGATGGTTTCCTGCGTGTGCGCGCGCACCGTGCGCTCGATGGCGTCCTGCACGAACGGGTAGTGAGTGCAGCCCAGCACCAGGGTATCGACGCCTTGTGCCAGCACGGGCGCGATGTAGCGTTCCAGCATGGCGCTGGTGGCGTCCAGCGGGTCGTTGCCCAGCGCGCATTGCTCAATGCGGTCGGCCAGGCCGATGCACGGCTGCAAGATGAAGGTGGCGCCCGTCGCGTTGCTCACCTGTTCGCGCAGGGCCAGCAGCTTGTCGCCGCGCAAGGTGCGCTCGGTGGCCAGCACCCCGATCTTGCCGTTGCGGCTGATGGCGGCCGCTGGTTTGAGGCCCGGCTCGACGCCGACGATGGGCAACTCCGGGTAGCGCGCGCGCAAGGCCTTGATGGCGGAGATGGTGGCCGTGTTGCAGGCCACCACCAGCGCCTTGGCGCCTTGCTCTAATAAATACGCGGCGATCGCCAGCGAGCGGTCGATCACTTGCTGTTCCGTCTTGTCGCCATACGGCGCGTAGGCCGAATCGGCAAAGTAAATCAGGTCTTCCTGTGGCAGCTGCGCGCGGATATGGCGCAGCACCGACAGGCCGCCCACGCCGGAGTCGAAGACGCCGATGGGCAGCATGACTGTCGGGGTCAGACCCGCCGGGGAAATCTGCTCCAGTGGAGCAGATTCCGATCCCGACGGGACTGACCCCGGATTTGCGCTATTACTTAAGGTAAAAGTCATATTAAGCCGAGGCCGATGAAAATAAAAAAACGCCGCGCTAGGTTGCCGCGCGGCGTTAATGGTAGAGCTTGTTTAAGCAACCGTCACGGGAATCTTGCTGACGCTATTGAGTTGCTCGATCTTCGCCTGCCATTCTTTCGGGCCCGTGTTGTGCACCGACGTGCCCTTCGAGTCCACGGCCACCGTCACCGGCATGTCGACGACGTCGAATTCGTAGATGGCTTCCATGCCCATGTCGGCAAAGCCCAGCACTTTCGCGCCCTTGATGGCTTTCGACACCAGGTAGGCGGAGCCGCCCACGGCCATCAGGTAGGCCGACTGGTGCTTCTGGATCGACTCGATGGCGACCGGGCCGCGCTCGGCCTTGCCGATCATGGCGATCAGGCCGGTTTTTTCCAGCATCATGTCGGTGAACTTGTCCATGCGCGTGGCCGTCGTCGGGCCGGCAGGGCCCACCACTTCGTCGCGCACCGGATCGACCGGGCCGACGTAGTAGATCACGCGGTTTTTAAAGTCCACCGGCAATTCCTCGCCCTTGGCCAGCATGTCCTGGATGCGCTTGTGTGCGGCATCGCGGCCCGTCAGCATCTTGCCGTTCAACAGCAAGGTCTGGCCCGGCGTCCACGAAGCGACTTCTTCTTTCGTCAGGGTATTCAGGTCGACGCGCTTGGATTTTTCCGTGTCCGGCGCCCAGCTCACGTTTGGCCAGGTCGACAGTGGTGGCGGCGTCATGTAGGCAGGGCCGGAGCCGTCCAGCACGAAGTGGCCGTGGCGCGTGGCGGCGCAGTTCGGGATCATGGCGACCGGCTTCGACGCGGCGTGCGTCGGGTGCATCATGATCTTGACGTCCAGCACGGTGGTCAGGCCGCCCAGGCCTTGCGCGCCGATGCCCAGCGAGTTGATCTTGTCGCACAGTTCGATGCGCAGCTCTTCCAGCTTGTTCTGCGGGCCGCGCTGTTTCAGCTCGTACATGTCGATGTCTTCCATCAACACTTCTTTTGCCATCAGCATGGCTTTTTCGGCCGTGCCGCCGATGCCGATGCCCAGCATGCCAGGCGGGCACCAGCCGGCGCCCATGGTCGGCACCGTTTTCATGACCCAGTCGACCAGCGAGTCGGACGGGTTCATCATGATCATCTTCGACTTGTTTTCCGAACCGCCGCCCTTGGCAGCGACCTTCACGTCGACGGTATTGCCTTCGACCAGTTCCATGTGCACCACGGCTGGCGTGTTGTCCTTGGTGTTCTTGCGGTCGAAGTGCGGGTCGGCCACGATGGAAGCGCGCAGCTTGTTGTCGTCGAAGTTGTACGCGCGGCGCACGCCTTCGTTGACGGCGTCGGTGACGGTGCCGGAGAAGCCTTCGAAGCGCACGCCCATGCCGATTTTCAGGAAGACGTTGACGATACCCGTATCCTGGCAAATCGGACGCTTGCCTTCCGCGCACATGCGCGAGTTGGTCAGGATTTGCGCGATCGCATCTTTCGCCGCCGGGCTTTGCTCCGCCTCATAGGCGCGCGCCAGGTGCTCGATGTAATCAGCAGGGTGGTAGTAGCTAATGTACTGCAACGCTGCGGCGACGGATTCGATCAGGTCTTCTTGCTTTATGACAGTCATGGTGTTCTCGCGGTAGATAAGAAGGGTAAGACTTTGATGCTGTTTACTTGATGCTGTGTGCTGCTTGCTAATCAGTATAGGAGCGCCAGAAAAATGTTCAGGGCAAGGCAACAACGCCCTGGACTTTTTATGGACACTCCTTAATGCGGTCGTGCCTGGTTTTGCGTTACCGTCATGATGCGGTCGGTGTACGCGATGGCCATGGCGGAAATGATGAAGACCATGTGGATTACCGTTTGCGCGATGATCACTTCCATCTTGTAGGAATTGGCATTGATAAATGTCTTCAACAGGTGGATGGACGAGATACCGATGATGGCCATCGCCAATTTCGTCTTCAGCACGGAAGCATTGACATGCGACAGCCATTCCGGCTGGTCTGGGTGGTCATCGAGGTGCATGCGCGAAACGAAGGTTTCGTAGCCGCCAATAATGACCATGATCAGCAGGTTCGAAATCATCACCACGTCGATCAGGCCTAATACCACCAGCATGATGGTCGCTTCGTTCAGCTTGGTCGGCAGGGCGCTGCCCGGCACGGCAACGGCCGTCAGCACGTGCTGCAGGGCCGCGTCATTGCCGAACACGGCGCCGATCAGGTCGGACAATTCCACCCAGAAATGGAAGACATACACGCATTGTGCGAGGATCAGGCCCAGGTACAGCGGCAACTGCAGCCAGCGCGACATGAAGATGAAGGCGGACAGTGGGCGCAGCTTGGTATGTTTGGTGGATGGTGGTAGGTGGTCGATCATGTGGGGGTTTCCTGGGGGAGTAAATACCAATTTTTGGCATGCCCGACATTTTACACTTGCTGTTGATTACTGCGCATGGCCTTGCTCCTGATTATTAGCTTTGATGAAACACGAAGTGGTATTGAAGCTTCGGCGTAGCGTGCATTTCCCCAGCGAAAATACTGTACGGCGTCCCCTTGACTCCTATTGCAGAAGGCGCTTATGGTTAGCCTTGATAGGGGTAAAACGCGGCATAAACGCGACATGTAAGGCGTCCGTAAGACACGGAGCCTATCGTGTTAGCAAACAATTACTACACTGGAGACAAGCATGAGCGCTACAGAAAACCAAGGGCAGGGCACGCAGCAGCAAGGACCGGAAGAGTCGCGCGTGTTTGAACCATCGGCGGCGTTTGCCGCCCAAGCCACCATTTCCGGCATGGCCGCCTACCACGCCATGGTGAAAGAGGCGGAAACCGACTACGAAGGCTTCTGGGCCCGTCTGGCGCGTGAAAACCTGAGCTGGAAAAAGCCTTTCACCCGCACCCTGAACGAAGACAACGCGCCGTTCTACAAATGGTTCGAGGACGGCCAGCTGAACGTGTCGTACAACTGCCTCGATCGCAACATTGAAAACGGCCTGGGCGACAAGACCGCCATCATCTTCGAAGCGGACGACGGTACCGTCACCAAGGCAAGCTATAAAGAGCTGCACGAAAAAGTCTGCAAGTTCGCCAACGGCCTGAAAGCCAAGGGCATTGCCAAGGGCGACCGCGTGATCATCTATATGTCGATGTCCGTCGAAGGCGTTGCTGCAATGCAAGCCTGCGCACGCATCGGCGCCACCCACTCCGTCGTTTTCGGCGGCTTCTCGGCGAAATCCCTGCAGGAACGCATCATCGACGCGGGCGCCGTGGCCGTCATCACCGGCGACGAGCAATTGCGCGGCGGCAAAAAGCTGCCATTGAAAGCCATCGTCGACGAAGCGCTGGCGCTGGGCGGCTGCGACTGCGTGAAAAACGTCATCGTGTACAAGCGCACGGGCAGCGACCTGCCGATGGTGTCCGGCCGCGACACTTGGCTGCACGACCTGGTCGAAGGCCAGAGCGCGCAATGCGAGCCGGAATGGGTCGATGCCGAGCATCCACTGTTCATTCTGTATACGTCCGGCTCGACCGGCACGCCAAAAGGCGTGCAGCATTCGAGCGGCGGCTACCTGCTGTGGGCCGCGCTGACGATGAAGTGGAGCTTCGACATCAAGCCGGACGATGTCTTCTGGTGCACGGCCGACATCGGCTGGGTGACGGGCCACAGCTACATCGCGTACGGCCCGATGGCCGTGGGCGCCACGCAAGTGGTGTTCGAAGGCATCCCGACCTACCCGAACGCGGGCCGCTTCTGGGAAACCATCAAGAAGCACAACGTCAGCATTTTCTACACGGCGCCAACGGCCATCCGTTCGCTGATCAAGGCCGCTGACGTGGACCCGAAAGTCCACCCAAGCAACTACGACCTGTCCAGCTTGCGCCTGCTGGGTTCGGTCGGCGAGCCGATCAATCCGGAAGCGTGGATGTGGTACTACAAGAACATCGGCGGCGAGAAGTGCCCGATCGTCGATACCTTCTGGCAAACGGAAACGGGCGGCCACATGATCACCCCATTGCCGGGCGCGACGCCGATGGTGCCCGGTTCCTGCACCCTGCCATTGCCGGGCATCATGGCCGCCATCGTCGACGAAGCAGGCCAGGACGTGCCGAACGGCCAGGGCGGCATCCTGGTGGTGAAGCGCCCGTGGCCATCGATGATCCGCACGATCTGGAACAACCCGGAGCGCTTCAAGTCCAGCTACTTCCCGGAAGAGCTGGGCGGCAAGATGTACCTGGCAGGCGACGGCGCCATCCGCAACAAGGACACCGGCTACTTCACCATCACGGGCCGCATCGATGACGTCTTGAACGTGTCGGGCCACCGCATGGGCACAATGGAAATCGAATCGGCGCTGGTCGCTAACCCGCTGGTGGCCGAAGCGGCCGTGGTGGGCCGTCCGGACGACACGACAGGCGAATCGATCTGCGCCTTCGTGGTGCTCAAGCAAGCGCGTCCGACGGGCGAGGAAGCCAAGAAGCTGGCCCTGGAGCTGCGCAACTGGGTCGGCAAGGAAATCGGCCCGATCGCGAAACCGAAGGAAATCCGCTTCGGCGACAACCTGCCGAAAACCCGCTCCGGCAAAATCATGCGCCGCCTGCTGCGCGTGCTGGCCAAGGGCGAGACGATCACGCAGGACGTCTCGACCCTGGAAAACCCGGCCATCCTGGAGCAACTGAAGGAAGCTTCCTGATGTTGCTTGGGTAGTCGAAACCCAAACCAACATCCGGGGTCGGACCCTGAGGGTCTGACCCCAGCCATTACCGGGTTACTGTAAAGAAGCAGGACTTTTACCCCACGGTAAATAACTTTGGCAGTCCGTAGAATCTTTGCTATAATCTGCGGCTTCGCGACAAGCGAGAAATAGTAAGCAATGTAAGCAAGACACATTGCCTGCAGGAGAGGTGGATGAGTGGTTGAAGTCGCACGCCTGGAAAGCGTGTATAGGTTCATAGCCTATCGGGGGTTCGAATCCCCCTCTCTCCGCCACGGATAGTAATTAAGTAAGATCAGGACGTCTCAGGAAGTCCCTCAAAAACCGCTTAGAGCCTTGATTCTAAGCGGTTTTTTCGTTTCCGGACGTTGCACAGCGTCCCAGGACATCAACCTCAAGTAGGCGCAAGTTTGGGGGCTTCTCGTACTCAGCCATTGCCGCTTGCCCCAAAAATTCAAAAAAACGACTATATTGATCTTTACAGCATGCCGCGCAGGAGGTTTGCCATGCCAAAGATCATTGCTCCGTTGACAGATTTACTCATCCGCAACGCCAAGCCACGCGAGCGGCCGTACAAAATGTTCGATGGTGACGGCATGTATCTCGTCGTCGCGCCAACCGGTTCCCGCATCTGGCGTTTCAAGTTCCGGCAGGCCAACGGCAAAGAGAATACGCTGACGTTCGGTCCTTACCCGGAAATCACCTTGCAGGACGCACGAGAAAAGCGCCTGGCGACACGCCGCTTGCTGCTGCAAGGGATCGACCCCGCCAAGCATCGCGACGACGCCAAACGCCTGGCAAAGGATAAGGCGTCCAACACGTTCGAAAAAATCGCGCGCGAGTGGCATGGCAACAAAGTGCCGACCTGGAGCGAACGCACAGCCAAGAACACCATCCAGCGCCTGCAAGCGGACATCTTTCCAGCCATCGGCCGCATGCCGATCGATGAGATAAAGCACCGCGATCTGATTGCCGCGCTGCGCAAGATCGAGGAGCGTGGCGCAAGCGAAGTCGCCCATCGCCTGAGAGCGGTATGTGCGTCAATTTTCAGCTACGCAATTCAATGCGGATTCACAGAGCGCAATCTGGTCACCGATATGAAGGATGTGTTGAAGACCGTCCGCTCCGGACACTTCGCCGCCATCAACGCCGACGAGCTACCGCAGTTTCTGGCCATTCTGGACCGCAACGAAGCACGCATGTTCGCGCCGACCCGCATTGCTCTGCGTCTGATGCTGCTGTGCTTTGTGCGCACCAGCGAGTTGATCGAGACGCCCTGGAGTGAAATCGACCTGGAGCGCGGCGAGTGGGTCATTCCATGGCAACGCATGAAGCGCGGCAAGCTGACCGTCAATCCGGATATGACCAACCATCACGTATGCCTGTCGCGCCAGGCGCTGGAGCTGCTGCGTGAACTGCATGCGATCACGGGCCGCAGCAAGTACCTGTTCCCGAATCAGCGCGACCACGAAAAGCCGATCAGCAATAACACGATACTGGTGGCGCTTGGACGCATGGGATACAAGGGCAAGATGACCGGCCATGGCTTCCGGGCGCTGGCCATGAGCACCATCAAGGAGCGCCTGGGCTACCGGCACGAAGTCGTGGACCGGCAACTGGCACATGCACCAAAGGATAAGGTGGCCAGCGCCTATGACCGGGCGCAGTTCCTGGCGGAACGGCGCAAGATGATGCAGGATTGGGCCGACTACATCGATGCCGTCAGCGGCAAGGGAGCGCCGCCGCAGGCGCCCAGATTAACGCTGGTCAGCGGTGAATTCAGCCGGGATGGCGGAACAGGAGGGCACCATGTCTAAGTATGTACTGCGCCTCACGGATGCGCTTATTAAGCAAGCTGCTCCGAAGGACAAATTATATAAACTTCCCGATGGGGCTGGTCTGTACATCGAAGTGCAGCCCAGCGGCAGCAAGATCTGGCGCATGAAGTATCGCCAGCAAGGCGGTGGTGAAAGCGTTCTGACTTTTGGCCGGTATCCCGAAGTCTCCATCGCCAAGGCCCGCGAACACAGGCTTGCAGCGCATCAGATGCTGGAGCGGAAGCAGGACCCGAGCACAGAATTCAATCGAGAAAAATTGCAGCCACTGCCAAAGCCTATTCCAATCGACGAAATATTCGATGAGCCGGAGTGGGGCCATGTGCAGACCAGTGTTCTGCGGGCGACCCTGCTCGCTATCCGTCACCTCGAAACCGCCTTATTTCCTGCATTGAAGCGCATTTCCATCAGTGAAGCACAGCACAGTATCCAGCAAGCAGCCATTCGGCAAATTGAACAGGACGGTTTGCAGGTCGTTTCCCGTCAGCTGGAGGGTGTCGCGACGGCGCTCGCTGCCAGCTATTTACGTAACGGTATGAGCATGGACCAATTGGTTAGTGCGATGAAGGAGTCAAGGAGGCGGGTACGTCGTGAGTCCGACAGCGTGCATTAGCTATCGGAGTCTTTGTCCAGGCTGCAATTCTGCGTACTACCAAAAGCGCACTTGACGAAACGAACCGCTTGCAAACGTCGTTAACCGGCATAGAATGAAGCTCTCTTATGTGGGAATCGCTCCCACGAGGGCATGCTTCGAGCATGTCCCTATGCTTAGCGGCATAGGCGTTGCGGTCGTTACCCGTCATCATGATACATAGCAGTTTCTGCTAGATATATCGCCGGGCCATGCAGAAGCATGCACATCTCGGCACGATAAAGCGCTGTCTTCAGCGTCTTCATATCCCACAATCCGCAAGACGGATTGCCCGGATGATTGCGCCCGTTGGGCGCTTCCTCAAACAGGAGCAAGACTCCTGCCCCGATTGGTTCGCATGCCCCGCGAGGTAGCGCACCGTATGAAGCACAGCATGGCTTTGCCGCACGCCGCACCGTCAGCAGAAATGCCAGCGATGCGATGCCATTGCGGCTGCCGCCAGCGCATGTGCTTCAGAGTCGCCAGTATCGTCACCGCGAGTGCGATGCTGGCTTATATGCCGTCACATGCCATGGCTACGTGCGCGCGTCGTTACTGGCGGCGTGCTGCCAGTGACGACGCGCCGCCGACGGCATAGGCCAAGGCGGCAAGCGGAATTCCACCGCGTGATGTTGTTCAGTGATGGGGCCAGGCGCCCCACATCGCAGGCAAGCCCTGCGATGTCCTTTGCCCGCTACGGGCTGATTAGTAGAAGTTGATCCGTGCACGATGTGCACTCCATGGACCCTGGGTGATTGGTCCCCGCTGCGGCAGCTTCCTCCGGGAGCGCGCAGCGGTGCCACACGCGCATGCGGCGCGGGCAGGCAGTAACAGCAACCGCATACACGGGAGTGGTGTCCCGAGGCCCTTGATTCAACCTTTTCTGCTGAGGCAGTGAGGGGGGGCAGAAACACTTACCAGACAGGATTACACCACGCAACATTGATGTGGAAACCCAAGATCGAAGGGATGACTTTGCCATGCGCGACTTGAACTACCAGCTCAAGCAACTGTGTCACCGCAACCGGGATGGCAGCTTTGCGACGCAGGCCGACCGCGAGCGCTTATTAAACCTGTGCGCCAACGACCTGGCGGAGCGGGGCTTCCAGCATATGAGCGTGGACAGTCTGAAGCCGAAGCATGTGGCGGCGCTGCTCGACAAGTGGAAACAGGACGGTGTCAGTACCGGAACGATCAAGAATCGCATGAGCGCCTTGCGCTGGTGGGCCGAGAAGATCGGCAAGGAAAACATCATTGCGCGCACCAACGGCGAATACGGCATCGCGGAGCGGGTGTTTGTTACCAATGTTTCGAAGGCGAAGGTGCTCGACGCCGACACGCTGGCCCGCGTGAACGATCCGTATACGCGCATGTCGCTGCAGCTGCAGGCGGCGTTTGGTTTGCGGCGCGAGGAAAGCATCAAGTTCAAGCCGGGATGGGCCGATGGCGGGAGCATTTTGCGGCTGCAGGATAGCTGGACTAAAGGCGGCAAGTACCGGGAGGTGCCGATTGCCACCATGCAGCAGCGCGCCGTGCTGGATGTGGCCAAGGCGCTGGCGGGCAAAGGCAGCTTGATTCCGGCGCAGTTGCGCTATCGGGACCAGTTGAACCGCTTTCGGGCGCAGTGCGACAAGGCGGGCCTCCATGGCGTGCATGGACTGCGCCATGAGTACGCGCAGCGGCGCTATGCCGAGTTGACTGGCCGACCTTGTCCAGCTTGTGGCGGCCTGACTTCGAGACAGCTGGATGCTTCACAAAAGTTGGCGGATAACGCTGCGCGCCTGAAGATTTCGACGGAGATGGGGCATGGCCGTGAACAGGTCACGTCTATCTACCTGGGGAGATGAGCCCCCACTTGTATCAGGGCCGCAGCGCATGGAATAGAAGAGATGCAGAAGGGGCAGCGCTGGCGCTGCCGGAATGATCGCGGAGAGTCGGCATGACTCTCCATTGTTTGCTGTTCATCAATCGAAGGAGAATCTCATGACCACGACTAAAAAATTCCTCCGCTTGCCTGCGGTAATCCAAGCCACGGGCTGGTCCCGCGCCACAATCTGGCGCAAGGTGAAGGCAGGCGTCTTGCCAGCGCCGATTCCCATTGGCCCCAAGTCCATCGCCTGGGACGCAGAGGAGATCGCTCAATGGCAGCAGCGCTGTATTGACGCTAGGCGTGGAGTCGCTTGAGTGGGAGTTTAGTGGCTGGATTAGAAGCGTCCCACCTCGTAAGACCTCACGAGGAGGGCCTACCGGCCCTCTCCGAATCGTCCAACTGCTGCCGCTGTGCGGCAGCCCCGCGCACATGTGGCGTGCGTTCGTGGTTCTAATTAGGTATCGACTGAGCATGCTTTTACGGCGTTCAAAGCATCAGTCTGTGTCCGAATGGCGGACCTGGCCCTTGCTCCTCTGATTTTCGGTTGAGCTTGGCTTCTGCGACGCCCAACGCATGTGTTTGTATTGGAATGGCAGACGTGATCCCGGCGCTGTATAGGACTGGTCCTATAGTTGTAAGACGTGCTACTCTTTGCTCATTAGAAATCACCTTTGGGCAAAAAAAATGCACGATCTCGCGGTATTTTCATTGCAGGCGTCGCTTACTGATTCTGAAGCCGAAGTACGACTCGCCGTGATAGACTCCCTAGTAGACATATGGCTATCGGACAAGGGTGCTTCTGACGCGAAGGCTCATGAAGGACAGTTTAAGTCGCTAGCTGGTGAAGGTGAGGGCAAGTTTACTCGGAAACTTACGGACACAAGCGTTGGTAGCCTTAGGGAAATACAGTTAGTTGAGACGATTGCCAGCGGTCAGATTTTCACGACAGTAATATACGCTGCAAAGCACCCGGCCTCCGTCACTATCTTTAGCTCGCTATCCGTAATGAGCGTCAACAATGTCATAACACCTGTCCAAGTCTATCCGCGTTGCCCTAAGGTCATACGGAGTCTTGTAGAGTCATTCAATGATTGGACTTTGGGCGGGCGGCCAGTGCCTGCACCGAAAGCGATTGAGGCTTTCGATGAATCTGCAGCTTTAGATCTCTGTGACCTTTTGCAGAGTCCGGCAAGAAATTTGCCCATCATAGTTGTCTCTGTAGATCCAGACGAAGTTGTTTGGTCTGAACTTGCGCACGAATTGTCTAGGGACTTGGTTGGCATTGCTCAGGTTGTTGCTGTAAACGAAGAGGGGTCCTGGGTACTCACCGACGAGCTAGGGAAGCAGAACTCTTGCTACTTGGGGGCGGTGCGACTGTATTGGCCCGTTGCAACGCAAGGTGCTGCGGGGCTCAAAGGCACCGTTTGGACGGCAGCCCATCTTATTGATGCTTTTGGTGAGGGAGTTCCTGGCATGAGGCGGTTCTTGTCTCAGATGCGCCGAACAGCGATGTCAACAGCCGCGTTGACTATCGCCCCACCGCAGATAATTGGAAAGATTCAAAGCGCTGCTACGCATGAGCGCTTTCTAACATTGGGGGCGGAAGCCCGCGAGAAAGAACTCGGATCGATTGTTGATGAAAACTCACAGCTTGTCTTGCAACTGAACGAAGCCAGGGAGCAGATAGCCGAGTTACAACGGAGGTTAGCGTATTCGCGCAACACCGGCGGGAGCGACGACAACGTGAACGAGGGGCAAACGGCACCTCTCCCACAGGCTGCTAATGTGCATACGCCGCCCGCAGCAGGTGAGCTTCGACATTACAAGAAGATTGGGAAGAAAGGGGAAGTTGACAATCTCGTAGTCACGAAGGCATGCAACCACAACGAAAGCACATGGAGGCCAGCTTTTAAGGCCATTCAAGCGGAAAAAGGGGTGCAAAAGTTGGAAGGGCGCGACAACTGGAAGAGCCTTCAAAAATGCAGCGCTTGTACAGGTGGCGGACGTTGGCGCGTTCAGTGGTAACAAAGGTGAGAGAGGCAGCCCAAGCCCTCGCATTTTTGGATGGAGGGCGAAAACTTCATTGCTGTGGTTCAAAGCAGTTAGAATGCTGCCACGCTGAGCTGGCTGGGACTAGCGAGAAAAGAGGATAACGTGGAAAAGTTGAGTGTTGACATTGCGCAATTGGATCTGGATGTGCTGAATCCCCGCATAAAAGTTGAGGACAATCAGACCGAAGCCATGCGTAGTCTTCTGGCAGTAGAGAAGGACGGAGAGAAGGTCTTCGAGTTAGCACGTGATATTTGCGAAATCGGCATGCTTGATCCAGGTGACCGATTGTATGTTGTGGCGGCTCCAGGACAACTTGGACGATACATCGTCTTAGAAGGTAATCGACGGCTCACAGCATTGAGATTGCTCTCACGGCCAGGCATGATTGATCGCGAGGATATTGGCTTAAATAGCGCAATGCGCAACAAATTTAAGCGGTTGCAGACAGAACATGCTGGCCGCTGGCCGGTTATTGTCGATATTGTCGTTTTTGAAGATCGCGCTACTGCAAATCGTTTTATCCGGCTTCGCCATACAGGTGAAAATGCTGGCGCAGGCCGAAGCGCGTGGTCTTCGCTGCAGGTAGCGCGCTTCGATAACACGGGTTTGTGGCAATGTTTAGAATTCCTGCGAACTGAGCGCGCACTTGATCTTGTGGTAATCAATGCACTAGACCAAAGCGCATTTAATATCACCAATTTTGATCGTGTAAGCGGAACTCAAGAATTTCAGAAGCGCTTTGGTGTTTCAATTGGAAACTTTACCTTTAAGATCACTGGCGATGCGCGTAAAGCTAAAGTGGCCCTCAATCGTTTGGCTTGTGACGTAGTAAGTGGTCGTGTGGATTCACGCGGTGAATTTGCCCAAGCAAAAGGTATGGCTAACTACCTTGCTGAGCTAGATGCTTTTGCATCCGAAGTTCCAAAGAGCCCTGACGAGCAACCCGCTCCGCCGACAAACGTGACGCCCATTCGACCAATTGGGCAAGGGGGCGATGATGACATTACTTCCAATCCCGCCCACCCACAAGGCGGCAATGCTGGTTTCGCAGATGTAGATGATCATACACCGCCGTTTGCTAACCCCTCGCCAACATCAGCTACCGCAGCTGGACAGGGAAATGATGAAACGAGTTTGAAGCCTCCGCGGAAGCAGAGGATGTCGAAGTATCTGATCGACAAAAAAGACTTAATTACCGTCAGTAATCAAAAATGTCGTGGAATCGTAGACGAGTTAAAGACCGAGGTCGAGGTGCAAAGAGCGCCATTTGCCTGCGCCTTGCTCTTGCGGACATTGCAAGAGTTAAGTGCCGAGCTTTATTTGTTGTCTTTTTCGCAGAAAACATCAAATAATGCAGCGAATATAGATGCTGCCGCTAATCACCTTCTTGGGAACGCACACGCCTCGGATCCCCACAATCGTTTGGAACTGGCGAAAGCGTTTCAGGAATCGCGAAATATATATGGCAACCTCTCAGCAACTGCACATAATACGATCAGCACAGTTAGTTCAGATCATGTACGACATACTTGGAGTAGCTTAAAAGGCGGCATGGATCTATTGTGGAAACGAATATATGCTCAAGAATTGGCAAAAAAAGCAGCAGCGGCAGCATGATAGCACGTGGTAGTAATGGCAAAAAATAGAACCCCTTTACGGTATCCTGGTGGTAAGGCTCGACTTCGTCCTTACTTAGAGAAGTTAATTTCTCAGAACCGTCTTTATGACGCCCATTACGTCGAACCATTTTGCGGTGGTGCAGGGTTAGCATTACAATTACTGATGGATTACGTTGTTACCGCAATACATATCAACGATTTGGATCCCGCAGTCTACGCTTTTTGGAGCAGCGTCGTTGATGAGACGGATTTACTTTGTACATTGATTGCGGATACGCCTTGCACCATGGATACCTGGTATGCCCAACGAGAGGTTTGGAAGAATCCCACCCACTCCTCAAAATTGGAACTTGCCTTCGCTACATTCTTTCTTAATCGTACTAATCGTTCCGGCATTCTCGATGCGGGAGTAATCGGAGGGAAACTTCAAAATGGGCAGTGGAAAATTGATGCCCGTTATAATAAGGACGAGCTTGTAGCTCGTATTGAGGAAATCGGTAAGTTTCGATCAAGAATTAAGGTCTATAACAAGGAAGCGTTGTCTTTTTTAGGTGAGCTAACTCCTCAACTTCCAGAGAAGTCGTTGGTTTATTTGGATCCACCTTATGTTGAAAAGGGGCCGGGTTTATACTTAAATCATTACGATGAGTTGGATCATAGACGTCTTGCCGAATGGGTTCGTAGTAACCTTGAATTGCCTTGGATGGTTTCTTATGATGACCATGGTCTTATTCGTGAATGTTACGATGGCTGCCTGGAGGCATCAATTAATCTTCCTTATAGCGCATTCGGTAATTCTCGTCGTGGAACTGAGTTGATTTACTTTTCCGAGGGGCTTCAAATTCCTGACATGAGTGCACGTAAGTCACGGTATCATCAGCCGTGGCAAGAATTTTGTAAATAAATTTAAATCGGCAATTTAAATTCAGGAAAGAAGAGATGTAGCATGTAACGTAAAGGCCCATCGATTTAATGGGTCTTTGCCACGAAACATCTCCCCAGAATTTGGACAAATGGCCGGGTGTCAAAATCGACCCTGTGCACAATAAGCATGCCTAGTTTATAAAAAGACGGGGGGCGTCACTCTGATAGGCTAGGAACGTGGGCCGGGGGCAGGTCCGCCATTTGGACACGGGCTGATGCATTGAGCACTGCAGAAGCCCAGTCAATTAGAGCAACGAACACACGTCCTCGGAACGCGATGCTGCCGACAAAGACCTAAGGTCTTCTACTCCAACCACTGTACCAATCCGTGTCCAAATGGCGGATCTGACTCCGTCGCGCTTAAAGGATCAGCTTCTAATAATTCTGCGATGACTTGATCAGCGGTACGTATGCGCATATTATTGAATTTTCGTTAGTTAACTACGGCAATAAATTACTGGTCGAACGCCCATTTCAAAGCAACCGCCCATAAATGCGCTCAGTAAATAAAATATTTGAAGATCGGTTTCGTTGCCTAGGGAAGAACCCACGCGCGAGATTAGTTTTGTAAAAAAACTCTTCTTGTAATCTGGAATTACGATCGCGGACTGATAAAGCGTGTTGGGACTGAGTGCTGCATTTTCCCAAGCATTCGTAAATATTCGAATTGTTGAATTGGGTAATGTCGAGGTGAAACGTGGAATATCTGTTGCAACGTGTCCTTCGGGCAGCACGTATTTCTGCGTCCACGCCTTTTGTCGCTCTTTGAATTCTGGATCAGATGAAAGCGTGCGAGCTCTCCCCAAATTTTTCAACGCTTGGGCAACCACTATTTGCAGGCCTCCGGCTCCAGATGAAGTGCGTGAATTAAGTACTGGCGTATCTCGCTTATCCATTTTAGCATGGTACCAAGTGGCAATCGGATTGCCATTGTTTAAGTGAAGTCCGAAAAAATCCCCCCATTCATTAGTGCCATCATCACAAATTAGGTATTCTACATCTTTGCATAATCCGTTCACGATTGAGTAAAATGCAGAATTCACATCATGGAATTTACTATTGCCGTTGGGGTTTCCCTTTTCCGAGGACGCCGTCATGAAAATGTCAGTTCCAAAGATTATATTGCCTAGAATTTTTGCTGAATCCTTAATGCTGCCTATTCCCAGTAGCCCTTCTTTGCAGAAAAATAATGACGGGTCTGAAAATGTAATTCTAAAAGCCTTTTCTCTATCGATTATTGAGCTTATCGGTTCGTTATCAAATTTTATGTCGCACTTTGGAAGGGATACGTTGCAAGTTTTAGTTCGGGGCGTAACTTTTATATTTCGAATAATCGATCTTCCAGGGGCGCTGCTATGACCATCCTGTGGATTGATTTTTGTCAGTATAAAAGGCTCAGTAAAATCTTTTATTATTTTTTCAAACAACTCATCGTGCGACATACCGGCATTGGATGTGAGTCTTTTCGCTCCATCGCTTCGGAAAATTATATCTATTAAGTGAATATCAAACAAAATAGACTTAGGCTCCGCTCCAACTAGGCTAGCTTTCTCTTGTGCGAATCGACTTAGAGCACTATCTTTGGGCTGCGAGTTATGTATGCAGAATATCAATTGTGCAATCGTACTTTCCCAATCGTTGAAAGTGAGAGAGGTCAGTCCTAAGCTAAGTTTATTAGAAGATGCTGCGACAGAAGCTCTACTTGTTCCAAATTCAGATTTAATATCTGCAACTTTAACTCTAGCTGCTATAGTCCTATACGTTCCAGCAGGACTTAAATTATTAGCTGTATCGAAAGATTCGACAGTTTTTGCACGTAGTTCATACTTTGACGTTGTCATATACTTCATATGAATCGTCTCAATGCGACTTGCTTGGTTAGTTATGCTTTCTACTATTTTTCTGAATGGGACTTCGTTAGGTGGCTTTAACGCGTCGATAAATTCACACTCAAATGGATCACCGATATGAAGTCGTTGAACAAAGCAATAGAACTTATTTTCAATTTCAATTTCCGAAATTATGATGTAGCCAATTTTAAGCTCGATCTCGCCAGATTTCAGAAAACTAGGCTCTCCGCTAAATCCCACACACATCCAAGAGGTTTTTAGAGCCAGCTCAACTCCATTTAAGTTTATAGTTTTTTTCTCAAAAATGGCACTTATGCTCAAGCCAGAATTCAGTATGCGGTTCTCGTCATCTGAAATTTTTTGAAGAAGCTCTTTTAATGTTTTCTCCATTTGAGCCTGAGTAAACTGTAGTGCAGGCGTATAGACTATCCCCGATACCGGTAATGATGCAGAGGTTCGCAGGTCGAGAAGAGGTTGATGCGTTTGGTCGTTTACGTTGTGCATGTATAGGTCCCTGTCCCAGATGACCTACTTTAAACTCAAAATGTACTAATAGCAACTTTTATGTCGTGGTAGATATATTAACTTCTATAGTAATAGCGTGATCCGCATATGTTTTCATCGCACGCACAAAAAAATTATTTAGCTTGTGTACCCATTCTTAATGGCGTTTTCAGAGGATTGTCACCACGGTGGCGTTCATTTCCTCTACCTGTTCACCGACTTCCTGCCGTTTGACAGGTAATAGTCTGCTAGCGGACCAACAAAACCAGCAAATTTGTGAAGGAATCCTGCTTCGCTTTCATGGCCATCCCGATGAACCGCGATCTATTTTTTGCCAACTGCTAACTCAGCGTCTGCCCCCATGTGCCTGCACCATGAGTTTTGTCTGAAGAGTCAATGGGGATAGACTGACAAGGTTATATCAGGTCGGTAATAGCTGTCATTGCACTCGATGCCCTATCTATTCGTGTCGCAGTTGGGGCTATGCTTGGCAGTTCCTTGAGTGCTAGGGTACGCTTGTATGCTGGAAGATCTGATGGCTGATGACGCATGTCGTGCTTCGCATTCGGGACCGATGGGACAGACCATTACATTCCCGCCTACACCCAGTTGTCCAGTGGCGGCAATTCGGCGTAGACGCAGGGTTTCCGTGCCTACGCAAAAAGCTTTGAAGGCTCATAACGTACGCATACGTCGCCCAGACCCTCGACAAGCTGCCGCATTTTCACCTGCAGCGCGACGCCTGCAGACCTGCATGAACACTCGGTTTCCAGGGCTAGGCAAGAAGGTTCCCAAGCCCCTCCACCTCGTCAAGAGCCACTGTTCATGCGGCTCTGAAGCGCATGAGTCTGCGATCACACCAAAACTCCACCTTAATCAACAAGTTACGCGCCATCACATTTTCGACCCCACATCGAGTCAAAAAAGCTGCTGATACGGGCGTAGGATGTCTAGTCAGAAAAATCTAAGTGTTTGTTTGTCTGCGGTGGTGTCACTTTGTCCGAAGAGTAGTACCAGCAAACCATATTTTTGTTGCTGAAGCACGAGGGCTCGCGTCTCCTTGCGTCAAAAAGTCACACGCGACTGGCCGCTTTCGCCCCGAAGCGGACGTACGTAACAAGGAATAGTGTAGAAGTTGCCCGAATCGCAATCCCGGAGCGTGTCCGGTCGAACCATTTGTTACGTCCCATCTTTGATGTGGAAGTCGATGAATCGCCGTAGACCATATCGCTCCGCCGGCTGCGATGATATCTCGAATGCCGTTTTGGTTTGCCAGTGCGTCAATCCACTTCCGGTCGGAAAGACATCTTGTGATGCCTTAGCCCACTGAATTTCGATGCAGTTTGGCGTACTTCCCACCTTCCGAACCTTTCCAAACGCTACGATCTTGCCCTCTTCGCCTTTTAGTTTTCCAAGCACAACACCATCCCCAGGTCTGAGCTTGCGCGCAATGTCGTCGTAAGTATTGGATAGGCCAGCAACCGCGACGGGCGGAGGCAGTTCGCCCATCGCGACGAGCGCGTCCAGTTGCTGCTCAGTCGGTATCTCGAATTTCCAGAATTTCACATTTTTCTCCCATTGAGTTAACAGCCCGCTTTAGTGGGGTCGCTTGAATGATGGGCAGGCGGATGCTTCATAAAATTCTGCGATTTTTAGCGGACACATCGCTTGCCAATTTGTGCTGTAGACGTCTTCGTGATCACGCGATAGCCATCTACCCCCGGTTCGCTTTTGACTGAATCCTGCCGTTCGCTCCAGCATAGCAGGGTGCCAGGTTGAAAAATTCAATGATGGCCGCCACAGGCCGGTACGACCCAAAGCGGTCCTTCCGGGTACCTGTGGCCCACGGTTGCTTCGCCAAGATATACCGCTCGCGCCTGTATAGAATTGTTCGGGTAATCCGCTTTCCTCCAGCCCTTTTCTACTGAAGACGCCGCACGTTATCCCATTGGACCTGAAGTGCTTCCACTGAAGGACGGCGGTGCTTTTGCGGTGGCATGAAGAGCGGATTTCCTTCCAGAGCCCGATACATCGGCGCAGTAAGGATGGGACTGACCCACACGGTAAACTCCTCTGGATCGACGGCAACGAGTCCCAAGTCCCATAGGGTATGAATATCTGCACGTAACAGAAGGCCGTTCGTGATCGTGTTGGTCGCAGGGCCCAAGTAAGGCGTAATATGTGCAGCTTCCAGAACAGCTACGACGTCGCATCCTGAGATGGCACATTTTCCATCGAAAGCCTTAATCAGATCAGCCCGAAATTGAGGTTGGCCGCGCCGTTGCACCACGGAACGCAGTGTTCTATCGCGTGCATCCTCTTGATTGCCGGGATAGAATTCACTTTCGCCCTCAGTCCCAATCTCCTTGAGTAGCCCGCTAAACGGGCCATCCTCGTTAGCCTGCTGGGAGTCGTCCCTGTCTAGCTCAACGATGGTAAATCCACGCGATCTTAAGTATGTATTCGAAGGTCTGCCACCGTAAAAGGTGTTGGCCGGCGTATCGGTAGCGATGGAAATAATTTTTTTGGGCGGGTACAGCTGGCCTTTGTGATCAATCGCGTACGCATAGTTCTTATTCCGCTCCCAGCCGCTGTATTCGTCCGAACCCCGCCACTGCGCATCGAAAATCTGCATTGCTTCTTCCACCGCACTGCTTGCTACGTCCTTGATCTTCATTAGCTGTCCTTTAATAATTTCGACGGGGAAAATTCTTTCTAAACCGTCCCGGCTCGGGGTCCCCCGAGGGTATTTTCGTGGCCGCCTCCTAAGGCAGTCCGAAAGTCCGCTCTTGGCCCAGGCCGTGTAAAAACGCTGTTTTCGTGTAAACGGATGCCGCTGGGTAAACGTTAAGCCAGTATCTCATCAATACAGGTGCAAGATGAAACGCTTTATCGAAGGCGACGCCAGAGGGCAAGGTACGCTTCTGCCAGAACTACTGGGCTTTGAGGGTGTTCAGCCAGCAAAAACAGGACGGCCGGCATATCACCCAGCCGTGCTACTCAAGCTCTACATTTACGGCTACCTCAATCCTATCCAATCAAGCCGGCGGCTCGAGCGCGAAGCGCAGCGTAACGTCGAACTTATGTGGCTGATGCGATGACTGACACCGGACTTCGAGACGATCGCAAACTTCAGCAAGGACAACGGCAAGGCAATCCGTAACGTCTGCCGGCAGTTCGTCGTGCTATGCCAGCAACTGGATCTGTTTGCTGATGCGGTCGTTGCGATTGACGGCAGCAAGTTCAAGGCGGTCAACAGCAGTGACCGCAATTTCACGCAGGCCAAGCTCAAGCGCAGGATGGAAGAAATCGAGGCCAACATTAACCGCTATTTGGGAGACTTGGATACGGCCGACAGGCAGGAACCGGCGGCGAAGCAAGCGCGCAGCGCCCGACTGAACGACAAGATTGCGGCGATGAAATCGCAGATGGCTGCCCTCAAGGAAATCGAAGCGAGGCTGGAAGCGACTGGCGAAACGCAGATATTGCTGACCGATCCGGATGCGCGTTCAATGATGACGCGTGGCTCGGGTCAAGAGCCACTGTTCATGCGGCTCTGAAGCGCATGAGTCTGCGATCACACCAAAACTCCACCTTAATCAACAAGTTACTTGCCATCACATTTTCGACCCCACATCTAGTCAAAAAATCTGCTGATGTGTGCTGCGATGGCCGGTTGAAAAAATCTGACCGTTGGCTAAGGTGCCCGAAGCGCCTTACATCACAAATTCCTATCCCACCGATTGAATCCACCCCAAATTGTATCTTTCCTGCATGTGACGTCACAGGTGAGGATCCTCGTGGATTAAGGGATTAGTAGCGGAAACCGTTCTCGATGTGCACGAAGGTACGTCTTCTGGGCATCATTGAGCGTTTTGCGCAAGTTTGCCGGAGCACCAAGCAATTGGCGGTCAGCCGTTGTAAATGCCATGGAGCAGAGCATCATCCCATCATCAGCAAAGCCGATCAAGCCGCGGTCAAACAGTGCATCAAGCGTGGCAACTAGGGGAAGGCCATTGTTCGGATCTTGGCGCTGGGCATTGGAAGATGAACACCAAGGTATCGCATGAGAGGCACGCAGTACGGGAAGCAAGGAACACCCAGTAACTGCACACCGGTCATCCCATAGTGCAAGCAAGTCGTCGCGATATTTACCCTGGCACAGACGCGTTAACGCCCATGCTCGCGCTTCCGTAGGATTGTGGGCGTACTTTGCTTCGATTGCTGCGATATCGGCGTCACTTGCATGGGCTGCTACCAAGTCCCGCAAAGCATCTTTATTCGTGACTATAGATCGTACTGCTCGTGAAGGTGTACCGCAAAGATCTTTGACTATCTTGTAATGAACCGGATTTCTAGCAATGTCAGCAAACCAAGAAACCTTTCTTTGGTACTCAAGCGATTCATCCGATACGAGAAGGTTGGGATCAGTGACGGCAACGGAATGCTCATCAAGTACTGTACCTGCAGCCACAACCCCTATGAGGTTAGCGTAAACAAAAATAGTTGCACCACGAGCGATGCTATCCAGTTCTTCCTGATAAAAGGATTCCCCGCTAGTGATGATGACTTCATTTTTGATCCAGGCGTCGTGGTGGCTGTAGTCCCTATTTGAGACCGCATCAGTATTGAGAAAAACGGTTGCTAGTTTTTTCTTTTGCTCTTTCTTCTTTTTCAAAGCCTACTACTCCTGATGCTGGTTTAAATTTGAGGGCGTTCATAGTCATTTTCGATAAAACATCTCGCTCTCACATGGTTAGCTGGCCGACAATGTATACCCGGACTGAGTTGTCTGCCTTCATGTTTTCATGGATGGTTCCCGTATAGAAAATAACACGGAACCAACATGGACCTCTACCAAAAAAACTACATCAAGCTGCTGCAACTTCTCCCCAGCCTGCATGAGATGAACGGACCAGCTAAACTCACTGCGCTTGGACATACCGATGTGCATGTAGACATGATCGAGCGCCATAAGCATCGCTTGGTGCTTCGTATGAGCCACTACCTCCAGCGACTGCATGGTGCAGCGATACCTGACCCTGATATGACCATCGAAGTATTTCCGCTGGCGGAGACCGTTGGCGCGCTGACGTACAGTGATTGCTTCGGCTCTCGCAAAGTGTTTTGCCCAGAATTGATGGCCTTCAGCCCGCTTGCAAAAGCGGAACTGAACAATTTCTTGGAACAGTGGCTGACGAAGATGATTGCTGAAGGGCGAAGCCAGCCGAAATCTGAACGAAGGGAAAACGCTGCGTAGCGATCGTTGCTCTAGTGTGATATTTATCGATGACCTACGGATGCGTTTTTCATGGAACCGCAGCCTCGTGTTCTGCTATTGTTCTAGCACTTCAAGCTAGGGCAGAGAAATGGGAAAAAGCATAAGGATCTATCTTCCAAACGACACGGTAGCTGGCATTCGTCACGCCGAAATAGCAAACTGGACCGGGCAGGCTCTTGCATGTCCTCGCTCGCTTTTTAGCGAATTACGCGAGTGGCCCGAGGTCCAACGTCCCGGGGTTTATATTTTGTTCGGTGTGAATGACGAGACTGGTGCCGAAATCGCATATATCGGCGAAGCTGAAGTGCTCGCTGATCGCTTGCACAGCCACCTGTCAGGGAAGGAGTTTTGGTCGGAGCTGGTGAGTTTCAGCAGCAAAGACGAAAACCTTACGAAAGCTCATGTACGCTATTTGGAAGCGCGCCTGGTCGTGATGGCAGGTGAAGCAAACCGCTATCAGCTGGAGAATAATCAGACACCAGCGCTTCCAGCTTTACCAAGAGCTGATCGGGATGCGATGGAGGAGTTTTTGGCTTTTGCAAAGACGCTTCTTGGGGTCTTGGGGCATCGCCTGCTAGATCCCCTTGTCGTCCGCAGAAACGTTATAGACTCACAAAACACTGCTCTGGATAAGCATACCCCTACGCCAGCAGCCAAGGTTCTTGAGCCGTCTTCCGTTTTTCATCTTAGGGTTAGCGGCCTACACGCCAAAGCTGTTTGGACGGAAGAGGGCATGGTCGTCTTGGAAGGCTCAGATGCGGCCCTGAAGCCAGCTTCGAGTCTAACCGGCGGGGCTGTCGCACTAAGACAGATGATGATTGCATCTGGAGTGCTGGAAAGCTTAAACGAGAAGTTGATCTTTAGACGCGACCATATGTTCAAGACTCCATCGCAAGCGGCGGGAATCGTCACTGGATACTCGATCAACGGACGAGACAACTGGAAACTAGATGACGGCACGACCTTCAAGCAATATTTCGAAAGCGGCCTTGACCTTATCTAGCCTGTGTCTCGTCGAGAATCGTTTTATCAACCCAGCTTCGCCTTGATCAGTTGGTAGTAGGTACTGGCACCCGCTGCGCTCAACTTCGCTTCGGCTACAAACTGTTCAACGATCTGCTTGCGGGTCATATCTTTTTGCTTCGACATGCGCACGTAGATTGCGGATGCGATTTCCATCTTCGTCGGCGCCTTCGGCTTCTTCTCGGTCTTGGGCGTAGTTGACACGCCTGTATCGGGTTTTCCTTCGCTTCCCATCCTATCCGCCGTCGGCGTCGATGAAATCGGCGTAGCGGCGGTTTTAATCGGTCCAGTCACGCTGGGCGATGCACCGGCCACGGATGTTTGCGAGACAGTGGTCGTGTTCGACGGCATTGCCGGTTTGTGGTCGTTCGTTGTCTTCGGCAGCTCGGTTGAAGTAATCTTCGCATTCATGATGTAGGCTCTCGTGTGTTTTAAGGAGCCTTTACCATCAACAGTTTTCACCGGCTAGGCAACGACCAGCTTGCAGGTCAAAACCTGTTCATCTTGTCGCGATCAACTGATGCCAACATCCGCTGTGACAGCAATTTTCGGTGTGCAGCCACCTCATTTCCCATCACACCCGCTGGGGTATCCGCTTAAAACCCGCATGAATACGGGGCTGCGAGAGCTACGTTAGAAGCTTTGAACGCCTCGGCTGTGGGACCAATCACTAGTCGGTCAGAAGGTTTAAACGCTTCTAACGTAGTGTCGCCAGCTTTCCGCGGTGCTTGAGTCGGCGGCAGCGCACACGACGGGACAATCCTGCTAGCAAACAAGCATTCTGACGATGACCGCCGACTCAGGACGGCCCCCACCAGAAATTGGTCGCAATCTGACACCTATCAACATTCCGTACCAATTATTCTGCCTGACGCGACGTAAGCAGAATCGTCTGCTACACTGGCGGGGTTAACCCGTATGTCAATATAGACATTTGCGCTACATCCCACTGTGCAGCTAGACAGCTACCCACACGACGACGAGCCCGGAGCACGAATGCTGATCCCCAGAAACAAAAATCCCGTCCTTAACCCGCAAGTCAACCCAACGCTTAATTCGGCAATTAATCCGAATTTCAATGCAAGTCTAAACCCAAGATTTAACGCTCAAATTAATCCTTCGTTCAATGCAAATTTGAACCCAAGCTTCAACGCGGCAATCAACCCATCTCTCAATTCTTTTGTTAACCCGGCCTTTAATCAACAAATTAATCCTTTAATTAATTTATCAATAAATCCAAAAACTAATCCTTCCGTAAATCCTCATATTTCGCCATCAGCGGAAGTGTTGTTCTTATTTTCTATTAAAAATATATCAACTGGATTTTGCATAAGAACTTCAAATGCAGGAATTGCGATTTTTGATTTAATAAATAATTACATAGGTTTTGGCGTTCCCGGTCCCGATAATAGTTATCTGCATTACCTACCTGACAACACTTGGGTTGGCTATTTTATTCCTAACGGGCATGGTGGTCATTTGTGTTTTGATAGGAATTCAAACTGGATAGGTTACTTTGCATAAATAAATAGAAAGAAATAAGAATGATAAAGTCGTGGGCTGTTAAGAATCTTAAATCTATACAAGAAGAAAATCCACTGGAGTTCGGGCCGTTGACATTATTTGTCGGGCAAAATAGTTCAGGGAAAAGCACTTTAATTCAAAGTATATTAATAACTGCGCAGACAATTCAAAACAACGTGGCGTCTAGAAGCGTTGTATTGAACGGAAAAATTGTTCGCCTGGGAGCGTTCTCGGATATAAAATCTAATGATGCCCCACAAAACGAGATAGCAATTTCTTTTGAGTTGAAACGCTCACCTTTTTCACTTCAACCTCAAAATATTTCTAATAAAGGTCGATATTATTCGTCCGAATATCAAGATAAGATGGAGTATGTTTACTGCTCTTATAAGTTTTCAGCTGGAAATTCCGATTTAATCGATAAGAGCCTCCAATTGCAACCGCAATTGGAGAGTGGTACGATTAGTTATAAGTCTGACGGTGCAAATCAAGAATTTTCATTTGAGCGGACTGGCGAATCTGCAGCTTCCTCTTTGTTAAAGCTCGGTGTAAACCTTAGCAATGCTCGAATTCCAGATGAGTCAATTTTAACCTATCGCATAAAATCAAAAATCGAACATGCCTATTTGAACGTATTTGGATTTAATGACCAAATCAAACAGGCAGGCGTTATGTTTCGACACTTTCTTCCTACCAGCGTAGCAGTCTCTTACGATGCGATTGAGGTTGAGGTAGAGTCCATATATGATGCTTTAGTTTACGGAAATTCAAGATACGACTACATTAGTCACATTCAAAAAATTAATAATAATCCGCTATCTAACCAGAAGCTAAATAAAATATTTACTGATGTTTGCCTCGTCGCGTTAAGTAACTCTTCTGCAATTGCAGTAAATAGGATCAAGAGTGCCATTTTAGAACTTGGTTTGAAATTCAACCACAGAAATATTGCTAATGTTCATGCATCGCTTACTTCGGATGAAAGAAAGAAGCTCTCGATATTATTAAATGCAAGAGAAGCCGAAATTAAAAAACACTTGCGTGACGATAGAGAGCCTCGTAATGAGATATCTATGTTTCCGCTTTCCGAACCCATAAGTTATGCGGCAGATTATGTAAGCAATTTTTTTCTTGATAAAGTGAAATATCTTGGACCTCTGCGCGATGAACCAAAATCTATTTACCCAATATCCGGCTATAACGATCCTAACGACGTAGGATATAAAGGCGAGTTTACCGCGGCAGTATTGGAAAATAATAGAAATTCTAATGTGAGTTTTATACCTAGCTCGCATTTCCCATTTTCGACTCTGGATAGAATTCAGACAGGCAGCGCTAAGCTATATGTAGCTGTCAGTGATTGGCTAGAATATCTCGGAATCGCCAGTGAGGTTGCAACAGAAGATAAGGGAAAATTGGGCCATGAAATGACGATCGCGACACAGTCCAGCGATCATCATCACGATCTGACCCACGTAGGCGTGGGAGTCAGTCAAGCCCTTCCGATTGTGGTTCTTTCGTTGCTAGCCGAAAGAGGTTCGACACTAATCTTCGAACAACCTGAATTACATCTACATCCAAAAGTACAAACGCGGCTAGCAGATTTTTTTATGTCTCTTATTTTTGCAGGAAAACAGTGCATTGTTGAGACGCATAGTGAATATTTGATTTCTCGCTTGAGATACCTTTCTGCTATGGCCAAAGATGTGGAAATATCAAAGCAAATAAAGATATACTTTGTGGAAAAGCCAAAAAATCAATCAATCTACTCCGAGGTAACGATTTCAGACACTGGAGTAATAAAAAATTGGCCTGATGGATTTTTTGATGAGACAGAGCGCAATTCGGCTGCAATAATAGAAGCCCAGCTTGAAAAAGCTACAACACGCCGAAAATCAATAAAAGAAGGAAGAATATTGTGAGCAATTTGATTATAGATTCTCCCCTGCTCGCATGTCCAAATCCAATAAATTTTCCTGCAGAAGAATTTGAGGATATATTTTTAGATTATCTCCAGGGTATTTCAGATGTCTCAAAATTGAGAGCCAATTGTAAATCAGTGAAGGTATGGCACGATAGAGACCTTTCGGCAGTTTTACATGAGGAAAAATGCTATCCTTTCCGCCATGCACTTTTGCCGGCCTTTGACGTTTTAAGTATTGATGTTGATTTCCAGTTGCAGGATATAAATGTTCTGGCCATGTCATTACTTGAAAAGACACTTTGCTTCGAGGAAATGGGCGCAATAAATGATGTTGCTGTTGCAGAGTGCGAAATGATTGTCGACGTTATATCTGGACGGAGCAAAAATATCACAGACCACCTATGTAGACAGATATCATTGGCGCTACCTCTACTCGGTGACGGAAAAATTTTTAATGCTAATACGTATCTGGCATCTAAGGTCTTTAAAAAAGATAGCCCGGATGTGAAGGTTGAATATCTATTAGAATTGATTGAGCGTACTGACGGCACCTGCATTGATGTTAATATGCCAGCTCGTATCGAGATTAGTAATTTTCATAGCATAGACACTCTACTTAAAAGATCTGACCTATCTAGTTGGTGGGCTTCTGGGCATGAAAATGCAGCCATCGACGCGTTATGTATCACGGTAGCAAGAGAAGGAGAAAATCCACTTGAGGAAATTGCCCTTCTACGGTCACGATTTACCTTTGGCAAAGAATTTTTCCCAAGTGCGCACAAACATGGATTTATGCATGACCATCCGAAAATAAACAAATTGCTGAGAGCCTGTTCAGATCTTGCCGTTGGACGAAATTTAGCTAACTCGCATGCGTTACGAAGCGGCCGAGGTGGTGATGATCCTCAACGCACAAGAGGTGAGTGGAAGGCCTGGAGGCACGACGTCGATTACGAATTTCATATCCATTATTGGAAAAATGGCTCAGATATAGAAATTTCGAACTTAGTCGTTCACAATGATTTTTGTATTTTTTAATATTTTCTCACTTTCCCCTATATCAAATGTAGTCCTACAAATGTGAGGCAGATACCCCGTCTATGAAAATAGAGGCACCGTGTACAGCCGCCTGTACACGGCTGTATAAGCCATATAGTCTGCCTGTTAATGACAGCGTGACCGTTGGTCTTCGCGTCATCGCCCCAAGCTGACGCACCACCGATCGCCACTCCTGAATAAATGCCCGCGTGCCACTGAACCGGAATCCCCCTAGTCGTCATCGCCTCCAGTAGCACACTATCCGCTGTAGCGCGGTCCCTTACCTCGTGATAGCAATAGAGTCACACGTGTATGACAGTCGTACGATGATTTGTATCGTCAAACAGCCAGTAGGCAGCCGGAATATGCGGCACGACTTAAATAGTCGGCCAAAACCGATGACATATAGTGCTGTCGCTATGCTGCCTTTCGCGACGACATATCATATTGCAGTCTGCATCTAATGATGCTTCGAAGACTCATATTGGTGCTTGGGTTCCGCCTGTACGTTAAAACGTCTGATGGCCCATAACGTAGCAATTAGATGCGCGTCGTCCGAGCAGTGCTGACCTACCTTATTTCTGCCTATACCAAACTAGCAATAAGGTGTAACCCGGCATGCTTGCCAAGTTTCACTCAGTAGCTTGGAAGATTTGAAGGCTCATAACGTACGCACCTCGTCCAACCCCTCGACTAGCTGCCTCATTTCCACCCACAGCGCGACGCCTGTATCCTGCGGACCTGCATGAAAGCTCGGTTTCCAGGGTTAGGCCTGAAGGTTTAAGGGCTCATAACCTACGAACGGCGCCCACACCCTCAACAAGCTGCCGCATTTCCACCTACAGGGCGACGCCTATATCCTACAGACCTGCATGAACGCTTGGTTTTCAGGGGTAGGCCAGAAGGTTCCCAAGCGGCTGATGCATATGTCAGAAGGGGGATGGTTTGGGTTACATGGAAATTTCAAATTGCCATAATCTAGGATATATGCGGGTTCTGAGCTAGGATGTGAATCCCCCTCTCCCAGCGTGCATTTCCTATTATTTCTTTGAACCCCTTGTCCCTCCTCAATTCCTTCTAGTTTCCCCCATGTATCGTAAGCCTCTCCCACAAAGCAAGGAGAGCCCCATGCCCTACACCTACCCCAAAGTCACCGACTTGGAAAAAACCACCATGGTCGGCAACCATCAATGCGTGGCTATGGTCCGTCACTACGCAAGCGCCCCAGCCACATTGTCCTGGAAGCAGGGAGCGGCAGTGATGGGTAATAGCTTGCTGCGCAAAGGCACCGCTATCGCCACATTTATCAGTGGTAAGTATGCGAATAAGCAACATGGCAATCATGCGGCGTTGTACATGGGGCAGACGCCAAGCGGCATCCTTGTCATGGACCAGTGGAAGGGCAAGCGCCCGGACACCATCAGTTCGCGTACTTTGCGCGCCAAAGGCCAGCACAAGAATGGCCTGTTTATCGATCCCAGCAACAACGCCGACGCATTTTTCGTTATCGAATAGGAGCGGCTATGCCATATCAATTGCAGACGTGCAGCGCAATGCTTCTCAGGCTGATGATAACGGGGGCCGCCTGCTGCATATGCCCGGTGCTCGCGCTGGCGGCCATGCCCGACACCCATGCTTGCCCCGTAAGCGTGCCGGCAACATCGATCAGCCTGAACGCCGTGCCAACTGGCTGGACGCCGTATATCGACAGCCCCCTCTACCTGAGCGCCGCGGCGCCTATCGATGGCGCACCGGAGCGCAGGGGCCAGCTGGCGCCCAGCGGCGAACGCAAGAGGAAGGGCCAAACGACGCTCAGTTACCGGCTGGAAGGCAGCTATCCCGATGGCAAGTGGCTGCAATGCAGCTATGGTGCGCATGGCGAGGTGACGCTGGCGAGGAGAATGGATGACAGTGTCAGCCAGTGCGAGTTCAGTTATAAACAGGGCAGCAAAGCCGGGCAGAACGATATCCATATCGCTTGCCGCTAAACGCATGTGCAATGTCTTGCAGGCATGCCGGTGACGCATAAAAAATGCCGTCTAGCCGGGGCCGAAAGGCATTGCGCCTTTTGCTGATCGTGGTTCTGTTCAGGGTGTGGAATCCAGATACGTGAAGCGCGCGGCCACGGACGCTGGCATGTCGCCATAGCGCCTGACCTTGACCAGACCAAGCCTTCCTGCGCCAAGAAAAAAATCAAAAATCGCCAGATAAACGAGCCGCTAACCAAGCAGCCCGCCCCCCAATCAAAACCGGTACTTGAGCGTCGCCGTCACCGTGCGCTCGGCGCCCAGGTAGCATTCGCCGTGGTAGCAGATGGTGTTGTACTGTTTGTTGAGCAGGTTGCTGGCGTTGAGCCTGAGCAGCCAGCGCCCTGTCTCGTATTTCAGCATGCCGGTGAAGATCGCATAGCCGCCTGCGCGCGAGGTGTTGGCCTCGTCGTTCTGGCGCGGGCCGACGTAGTTGATGCCGCCGCCGATGCCGATGCCCTTGGGCAGTGTCTGGTCCAGCCAGAGCGAGGCCATCTGCTGCGGTTCCGTGGCGGGCACTTTGCCGGCTTCGGTGCGGTCGGCGCTTTCCAGCACCCTCAGGTTCATCTTGGTCAGCGACGCCACCAGGTTCAGGTCGCGCGTCAGTTCTGCCTTGGCTTCCAGCTCGATGCCGCGTGAGCGCTGCTTGCCGATCTGGCGGGTATCGCCGCTGATGTTGTCATAAGTGACGACGTTGGTCTTGCGCAGGTCAAACAGGGCGGCGCCAAAGAAGAGGCGCGAATTCTCGGGCTGGTATTTGATGCCGGTCTCTACCTGCTTGCCGCGGCTGGGTTTCAGCGGATCGTTGTTGTAGTCCAGGCCATTGTTGGGCAGGAAGGATTGCGTGTAGCCGGCGTAGGCCGCCCAGCCATCGGCGAACAGATAGTTCAGCCCGGCGCGGCCGCTGAAGACGCTGTCGCTCTGGACGGTGTGGCTGGCGTCGAGCCGGTCGTCGGTGACGCTGCGCGCGTAATCCTGGCGGCCGCCCACGGTCACTACCCAGCGCTCGTACAGCTTGATCTGGTCTTGCGCATACAAGCCGGTCTGTTCAGCCGTCTGCGTGTAGTTCGCCCATGGCTTGGTCGGCATGGCGATGGGCAAGTTGTAGACGGGGTTGAGCAGGTCAAGATCCCGCGTCGGGCCGATGAAGCGGTTCGCATCGCCCTTGGAGCGGTTCCAGTCGATGCCAAACAGCAGGGTCTGGCTGACGTTGCCGCTGTGCAGTTTTCCCAGCAGCTGGGTATCGAGCCCTGTGTGCTGGTGCTTGTCGTCCCAGGTGCGCGCGATGCGCGTATAGGTGCGTTCATCCGCTTGCAGTGCGTCCACCCAGATCACGCGGCGCTTGACGCGGTTATCCGTGTGGCGGAAGTGTTGGCGGACGCTCCAGTCGTCGCTGAACGCATGCTCGAAGCGGTAGCCGAGGGAATTCTGGTCCTGCCTGATGCGGCTGAATGCGGGGTCGCCCATCTTCACCCGCGTCAGGCTTTTGTCGGCGGCGATCGCGTAGTAGGGATCTTCGCCCGACTCATTGCGCAGCAACTCGGCCAGCACCGTCAGCGAAGTTGCCGCGTTTGGCGACCAGCGCAGCGAGGGCGCCAGCGCGTAGCGCTTGCGGTTGATGCGCTGGCCCGTCGGGTAGCGGTCCTGGTCGTCGCTGTCGAGCGCCACGCCAGTCAGGCGATAGCTGAAGTCACTGTCCGGGGCGAACTTGTCGCCCAGGTCGATGCCGATCTGCTTGCGCTGGAAGCTGCCGTACTGCAGCTCCACTTCGCGCACGGGATCGCCGCCTGGCAGCTTGCTGACCCGGTTGATGATGCCGCCCGCGTCGGCCTGGCCGAACATCACCGAGGCCGGTCCGCGCAGCACTTCCACGCGCTCGAGCAGGTAGGGTTCGGTCATGCGGTAGACGATGCCGAAGGGCGTTTGCGCCAGGCCGTCGCGGAAGTTGCCGCTGTTGCCGCTAAAGCCGCGCAGGGAAATATATTCCCAGCCGCGGTTGTCCGGGCCATAGGTATTGACGGAAATGCCGGGCGTCTGGGCCACGATGGCCATTACGTCCTGTGCGCCGCGCGCCTCGATTTCCGTACGCCCGATCACCGAGACCGATTGCGGGATTTCGCGCATGGGCGTGCCGGTCTTGGTGGCCGTGTCGGCGCGGCGGGCAACATAGCCGAAGACGGGATCGCTGGCCGTGTCTTGCTCGGCCTGGACGGTGATGCCGGGCAGCGTCTGCGCCGCGGCCTGGCCGGCGGGCACGACCACCATGGCCGAGCCGTTCCTGGCCGCCGCCAGGCCGCTGCCCGCCAGAGCCGTGTCGAGCGCCTGTTGCAAAGTCATCGTACCCTGGACGGCGGGCGCGTTTTTTCCTTCCACCAATGCGGCGTTGACGGAGATTGCCGTGCCTGCCTGCTGTGCCAGCGCATTGATGGCCTGGCCCAAGGGCCCGGCCGGGATGGCGTATGGCCTTTCCACCGCCACCGAGGCGGCCGGCAAGGCGCCCTGGGCATGGGCGACCATGGGATGGCCGAAGAGGGCGCATGCCGCCAGCAGCGCTGCCGACAGGGCGCACTGGCGCTGCGCCGCAGTGCCGGCGTGGTGCTTGATGGAGGTGACGCGGAGGTGCTGCACAGGCATGGTATGTCCTTTAGGTAAGTTGTCTTGCTGAAGACGCAGAACTTCCCGCATACCGGACAATTATTTTTCCATGCGCAGCAAAGCATTGGCGGCGCAGGATTGCGGCCAGGGGACTTGCTTACCGGGGCTGGATGATGGCCTGCCCATTTTCCTGCCGCACCAGCCTGACCTGCAGGATGGTTGGCAGCACCCGCAGGAAAACGTCGGGCTCGGCGAGACGGAAGCTGCCCGTCAGCCGCAGGTCGGCAAGCGCCTTGTCCGTACCCATCAGCAACGGTTGCGCCAGGTAGTCGTTCCAGCGCAGCACGGCTTCGCCGAGCGGCGTGCCGTTAAATACCATCCAGCCATCTTTCCAGGCGCCGATGCTGGCAAGCGCCACGCTGTGCACATCGCCCGCGCCATCGGCGCCGATGCGTACCGCCTGGCCAGCGTGCAGGCTGGCGTCCGGTATGCGTCCGGGCAACTGGCTGTTTTCGCCGCTGCCCTGGCCGCTCCACACCGCCACATGGCCTTCCGCGACTTCGACGTACATGGCGCTGTCGCGCACGGCCACCGTGAAGGTGGTACCCAGCACCGCCACCTTGCCCCATGGGGTGTGCACGCTGAACGGCCGCGCGGCATCGCGGCTGACGCGCAGGTGAATTTCACCGGTCTGCAGCGTGACCTCGCGCCGGTCGCGGTAATACGCGACAGCGGCACGGGTGCGTGCGGCCAGGTGCAGTTCGCTGCCGTCGCCCATGCGCTGCAGCAGCAACTGCGACTGGCCGGTGTTCAGTGCGGCCAGTTCCACCGGCTGCAACCAGTGCCAGCGCGCGGCAGCCCCGCTCAGGGAGGCCATCCCCAGCAGGCCCAGCGCCGCGACGACCTTGCGGCGTTGCATGCTTGCCGGTAGCGGGCGCGCGATATGCTCCTGCAACCCGTCAGGACTGGAGGCATGCCAGGCGTTCAGCGCCAGGCGATAGATGGCATCGTTGTCGCCGCTGTGTGCGCGCCAGCTGTTCAGTTCCTGCTCGGCCGCCTGCGCCACCGCCGCACCACCGCCGTGGCAGCGGGCGATCAGCAGGAGGGCGTGCTCAAAGGACTGGCGTGGAGACATGGCGCAGGAGAATCAATGCTGTGCGTCAGCGAACAGGCGGCGCAAATCGATGCAGTCGATGACGCCGCGCACGATGTGTTTTTCGATGGCAGCTTCCGTGCATGCCATCTGCCGGGCCGCTTCCGCATGCGTCAAGCCATACAGGCGCACCAGGATGA
The DNA here is from genome assembly GCF_002878455.1 of Janthinobacterium sp. AD80. Taxonomy (GTDB): domain Bacteria; phylum Pseudomonadota; class Gammaproteobacteria; order Burkholderiales; family Burkholderiaceae_D; genus Janthinobacterium. Next base: position 55,522 of record NZ_NRDQ01000006.1, read on the forward strand.
AGGCCTCGCGGCGCTTGCGCGGCATCGCTTCCAGGCGCGACAGCAGGCGCCCGAGCTGCTGGCGCGCGCACGCTTCGCGTTCCAGCGAAGGGGCGGCATCGGCGGCGATCAGGGTCAGGGTTTCCAGCATGCGCGACTCGGCCAGCTTGCGCCGGGCGCCGTCGGTGACGATGTTCTTGCCGATGTGATACAGCAGCGCGCGTGGATTATGCGGCGCCGTGCGGGCTTCCATGGCGATCAGCCGCGCATAGCACTCCTGGACGATGTCGGTCGCCGTGTGGCGGTCCGCCACGGAGCGGGTGAAGTAGCCAAGCAATTCGTTGTAGTAATGCAGGGTCACGCGTGCTGCTCCCATGGCGGCTGCCATGCCCGGCGATGCTGTCCCTCGCGGCGCGCACGACTGGCTGGATGGCGCGTGCGCGGTGAGGGCCACTGGGCAGGATGCTACTATAAATAAGAATCATTCCTATTTGATTATACTGGACTTGATTACTTTTGGTAATGAACTTGATGATGCTCATCGCCTTGCCTTGCCTTGCCTTGCCTTGTCTTGCCTTGCCGGCCCGGCCCGGCAGGCGAGGCGGCGGGAAGCCTGCGCGTAAATGCTTGGCGCATAAAAAATGCCGTTCAGTCTGGAGTGAACGGCATGGCACCTTGCGGTGGCTGTGCAACTTGGGCTGCGGATCAGGTCCGGATGGCGGACGCTATGACCGCGCCCGGCGCATCAGCCCGTGCACCCTTACCACATGATCACGCGCTGCTCCGGCGCCAGATACATCGGATCGCCCGGCTTGATGTCGAACGCCTCATAGAAGCCAGGCTGGTTCTTCACGGTACCTTTCGCGCGGAACTCCCCGGGCGAATGCGGATCGCTCTTGATTTGCGCAATGGCCGCTTCCGGGCGCAGCTTGGCGCGCCATTTCTGCGCGAAGCCGATGTACAGGCGCTGTTCGCCCGTCAGGCCGTCGAGCACCGGCGATGGCTTGCCGTGCAGCGAACGCTGATACGCCTTGTAGGTGATCGACAGGCCGGAGTTGTCGCCGATGTTTTCACCCAGCGTCAGTTCGCCATTGATGTGGTAGCCGGGCACGGGGCTGTAGGCGCCGTATTGCTTGACCAGTCCGGCGGCCAGGGCCTTGAAGGCGGCGCGGTCTTGCGCCGTCCACCAGTTGCGCAAACGGCCCTTGGCGTCGTACTGGCTGCCCGAATCGTCGAAGGCGTGGCTGATTTCATGGCCGAAGGTGATGCCCAGCAAGCCGTAGTTGACGGCGTCTTCCGCTTTCACGTTGAAGAACGGCGGCTGCAGGATGGCGGCGGGAATCGTGATCGCGTTAAGCGCCGGGCTGTAGCTGGCGTTGACGGTTTGCGGCGTCATCGACCATTCGTCGCGGTCGACCGGTTTGCCCAGCTTGGCCAGGTTTTGCTGGCGGCTCCATTCGCGCGATGCGCGCACGTTGGCGACCAGGTCATGCGGCTGGGTTTTCATGCTGCTGTAGTCGCGCCATTTGTCCGGGTAGGCGATCTTCGGCTTCAGGGCGGCCAGCTTGAGCTGGGCTTCCTTCTTGGTTTCCGGGCCCATCCAGTCCAGCTGCTCGATGCCGTCCTTGAACGAGGCGACGAAGTTGTCGAACATGGCCATCACGCGCGGCCTGGTTTCTGGCGGTAAATACATTTCCACGTAGCGCTTGCCGACGGCATCGGCCAGGGCGCTGTCCGTAAAGCGCAGGGCCAGCTGCCACTGCGGTTCGCTTTGCGGCACGCCACGCAGCACCGTGCCTTCGAAGGCGAAGCGTTCCTTGACGGTGGCGCTGTCCAGGTAGGAGGCATAGCTTTCGATGACGCGCCAGTTCAGGTAGCTCTTCCACGATTCCAGCGGTACGGCAGCCACGGTGTCGGAGAAGCCGGTGAGGAAGCTGGGCTGGCGTACTACGGCCGAGCTTTCCTTTTTCGCCATGCCGGCGGCGGCGAAATACGCTTTCCAGTCAAACGCCGGCGCCATGGCGGCGAACTGGTCGAAAGCGACGCGGTTGTACGATTTGACGGGGTCGCGCATCTGCACGCGCGTCCATTGCACGCCTGCCAGGCGCGTCTCGATGTCGAGGATCTGCGCCGCGTGGTCGGCGGCCTGCTTGTCGCCGCTCATGGCCAGCATGGTCTCGATATGTTTCAGGTACTTGGCGCGCACGGCTTGCAGCTTGGCGTCGTCCTGCTTCAGGTAATAGTCGCGGTCAGGCAACCCCAGGCCGGACTGGCTGATGTTGATCGTGTATTGCTCGGGATCTTGCGCATCGGGCGCGATATAGGCGGAAAACGGCGTGGCGATGCCATTGCCTTGCAGGTAGGCGAACAGGGCCGGCAAGTCCTTCTTGTCCTTCAGCGCGGCGATGCGGGCCAGGTCCGCTTTGACGGGCTTGAAGCCGGCCGCGTTGCGCGCCTTCTCGTCCATGAAGCTGGTGTACAGATCGGCGATCTTGTGCGCATCGCTGCCGGGCTTGCCGGGATTTTTCAGGGTCGCGTCGATCAGGCCGCGCAGCTGGCCCTGGGCGATTTCGCGCAATTCGATGTAGGTGCCCCAGACGGATTTGTCGGCCGGGATTTCCGTGTTGCGCGTCCAGACGCCGTTGACGTAGCCGTAGAAATCATCCTTCGGGCTGACGGCCGGGTCCAGGGTTTTCAAGTCGATGCCGGAGACGGGCGCGGCAGGACTGGCGGCTTGCTGGGCGTACAGCGAAGGGGAGGAGAGGGCGAACAAGGCGCAGCAGGCGGCGCTGATCAGGGAACGGTGCACGAAGATTCCTTTAATTTTAATCTGACTTCATGGTGGAAAGCATGCTGTGTCCAGGCATGTGGCGAAAGATTATACTCGCAGGAATTGCACGTGACGGTGCTGCAATGCAACATGCCATGGGCGTGCCCGCCATCCGGTAGCACGGCAGGGAATGCTGCCTTTTGCCTTCCCACGCCATCTTCGCGGCCATGCCCGATGGCACGCTGCCATGGCCGGGCGTGATGAATTGCGGCAGCAGTAACAAGTACATGACGGCGCTCCCGGGATTGGCAAGGCTGGTGGTCAAGCCCATCAGAAACAGCTTGCGCGGGCCGTCGGCGAGAGGGCCGGGGTCAGTTTGACCCTGGCACCCCAAAGCAAAAAAGCCCGTGATTCCACGAGCTCCTTTGTGATTTTCATACTGAAGCGGCCAACACCCGCCACGGCAAGCCGCGAAGCTACCCTAATCAGCCAAAACCGCCGAAACAATCGAGCGGCGAAGCACAGTCTTCCCGGCATCGATGCCACGCTGTGAAAACGCCGGCGGCAAGGGGCGGCAATGCAGCGGTGAAGTAACACGGTCGAGCTGGATGCACGACAGTATTCATTCATTTTTACGAAGTTAATGACAGGAATGCCAGCACGACCGGATAGAACAATATCGATATCGATTGCCCTTAGCATCGGCGCTATCGATTCGCGAATGCTTATGAAGCATGAACATCCCTAAGCAAGCTGGATTGCCGTTCGATTAACGAAAAAAGCCCGCCGAAGCGGGCTTTTCATGCTGAGACAGGGCTGAAAATCAGAACTGGTTCATGGTGTTGTCTTTACCGGCCGCTTTCAGCGCCGCTTCGCCGCTGAAGTAATCCTTGTGGTCGTCGCCGATGTCCGAGCCGGACATGTTTTGATGTTTCACGCAGGCGATGCCCTGGCGGATTTCCTTGCGCTGCACGCCGGCCACGTAGCCCAGCATGCCCTGGTCGCCGAAGTATTCCTTGGCCAGGTTGTCCGTCGACAAGGCTGCCGTGTGGTAGGTCGGCAGGGTGATCAGGTGGTGGAAGATGCCGGCTTCGCGGGCCGAGTCGGCCTGGAAGGTGCGGATCTTCTCGTCGGCGGCCAGCGCCAGTTCCGTCTGGTCGTATTCCACGCTCATCAGCTGGGCGCGTTCGTAGGCGGACACGTCCTTGCCTGCCGCTTTCATCGCATCGTAGACCTGCTGGCGGAAGTTCAGGGTCCAGTTGAACGACGGGCTGTTGTTGTACACCAGCTTGGCGTTCGGGATGACCTTGCGGATTTCGCTGACCATGCCGCCGATTTGCGCGATATGCGGTTTTTCCGTTTCGATCCACAGCAGGTCGGCGCCGTTTTGCAAGGAGGTGATGCAGTCGAGCACGCAACGCTCTTCGCCGGAACCGGCGCGGAACTGGAACAGGTTGCTTGGCAGGCGTTTAGGACGCAGCAGCTTGCCTTCGCGCTTGATGATGACGTCGCCATTGCCCAACGCGTCGGCCGACACTTCTTCGCAGTCGAGGAAGGAATTGTACTGGTCGCCCAGGTCGCCTGGTTCATTGGTGACGGCGATCTGCTTGGTCAGGCCGGCGCCCAGCGAGTCGGTACGGGCGACGATGATGCCGTCGTCCACACCCAGTTCCAGGAAGGCGTAGCGGATGGCGCGGATCTTGGCCAGGAAGTCTTCATGTGGCACCGTGACTTTGCCGTCCTGGTGGCCGCATTGTTTTTCGTCGGACACCTGGTTCTCGATCTGGATGCAGCAGGCGCCCGCTTCGATGAACTGTTTGGCCAGCAGATAGGTTGCTTCGGCATTGCCGAAACCGGCGTCGATGTCGGCGATGATGGGCACGACGTGGGTCACGTGGCCGTCGATCTTGGTCTGGATGGCTTGCTTGTCAGCACCTTGGGCAGCGTCCAGTTGGCGGAACAGGCCGCCCAGTTCGCGGGCATCGGCCTGGCGCAGGAAGGTGTACAGCTCGCGGATCAAGCTGGTGACGGCGGTTTTTTCATGCATGGACTGGTCTGGCAGCGGACCGAACTCGGAGCGCAGGGCAGCCACCATCCAGCCCGACAGGTAGAGGTAGCGGCGGTCGGTGCTGTTGAAGTGCTTCTTGATCGAGATCATCTTCTGCTGACCGATGAAACCATGCCAGCAGCCCAGCGACTGGGTGTATTTGGATGGGTCGGCATCGTAGGCGGCCATGTCGTTGCGCATGATCTTCGCCGTGTAGCGGGCGATGTCGAGGCCGGTCTTGAATTTGTTCTGGGCGCGCATGCGGGCGGCGGACTCGGGATTGATGGCGTTCCAGGCGCTGCCTTGTTGCTCTTTCAAACCAGCAACAGCCTTGATGTCGTCTTGATATTGGGACATGTGAATCTCCTAAAAAGAAAAGCAATGTTTGAGAAAATCGCCGAGTGCGCCACAACGTCTTGTCGAAGCAAACTGCATGACTAAATAGTAGGCCGATTCAGGCAGCAGTTCAAGTCTTATATAAGACATATAACTTAAATTAAGTCTTTGTTTTTAAAGATGTTAATTATTATTTTTCATGATGTGAAATGAATTTTCAAAAAGTGAGAACGCTGAGGCAGGCGGTTCAAGCGCTGAATTCCGCGATGTGAAACGCCTTTTCAGATTTTGGTGCAGCGCGACAAATCGGGGCGAAAAAAAAGCCACCCGAAGGTGGCGTAGCGGTACATTTGTTTTAATATCATGATCCGCTTGTGAAAGGTAACGTCAGCGATGCAGATTAACGGTATGGATTTACCCGTCGAGTATATTGCTTTTGCGGCAAGATATCGGGACGCGGCAGGATTCTGCAATTTGAGGTTGAAGGAGGAGCTCGATTCTTTCGGTCGCGTTCTGCAGACGGAATTGGCGCACATCTATACGGATGTCGTCGAATTGACTGCCCGGACAGCGCAGCTTGGGGCGTATTTCGTCTGCGATGGCTGCTATGGAGAGCCTGGAAGTGGCAGTGCCGGCCCGGGAGCCATGCCAGACATCGTTGATTTTACAGGAATCATTTGTTTCGGCATGGCCGGTGACGGGAGTCCATTCTGTCTCGATTTCAGGGGTGCCCGGGGGGCACCATCCGTCATCTTGTGGGACGATGATTACTGGCGAAAGATTTCAAACTCCTTTGACGACTTCCTGTTGCTATTTTCCTGATAGCTTGCCGGGGTAATTGTTGCAGCGCACGAGGCAAGCCCGGCGCGCTGCGTGTATTTAGCGTCCTACTGTCTGCCGTTGATCCTTTATAAACAGCGCCGTCAGCATGCCCATCATGCACACGCCGATTACGTAATAGGCAGGGCCCAGCACGTTGTTCTTCAGCATCAGGGTCACGACCACGGGCGTCAGGCCGCCGAAAATCGCGTACGACAAGTTGTAGGAAAACGACAGCCCGGAAAAGCGCACCTGCGCCGGGAACGCTTGCACCAGCACGTAGGGCACGGCGCCGACGACACCGACGAACAGGCCCGTCATGGCGTACAGGGGCAGCAGCAGGTCGGGGCGGCTGCCGACGGTGGTGTAGAAGATGTAGGTGGAAATGGCCAGCAGCACGGAACCGGTGAAAATCACGCGCTTGCCGCCCAGGCGGTCGGCCAGCATGCCGGCGATGATGCAGCCGAAGGCCAGGCACAGTGTTGCCACGGTATTGGCCACCAGGGTGGTGCGGGGCGCGATGTGGTGGATTTTTTGCAGCAGGGCAGGGGTCATCAAAATCACGACGACGATGCCGGCCGACAGCATCCACGTCAGCAGCATCGAGACAACAACGGCGCCGCGGTGGCTGCGCAGCACGGATTTCAGCGGCATTTCCGTCGCCAGGGCCTTGCGCTGCTGCATTTCCGCAAACACCGGGGTTTCATGCAGCCAGCGGCGCAGATACATGGCGCCAAAGCCGAAGATGCCGCCCAGCAGGAACGGGTAGCGCCAGGCGCCGTCGGCGATTTCCGCCGGCGTGTAGATGGTGTTCAGGCCCGTCGCCACCAGCGAACCGAGCAGAATGCCCACCGTCAGGCCCGCCGTCAGCACGCCGCAAGCAAAGCCCGTGAAACGGCTGGGCACGTGTTCGGAGACGAACACCCAGGCGCCCGGCACCTCGCCGCCCACGGCCGCGCCCTGGAAGATGCGCATCAACAGCAGCAGCAGGGGAGCGGCCAGGCCGATGGTGGCATACGTGGGCAGCAGGCCGATCAGCAGGGTGGGCACGGCCATCATCAGGATGGAAAGAGTAAACATGCGCTTGCGGCCCAGCAAGTCGCCGAAGTGGGCCATGACGATGCCGCCCAGCGGGCGCACCACGTAGCCGGCGGCGAAGATGCCGAAGGTTTGCAGCAAACGCAGCCATTCCGGCATTTCCGGCGGAAAGAACAACTGGCCGATGGCGTTGGCGAAGAAGACGAAGATGATGAAGTCGTAGAACTCCAGCGCGCCACCGAGGGCGGCCAGCGACAGGGTCTTGTAGTCTTGTTGGGTGAGGGGACGGCTTGCGGCGTTCGTTGCGGCGGTATTGGAATTAGGCATGTGTCTCGTTCTTGTATGTTATCGGAGATTGCCAGACCTAGCATACGCATTTCCGCCGAATCCGTAAACGCGGCGGCGGGGCATCCGTGCGGTGGTTTCCTCAGCTACATTTAATAAAACGCAACTATCATCGCCCTTCCATTTCAGCACAATACAGAAGGGAATACCGCATGAAGATCATGATCGTGGGTGCCAGCCGTGGCCTGGGCCGGGCGCTGGCCGATGGCCTGTTGCATGACGGGCATGCCGTGATCGGCGTCTCGCGCCAGCGGCCTGCCGACCTGGACATTGCCGACGGCACGCAGCTGCAGTGGATCGCGGCGGACATGGCCGACCCTGCCGAGGCCGTCGCCCGCATCGCCCGCGCAGCGCCCGATGACCTCGATGCCGTCATCTATAACCTCGGTGTGTGGGAAGAGAAAGCCTTCAGCGACGACTACGCTTTTCTGGACGATAGCGACGAGGCCATCGTCGACATGGTCAATATCAACATCACGGCGACGATCTTGCTGCTCAAGCGCCTGGTGCCCAGGCTGCTCAACAGCCGCAAGCCGCAGCTGATACTCACGGGGTCCACTTCGGGCCTGCGCCAGAGCGGGCGCCCGGAAGTGACCTTCAGCGCGTCGAAATTCGCCCTGAGTGGCATTGCCGATGCCTTGCGTGAAAGTTTCCGCGCGCAGGACCTGGCCGTGACGGCGCTGCAGCTGGGCTATCTGAATACCTATGATGGCTTGTCGGTGCCGCTGGCGCAGGCGGCCGAACGGGGCGAAGGCGAGCTGATTCCCGTGCACGATGTCGTCGCCGTCGTGCGCATGCTGCTGAGCTTGTCGAACGTGTCCTTCGTGCGCGAACTGGTGATGCCGGCGATCCGCGACGAGCGCTTTTAAGCGCTACACGCCGTCCCGATAAAGTTCGCTCCAGCCCAGGCGCTCTTCCAGCCAGTCGTCCACTTCCGAGGAGTCCATCTGCAGCAGCATCGCGCCCAGCCGCAGATTGCCCCTGGCCATGGCCAGCACGGCAAAGATGGCATCGAGCATGACGGGGTCAGGCTGGCCTTGCAGGTCGCGCGCCGCGATGGCGGGCAATTGCGCCCATGCATCGCGATAGCTGTCGGCCAGCCAGTCCGGCAGCGGCGGATTATGTTTGCGGTGGCGCTCCAGCTCGATCAAGGCGATGAGCGCGTAGAAATCTTCCTCGCGTGCGGGCGCGCTGCCAAGGATGTGGACGAGCTGGGGCACGGCCGCATACGAGGCGACACCCACGTCGCCCTGGTGGTGCAAGTCTTCCCACAGTTCATGCCACACATCTTCTCCCGCCTGCATGGCCTTGAGCGCTGCGCTGGCGTCATGCGCGATGCGGTAGCCGCCTTCCAGGGTGGGCCAGATGGGGTCGTCGAGTGATAACAGCATGGTGCTTTCCAGTGTGATTGAGAGGGGCGTCCACCCGCGCCGTCAGGCCTGGCGCGCGTAGGCAAACATGTGCTGTACGTATTCTGCCTTGCCGAGCGGCACGCCGTTGTGGCGCAGGATGTTGTACGCCGTCACCAGGTGAAAATAGAACTGCGGCGTGGCCCAGTTCACGGCGTACTCGTGGCCCGTCATGTCGAAGGTCAGGCCATCGGCCAGGGTGACCGGCACGGGCTGCTGCGCGCTGGCGTCGATCACGGCGCGGTCGGCGGCGGCCAGCACTGCCAGCGTCTGCGCGATCAGCGCCCTGGCGGCAGCCATGTCCGTGGGCGTGGCGAGCCTGGGCAGCGCTTGCCCGCTCAGCCGGCAGACGGCTTCCCGCGCCTGGGTGCAGCTGAATTCCACCTGCCTGGCCAGGGTGTGCATGTCCGGCGCCAGCCGCGCCTCGAGCAGGTTTTGCACATCGAAGCCCAGTGCCTGGGCATGTTCTTCGCCCTTGTTTAACAGCGTGTTCAGGGAGCGCAGCATTTGTGCGAAGCAGGGGATGATGATGGCGTAGACCGACATGGATAATCCTCGATTGAGCGGAGATGCAGGGGGCTGACGCCAGGTGGGGCCTGGGCGGGCCAGATATTAGCATATTGAAATTTGTAATGATTTGCTAAAGGAGTGCCGTTCCCGCTACCATGGCAGCCTCGGATGACCGCCCTCGCTGGCTGCCCGGGTTTGCATATTTTCCCTCGATAGGAACGCCATGAAATCACTCGTCACCAGCGCCGTCTGCGCTTCCTTGCTGGGCTTGCTGCCGGCCGCTGCGCAAGCGCAAGCGCAAACACAAGATGCACGCGATCAATTCTTCGCGACCCTGAAAAGCCTGTGCGGCCAGCAATTTGACGGCGTGCTGGTCTACCCCAAGGATCCCCAGCATGATTTCGCGGGCAAACGCCTGCATGCGGACTTTGCCGCCTGCAGCGAGCGGCAAATCAAGGTGCCGTTCCAGGTGGGCGAGGACAAGTCGCGCACCTGGATCATCAGCCGCACGCCGACTGGCCTGGCCTTGCAGCACGACCATCGCCACGCGGACGGCACGCCCGACGCCGTGACCATGTACGGCGGCATGGCCAGTACAACAGGCTCGGCCTTGTCGCAATCGTTCCTGGCCGACGACTACACGGCAAAACTGGTCAAGGGCGCGGCCACGAATGTGTGGACCATCAGCGTCAGCGCCGACGGCACGACCCTCACGTACCACCTGGAGCGCGACGCCCAGCCGCGCGCCACGGTGGTGTTCAAGCGCAGCGGCGCCGGTTAAGTTCAGTTCGGTCCCGTTGCCGGGTGCTTGCCGGAGGAGCTGCCGGGCCGTGTTCCAGCGTGCCCATCGGACATGCTACAGTCCGCCTTCGCCGCCTTCCCTGGATCAATATCGATGTCAACCTGGACTTCCCCGCCGCAGCTCGTCGCCCTTGCCGCCTTTTATGAAAGGGCGCAAGCGCAGCCGGACGCCATCAGCGATGCGGCCTTCCTGGCGGCTGTGAAAAGCGCCCATTGGCCCACCAATTGCTGGAGCTACGTGGAAGCGTCGTTCGCCATCATCGCGCCCGCCTGCCTGCTGCGGCCGCACCTGACACGCGAGCTGATCGTATTCCCCATCGATGCGATGATCGCGGGCGGCCTGGACGATGCAGGGCAAGTCATCGCCATCGGCTTGGCCTGCGCCACGCGGGGCGATGCGTATGTGGAGCCCAGTGTCGAGGGCAAGCGCTGGTTGACGCAGGTGTGGCCAGGGCTGGGTGAGGTGGCCGATGCCGTGTTTCAAGCCAGGCTGCAAGCGGCGCTGGCGGACGATGAGGACTAGGCAAGCCTGCGCTTGACATGGCAAGCCGGTTTGCGTTACGGTATACGTAAATACTTACATATATCTTGACTGACATGTCTTCCACCCTGCAAACCTATGGCTCCCTGATGCTGGCCAGCCGCCTGCGTCGTCTTTCCGATCAACTGTACGCGGGTGTCGATGCCAGCTACCTGGCGGCCGGCGTCGAGTTGACGTCGCGCTGTTTCCCCCTGTTGCTGCTGCTGCGCGACAACGGCCCCACGGCGATCACGGCACTGGCCGCGCAGATCGGGCAGACGCACCCGGTGGTGGTGCAGCTGGGGCGCAAGCTGCTCGATGCCGGCGTGGTGGTGGAAATGCCGGACGCCAAGGATGAGCGGCGGCGTCTGCTGGCGCTGTCCGACGCCGGGCTGGCCTTGCTGCGCGACATGGCACCGCTGTGGGACGATGTGCGCGCCGCCGTCGATGCCGTGTTCGAGCAGGGCACGCCGCAATTCATGGCCCTGCTGGAGCGGGCCGAGGCGCGGCTGCACACGCAGGGTTTTGGCGAGACGATCGCCGCCTGCCGGCGCCAGCGCGAACGGGCGGCCGTCGACATCATCGATTACGGGGCCAGGTATGCGGCGGATTTCAAGCGCCTGAACATTGAATGGCTGGAACGCTATTTTTATGTCGAAGCGCTCGATGACAAGGTGCTGTCCGATCCGCAAAGCTCGATTCTCGACGCTGGCGGGCAGATTTTCCTCGCCCGCCTCGACGGCCGCATCGTCGGCACCTGCGCCTTGATCCGCGCGGGCGGCGATGCGTTTGAATTGTCGAAGATGGCTGTCACGCCCGCATGCCAGGGCCTGGGTATTGCGCGGCGCCTGATCGAGCGCGCCTTCGACGCCTTCGAGGCCAGCGGTGCAACATTGCTGTTCCTGGAGTCGAACAGCAAGCTGCAGCCGGCCATCGCCCTGTATGAAAGCAGCGGTTTTGTCCATGTGGCGCGGCCTGCGGGCGAGGCGCACTACCAGCGCGCCGACGTCTACATGGAGTGGCAGGGCAGGCCGCGCGGCTGAACGCACCCCATCGGCCGTCTCTCGCGTTACAATACGCGCACCCATAACGGAACCCTGGTTCCACTATTGAGAGACGCCGACGCCGCATGCCTTCCTTTCCGATGCCCTTCCCGCAAATGATCGTTCCCCCGGAGCCTACCCAGGCGCGCAGCAAGCAGGCATTCGAGCGCCTGCTGCAGGTGGGCGAGCAGTTACTGGCGGAAAACCGTTTCGATGAAATCGGCGTGGCCGACCTGGCCAAACTGGCGGAAACCTCGGTGGGCACGTTTTACCGCCTGCTGGGCGACAAGGACACCCTGAGCCGCTTGCTGCTGCAGCGCTTCTTTTCCGACATGGTGGAAAAAGTCGAGGCACTGACGGAACTGCGCCAGTGGGAAGGGCGCAGCCTGGAAGACTTCATTCGCGCCATGGTGGCCATGTTCGTGGCCGTGAATGGCGGGCGCAGCGGCGTGTTGCGCGCGCTCATCACGCGCGCTTCGCAGGATGCGCAATTCCGCGACCGGGTGCACCAGATCAACCACCTGATCTCGCAGCGCACGGTAGCCGTGCTGGCCAGCAAGTCGTCCAGCATCCGCCACCCGAATCCCACGCAGGCCATGATGGTGGTGCCGCCCGTGCTGCTGGGCATCCTGAACCAGCATACCCTGACGGGTTCCCTGTCCTTTTTGTCGGGCACGGCACTGGAAGATGAGCTGGTGCGTGTTGCTTTAAATTACCTGACATCAGATATTTAGCGATTTAACTTGAAATCGGAATTCGGATTCCGTATTATGTTTTCCAACAGCAGGAAAACATATTCCTGCACCTGAACACAAAGCATGTTCAACAGCAAGGAGACAGAATGCGGCGTCACACGACATCCGATGTTCCATTGCATTACCTCGACCTCGGCACGGGGCACGGCGAGCCGGTATTTCTGCTGCACGGCCTCGGTTCCTGCGCCGAAGACTGGCGCCCGCAAATCGTCGCACTGGGCAGTGCGCACCGCCTGCTCGTGCCCGACATGCGCGGCCACGGCCGCAGCCCCGCCCCCCCCGGCGACTGGCAGATCGGCGACTTCGCCAACGACCTCTTCAACTTGATGGACCAGCTCGACATAGCGCGCGCGCATATTGTCGGCTTTTCCCTGGGCGGCATGGTGGGCCTGGAAATGGCCAACCGCGCGCCGGGCCGCGTGGTGAGCTTGTGCCTGATCAATTCGCAACCGTTCCAGGGCAGCAAGCCCGCCGCGCTGCTGTTTGCCTACTGGCTGCGCCGCACGGTGATCGCCACCTTCGGCCTGAAAGCCATGGGCAAGATCATCGGCAGGAAACTGTTTCCCGATGCGTCCCAGCAGGCACTGGTCGAGCGCTTCGCCACGCAGATGGCGGGCATGGACAAGCGTGCCTATCTGGCTGCGCTCGATGCCATCTTTCACTGGGATATCGATCCGCATTTTCAGGCCCTGGCCATGCCCGTCCTGATCATGGCGGCCGACCAGGATTACACGCCCGTCGAGAGCAAGCGGGGCTTTGCCGCACAGTTTCAGCATTGCGAATTCGAAGTCATTGCGAATTCGCGCCACGCCACGCCCCTGGACCAGGCGCAGCGTGTGAATACCTTGTTGCAGTCCTTCCTTACCATCAATTCAAAATAAACAGGCCACTCGCCGCACGGGCCGAGGACCGGATTTCGTCATCGCAGGGCAGGTGCTCGCTCCACGCGCGCGGGTACCGCCACGTCTTGTGATCCTCGCATCCGGCCATCTTTCCTGGCGGTGGGCAAGCCTGACATTGGAGACGCTATGAAACTTGCTTTGACATTATTGCCCGCCGCACTCGCCGTCGCCGGTGCCTTTTCCACCCATGCGCTGGCGCAAGAGGTGGCCGCCCCCGCCCCCGCCCCCGCTGCCGGCCTGAGCGCCAGCGAGGCCAGCGACGCGAAAGAACGCATGGAAACCGTGACGGTCTCCGCCCGCCGCCGCGAAGAACGCCTGCAGGACGTGCCGCTGGCCGTCACGGCATTTTCCGCCAAGGCGCTGGAACGGGCGAATATCCAGAACCTGGCCGACTTGCAGGAACGCGTGCCGAACCTCACCGTGTACGCCTCGCGCGGCACGAACACCACCTTGACGGCCTTTATCCGCGGCGTGGGGCAGGCCGACCCCGTCTGGGGCGTGGACCCGGGCGTGGGCATTTATTTCGACGACGTCTACATGGCCAGGCCGCAAGGCGCGCTGCTCGACGTGTTCGACGTGCAGCGCATCGAAGTGCTGCGCGGCCCGCAGGGCACCTTGTATGGCAAGAACACCATCGGCGGCGCCATCAAGTACATTTCGCGTCCGCTGGCAAAGGAAAATGGCGGCTCGGCGGAAGTGGGTCTGGGCAACTATAACCAGCGCAACTTCAAGGCCGCCTTCAATGTGGCGAATGAAAACGGCACCTGGCGCGCGCGCCTGGCTGCCGCCAAGCTGGACCGTGACGGTTTCGGCCGCAACACCTATAACGGCGAGCAGGTCAGCGACCAGGACAGCACGGCCGCGCGCCTGTCCGTCGGCTACTTCCCGCAAGACATCCCGCTCACCGTCGTGCTGAGCCTGGACGCCACCGACGACAAATCGGGCGTGCGCGGTTTCCAGCGCATGGGCGTGAGCGCCTTCGATCCGCTCAAGCGTCCGCCGAGCACGGATGCGTACGATATCCAAAGCGGCATGCCGGGCAATAACTTCACGCATAACCGGGGCGGCTCGCTGGTGGCCAACTACACCATCTCGAACGACTGGTCGGTGAAAGTCATCGGTGCCAAGCGGCGCAGCACGTCCGAGCAAACCATCGACTTCGACGGTTTGCCGCAGCCCATCGCCGACGTCTTTGGCGATTCGCGCGACGAACAGAAAAGCCTGGAATTGCAAGCCTCGTACAGCGGCGATTATGGCGCCGGCGTGATCGGCCTGTACCGTTTCGAAGGCACGGCCGGCGGCGGCATCTACAACAATTTTCTGGGGCGCCAGTTCCAGGCCGCCGTCAGCACGGTGGAAACGGACAGCACGGCCCTGTACACGGACTGGACCTGGCCGGTGGGCAAGGTGTGGAGCATCAACGCGGGCTTGCGCCACACGCGCGAGGAAAAGCGCGCCATCGTGCTCAACCGCGCTTTTGCCGATTCTGGCTTTACGCGTCCGATCCAGACGGCGGCCGACTTCGACAAGTCGCTTTCCGTCAGCAATACCTCGCCGAAATTGTCCGTGCGCTACGAAGCGTCGAAGACGACGAATTTCTACAGCAACCTGTCGCGCGGCTTCAAGTCGGGTGGCTACAACGTGCGCGCCAACAACCTGGTGGTGCCGGACTCGGCGCGGCCGTACAAGGATGAAAAACTCGATGCGCTGGAAGTGGGCATGAAATACGCGGCGCCGGACGATACGTTTGACGCCAACGTGGCCCTGTTCTACAACCGCTACAAGGACATTCAATTGTCCGTCTTCACCAGCTACGTGCAGCCGGGCGGCTTGCCCGGCTTCTATGGCGACTTCACGAATGCGGGCAAGGCCACCGTCAAAGGGGCCGAGTTCGAGTTTTCATGGCGGCCCAACCGCCAGTGGGAAGTCAACGGTTTCCTCGCCTTGCTCAATGCCAGCTACGACGAGTTCATGAGCGGCGGCAAGAATATCGCGGACACGCAAAAGTTCAGCAACACGCCGCGCCGGCAAGTGGGCCTGAACCTGACGCGCACGGACCGCGACGTCTTCGGCGGTGCGCTGCGCAGCATGGTCGGCTATGGCTACCGCAGCAAGGTCTATCCGACCACGGACTTGAGCGAAACGCTGGCACAGGGCGGCTACAGCATGTGGACGGCTGGCGTCGTGTGGGAAGCGCCGAAGAACTGGACCCTGAGCCTGCATGGCAGCAACCTGGGCAATAAACGCTACCGCACGGATGGCTACAACATCCCCGCGCTCTTCATCCTCGACGGTTTCTATGGTCCGCCGCGCCAGATCATCGCCAAGGCAAGCTACAAGTTTTAAGGTTCTGCGCTGGCGCGGCGGGCCCCTGGGTGCCGCTTCGCCGGTCGGGAGTGCCGGCCTGGCAAACGTCCGGGCCGGTTGGTGGTCGCTGTTTTCGTCGTCAATAACAATCATGGAGACTGGCATGGCACATCTGCATCAACAACTGCGTCATTTATTTACTGCCTGCATTGCCGCCTGCGGCTTGCTGGCCGCGCTGCCGGCGTCCGCCGGACAGTGGGACTTCGGCCTGTACACGAGCCTGTGGGGATCGCGCGAGTACCAGGTCTGGCTGCCGAGCAATTACAATCCCAACACGCCGCTGCCCGTGGTGCTGATGCTGCATGGCTGCGGTTCCGAGCCCAACAGCATGGCGGCCGTCAGCCGCTACAACGCCTTGGCCGACAGCGAGAACTTCATCGTCGTCTACCCGCGCCAGAACGCCACGGCCAACCCCATGCGCTGCTGGAATTTCATGCTGCCCTTGAACCAGGAGCGGGGCACGGGCGAGCCGGCCGTGCTGATGGGCATCTTGAACAAGGTCAAGAATAAATACGCGGTGCAGGACAGCCGCGTGTATGTGACGGGCATCTCGGCCGGTGGCGCCATGGCGTCCATCATGGCCGCCTGTTACTCGGATGTGTTCGCCGCCGTGATGGTGCATTCGGGTGGCATGTACAAGGGCGCCACGGGCCTGGTCACGGCCGCCGATTCGCTGTTCAACGGCAGCTCGTTCGATCCGAAAGTGCGCGGCAAGGATGCCTGGCGCTGCTCCGGTTCGCCACGCCGTTTGATGCCGACGATGGTTTTCCACGGCACCTCCGACATCGTCGTCAACCCCGTCAATGGCGAGCAAACCATCGAGCAATTCCTGCAGACCAGCGACTACGGCGACGATGGCCTGGACAATGACAGCGTGCGCTACCGTGCCGACAGCATCGTGCGCCAGACGGTGCCGTATGGCCGCAGTTACTCCATCGACACGTATCTGCACAATGGCGCCGTCATCGCGCAGAAATACACGGTCGAGGGCATGAACCACGCGTGGAGCGGCGGCCCGCCGGGCTGGCCGTTCAGCGATGAACTGGGCCCGGATGCCACCGTGATCAGCTGGAATTTCTTCAAGCATTACCAGCGGTAAAACGCAGCGGGCAGGGAGGGCGCTTGACCGGCCCCTTCCTGCGCCGCAGAATGTCGACGCATCGCGCGGCGACATGGTGTCCCGGCGCAGCATTGCGCATCACTGACGAGGAAACCATGGCCGCCACCTTGCGCCGTATCATTGCCCCGCTGGCCATCGCCAGCCTGCTGGCCGCCTGCGCCCAGGCGCCCTTGCGCGGCTTGCCCGCCACCCCTTCCGCCGTGGCGGAAAGCGGCCTGCGCCTGCGCCTGATCGGCGAGCAGCGCATCGGCTGGCAACACGATTACCAGGGCACGGCCGTGGGCGGCTTGTCCGGCATCGATTACGATGCAAAAAATGTGCGCTGGATCATGACCAGCGATGACCGTTCGGCCATCAACCCGGCGCGCTTCTATACCGCAAAGCTGCGCTATGACGCACAGCACGTCTCGCCTGTCGAACTTACGGGCGTGCATTTCTACCTGCAAGCGGACGGCAGCACCTATCCGGACTTGAAGGCATGGCGGACGAAGGGCGGCGAAGTGCCCGACATCGAAAGCATCCGCCTCGATCCGCGCGATGGCAGCGTCTGGTACACGAGCGAAGGCGACCGCAAGCTGGGCGCGCAACCGTTCATCCGCCATGCGCGCGCCGATGGCAGCCTGATCGCCACCTTGCCGCTGCCGGCCATGTTTGCCATGCCGGCACCAGGCGCTGCGGCGCAGGCAACGCCATCGGGCGTGCGCGACAACCTGGGCTTTGAAGGCTTGAGTTTCGCGGCCGATGGGCAGTCGCTGTGGGCGGCCATCGAGGCGCCGCTGCTGCAGGATGGGCCGGTGGCCGATGTCATTTCCGGCGCGCACAACCGCATCACGCGCTTTGGCCGCGATGGCCGGGTGCTGGCGCAATATGTGTATCCGCTGGACAAGGTGGCGTCCATCGCCGGTCCCACGCGCTTTGCCGAAAACGGCATCTCGGAAATCCTCGCCATCGACGAGCACCGCCTGCTGGTGATCGAGCGGGCCGGCGTGCAGGATGCGCAGGGTGTATTCCACGAATTTGTGCGCGTGTATGAAATGGATGTGCGCGGCGCAACGGACGTCAAGGCGATGCCGGCGCTGGCCGGTGCCAGTTATACGGCGGCCAGCAAGCGCCTGGTGCTGGACATGAATGCATTGAACTTGCCGCGCCTGGACAATATCGAAGGCATCAGCTGGGGGCCAACCCTGGCGAATGGCCACGCCAGCCTGGTGATGGTGTCGGACGACAATTTCCACGACAAGATCCAGGTGACGCAGTTCCTCGTCTTTGAAGTCTTGCCGCGTTGATGTTCAGCGTGCCAGCAGGCGCTGCATGAAGAGGTGGAAAAAGCGCGGCTGGTCCGACGCCAGGCACACCTGGGCGTTGGCCTGGCCCGCCACTTCGCGCGTATAACCATCGTCCGTGACGGCGATGCGCAGCGGTGTCGTGGGGCAGCTGGCCGGGTCGATCAGCCAGGTGACGGGCACCACGTCGAACAGCGACGGCATGTTGCTGGACCAGGGCTGATAGGTGTCGATCCACTGGTGGTAGAGCAGGGTGACGGCATCCGTCAGCGGCGAACCGTGGCCGAAGATGGCGTTGCGCTCGACTTCGTCGAGGCGTATCTGCGTCGAGTCGAGCGGCATCATGACGATGGGAACGCCGGAGCCGAACAGCGCCTGCGCACCCTTGACCTCGGACGCGATGTTGTATTCCTTGTCGGCCGGGCGCACGGGCACATACTGCGACTTGCGGTAGCCGGCGCGCACGGAGCCGCCCATCATGACCACTTGCTTTACCTGCTTGAAAGTAGCGGCGTCGCGCGCGATGGCCGCGCCGATATTCGTCAGCGGTCCCAATGCGAGGATCGTGATCTGGCCAGGCTGGCGCTTGATCTCGCGCAACAGAAAATCGATGGCGTCCTGCGGCGGCTGCGTGGGTGCGGCTCCCCGCTGCGCATAGCGGGCCTGTGTAAACGGCGTGGGGTTGGGCGTGGCAATGCCTTGCGCGACGGGAATGTGGGCGTGGCCCGTTTCGCGCAGCAGGCGTTCGAGCAGGCGGCCGCGCAAGGCCGTGTCGCCCCAGTCGGTGGTGATGCCGACGATCTCGATGTCGGGGTTTTGCAGCAGCAGGGCCAGGGCGAAGGCGTCGTCGATGTCGTCGCCGATATCCATGTCGACAATGACCTTGTGGGCAGGCGCGGCGGCGAAACTGGCGGGCAGGGCGGCAAGCAGCAGGATGGACGAGAGCGCGGCGCGGCGCAGCAGGGAACGGCAGAGTGACATGGCAGGCCTGTAGGGAAAAAGAAGGGCGCGGCGATTTTAGCAGGCGCACGCATTGCATCAGTACAATGCTGCCACTGCCCTCTTGATGAAAGCCGCCATGTTGTCTTGCCGCCGTTTGCCCTTTGTCCTGTCCGCCTTGTTGCTGGGAGGCTGCGCCCATGTCGGCACGCACAGTCCATCGGCCGCTGGCACGCAGGCGTTCGAGCGTGCTGCGCAGCAAGACAGCATGCGCAGCGAGTGCGACTGGCGCGTGCGCTACGCGCCGGTGGCCCCCGCGGACGCCAGCGTGGCGCAATTGCAGGCGGTCGCCACGGCCCGCCTGGCAGCAATGCAGCTGGCGCCGGCCTGGAGCCTGGACATGTCCGGCAGCGAGGCGCAAACATTTACGGATTCGCCCGAAGACCGGGCCGGCTTGCAATTGTTGCTCAGCATCGTCTTGCCGGCCATGGAGCGCTATCCGGCCGGGGTCTTCGCGCGGACGGGCTTGCGTCATGTGGTGCTGGTCAAGAACCTGAGCGTGGAAGGCCAGCGCCGCCTGGCCATGCCGGCGCCGGAAATCGACAGTGTCGTGTATGCCGATAACCTGCTGGCCGCCATGTGTCCGTCCGGCATGGAGCTGCGCGTGCACCACGAGTATTACCACTTCATCGAATACCGGCTGTTCAACGACTTCTACTACCGCGACCCCGCCTGGCTGGCCCTGAACCCGCCCGCCGCCGTCTACGGCCAGGGCGGCGCCACGGCCTACGGCAAAGGCTTCCAGAACCTGGGCCACCCGCAACCTGGCTTCGTCAGCCTGTACGCGGCCTACGGCCCCGAGGAAGACAAGGCGGAAGTGTTCGGCTGGATGATGACCCCCGCCTACGCCCCGCGCCTGCAGCAATGGACCGCATTCGACCCCGCCTTGCTGGCCAAGCGGCAAGCGTTGATGGAAGTATTGGCTACCTTGGCGGGTTCCGACTGACTAACCGTTTCCGCCGACTTCCGCACCTCTGACACCGCATCCTCCTCGTCTTTCCTGGGAACTATATAATCGGCGCTTGGGCGATGTCCGCCCTGCAATCCCACTGAAGGAATGACATGCCAGGAACCATGCCAGGATATTTTGTGCGCCCCTTGGCGCTGTGTGTCGTGTCGGCCGTGTGCCTCTCTGCCGGTGCTGCCGGGCAGGTGGCGGTGGATGCGCAGCAGCGCGCTTCCCTGCTGGCCTTTTATGCACAGCAATACCCGGGCGAGCCGGCCGTGCGTACCGTGTTCGAGAGCGTGCCCGTGGTGGGTGGCCGTGGCAGCGAGGTGGTGGGCAGCGTCGAAGCGCCGCCGTATCGTGGCCATGGCGCGCTGTGCCGCACGCAGCGCACCAAGTTCGTGCTGCAAGGCGCCGGCAAGCAGGCGCGCTGGCAGGAAGCGGGCATGGAATATTTCGCCTGGCTGGACCGGGGCACCTGCCGTCCCGTGGCCGAGCCTGTCCGCATGCTGCAGCGCGTACCCGATACGGAACTGGAAGGCGTCTTGCTGTACCAGAAATCGCTGCTGGAGCGGGCGCGGTTATTGATGGCGGGCAATACGGCATGCGCGCCGCTGCGCGCGTTGAAATTCTCGCTGGCGGCCGTCGATGTGGGGGCCGCCGCGCCGCGCGCCGAGGAGCGCTATGCGCTGGTCTTCAAGAGCGACCGCGACAGCTACGCGCGCATCTGGCTGCGCAAGAGCGGCGCCCAATATGACGCGTGGAATGTGACTTGCCCGCCGGTGCTGTAAACTGTTCGCCCTTTGCCTGATCCTTTTTTGACTGCCGCAACCATGAACCAGAATTCCACTTCCGCCCGCAGCTGGGGCACCATCGTCACGCACAGCGACGAGATGGCCATCATTTACCGCTACGTCGACACCTTCCATGACGACTGGGACCTGTCGTCGCAGCCGGACCGCATCATCATTGCCTGGCGCTACGAGGACGAAACGGGCATGCCCGCGCCGAACGAGCGCGAGCATATGGAAGAACTGGAAGCGGCGCTGGCGCCCGTGGTGGAAGAGGATGGCTTTGCCACCCTGGCCCTGGTGTCTACCGGTGAAAACTTGCGCGAGTGGATTTATTACACGCAGTCGGGCGAGGAATTCTTCAATCGCCTGAACACGGCGCTGGCGCCGCGTCCGAAATTCCCGATTGAAATCCGCAGCGCGGCCGACCCTGCCTGGTCGACTTATGCCGGTTTCATGGCGGCACTGCCGCCAACGGCCTGATCAAGCCAGCGCGGCGGCCACGATGCGCGTGGCGGCCGAGATGATGTCCTGATTCGTCGGCGCGTTTTTCTGCTCGCGCGTGTAGTACACGGCGATCACCAGCGGCGCGCCGCTGGCCGGGTAGGCGACGCCGATATCGTTGACGCTGCCATAGGCGCCCGAGCCCGTTTTGTCGGCCACGGCCCAGCCGGCGGGCAAGCCGCCACGGATGCGTTTGTCACCCGTCGTGTTGCCGCGCATCCAGCTGTCAAGCAGCTGGCGCTGCGGCGCCGGCAAACTCGTTCCCAACAATAATTGCTGCAAGCTGTGCGCCATCGACGCGGGGCTGGCCGTGTCGCGCACTTCGCCCGGAATGGCGCTGTTCAATTCCGTTTCCCAGCGTTCCAGCTGGAACACCATGTTGCCGATGCTGCGCGCATACGCCGTCACGGCTTGCGGGCCGCCCAATATGACCATCAGGAAATTGGCCGCACTGTTGTCGCTGTACTGCAAGGTGGCGGCGCACAGGTCGGCGACGCTCATGCCGTCGTCCAGATGCTTTTCCGTGATGGGCGAATACGTCACCAGTTCTTTTTTCTCGTAGCGCACGTGCTGATCCAGCAAGCCCGGCTGGCTGGCGCTGCGGGCCAGCACGGCGGCGGCCAGCATGGCCTTGAAGGTGCTGCACAGGGGAAAGCGTTCGTCGGCGCGGTGGCTGACACGGGCGCTGTTGTCCGTGCGCCAGGCAGCAACGCCAAGGCGCCCGCCTGCGGCCTGTTCCAGTGCCGCCAGTTGCGCCTCGGCAGTGCCAGCGGCGGCAGGCGCGGCAAACAGCAGCGGGGAGGGCAGCAGCAAGGCGGCGCCGGTGGCCAGCAGGGTGCGGCGGCGCGGGGAATGGGTGAAATTAGTCATGTTCGTGGCTCGTATTGGAGTGGGAAAGGCTGGCCAGCAACTCGCCGATGGCGAGCAGGTTGGCCGGCTTGGTCAGGTGGTGGTCGAAACCGGCCGCGCTCGACTGGCTGCGGTCATTTTCCGCGCCCCAGCCCGTCAATGCGACGAGCACGACCTTGCTGCCGGCATCCGTCTGGCGCAGCGTGCGGGCCACGTCGTAGCCGTTCATGCCGGGCAGGCCGATATCGAGGAAGATGACGTCGGGCAAAAAATGCGGCGCCACGGCCAGTGCCTGCGCGCCATCGTGGGCCACTTGCGTGGCGTGGCCCATCATGTCGAGCACGGCTGCCAGGGTATCGGCCGCATCGACGTTGTCATCGACTACCAGTACGCGGAAATGGCGCGCGGCAACGGCGCTTGCAACGGGCACCGCCCCGGCTGGTGCCGCTGGCACCGTTACCAGCAGTGGCAGGCGCACGCTAAATGTGCTGCCCAGGCCGGCGCCGGGGCTGGCCGCCGTGGCGCTGCCGCCATGCAGTTCGGCCAAGCGCCGCACCAGCGACAGGCCGATGCCCAGGCCGCCTTGCGCGCGGCCCATGTTCTGCCCCACCTGGGTGAACATGTCGAAGACGGTCGCGATCGAATCGGCTGGAATGCCCACGCCGCTGTCCTGCAC
Source organism: Janthinobacterium sp. AD80 (assembly GCF_002878455.1). GTDB lineage: Bacteria > Pseudomonadota > Gammaproteobacteria > Burkholderiales > Burkholderiaceae_D > Janthinobacterium. The sequence goes on from NZ_NRDQ01000006.1 coordinate 78,331, forward strand.
CGAGATCAGCACGTCGTTGCCGTCGCGCACGGCGCGCAATGTGATGAGGCCGCCCGCAGGCGTGTACTTGGCCGCGTTGTTGAGCAGATTGCCCAGCACTTGCGCCAGGCGCGTGGGATCGGCGTTCAGCGGCAGCGGGTGGTCATCGAGTAGCACTTGCAACTGGTGGCGGCTGGCCTCGATCAGCGGCATGCTTGTTTCCACGGCCCCGGCAATGATGGCCTTCAAGTCCGTGCGTTCCAGCTTGAGTTCGATCTGGCCCCGCGTGATGCGGGCCACGTCCAGCAAATCATTGACCAGGTGCACCATCTGATTGACTTGCCGCTCCATCACGTCGCGCACGCGCGCCACGGTGGCGGGCTTGTCGGCGGCCAGGCGCATGATTTGCAGGCCGTTGCGGATGGGCGCGAGCGGGTTGCGCAGCTCATGTGCCAGGGTGGCCAGGAACTCCGTCTTGCGCCGGTCCATCTCGGACAGGTTGTCGGCCAGCTGGCGCAGCTGCTGCTCTGAACGCTTGCGTTCGCTGATATCGCTGAACAGCACTTGCAGCTTGCGGCTGCCAGGGCCGCCCAGGCGCGCGGCAAACACTTCGAACCAGCGCTCCATGGCCACGGCTTCGTTTTCATAGCGCACGGGGTCGCCGCTTTTGACGACCTGGTCGTACAGGTCGAACCAGTGCTGGTCATGGTTCGGCACGAGGCTGCGGATGGTCTTGCCGATGGCGTTTTCCAGTCCTGATTGCTTGACGAAGGCGGGGTTGCCTTCCAGGTAGCGGAAGTCGACGGGATTGCCTTGCTCGTCGTAGAGCATTTCGATCACGCAGAAGGCTTGATCCATCAGTTCGATCAGGCTGCTGTAGCGCTCCTCGCTGCTGCGCAGCGCGTCTTCCACCTGTTTCTGGCGCGTCACGTCGAGTATGACGCCCGGCAAGTGCAAGGGCGTGCCGTCGGCGCCATACTCCACGCGGCCGCGCGCGATGACGGAGCGGTACTGGCCATCACTGGCGCAGACGCGGTAGCTGGCCTCGAACGGCAGGCGTTCGTCCAGCGCCTGGCGGATGTGTTCGTGCACCAGGGCGCGGTCGTCTGGGTGGATGATGTCCATGTAGCGCGCCAGCGGCGCCGGTGCCGCCTCGCTGGTATCGACGGGAAACAGCCGCGCCATGTTGCTGTCGACCGTGACCCTGTCGGCGGCGATGTCCCAGTTCCATGTCGCCACTTCGCCGGCGGCCAGGGTCAGGCGCAGGGTTTCTTCGTTGTGCTTGCTGGTGGTCAGATCGAGCGAAATGCCGGACAGGCCGACGACATTGCCTGCGCCATCGCTGGCGCAGGTGCCGCGCATGTGTGCCCAGTGCAGCGAGCCATCGGGCCAGCGTACGCGGATTTCGATCTCGAAATCGCTGGCGCTGGCGATCGCCGCATGCACGACGGCCTGCCAGCGCTGCAGGTCGCCGTCGAACATGGCGTTTGTCAGCTGCGCATAATTGATGTTGCCATCTGGCGGGAAACCGATATTCGCCTTGAACGCATCGGAGCCGCTCATGCTGCCACTGCCCAGGTCGATTTCCCAGGTGCCCATGCGGCCACCCTGCATGGCCAGGCGCTGGCGCTGCTCCGTCTGGCGCTGCTGTGTCACATCGCTGTGTGAACCCAGCCATTCAAGAATACTGCCGTCGGGCGCCAGCACCGGCAGCATGCGCACGATCATGTTGCGATACGCGCCGCTGACGTGACGCAGCCGGTATTCCGCTTCGAACACGGTGGTCAGGTGCGACGGCACGACATAGGGCAAATTGCGATCGTCCGGATGCAGCGCATTGATCCAGCCGCGTCCCATCAGTTCCTCTTCGCTCTGGCCGGTGAATGCGCGCCAGGAAGGCTGGTCGGCGTCGAACTGGCCGAAGGTTTTCGTGCGCCAGACAATGTCGCAATGCGCACCCAGCAGCATGTGCGCCGCCTGGGAGGCACAGGGGGAAGAAGGTTCGTCGTGGCTGTGCTGGCTTGGTTCGGGCATGGGTCGCGTACGTAGTGGTGCAATGTGGTGCAGTGGGCTGGCGCCGCACCGGGATGGAGCGGCGGGCGGCACGCAGGTACGCCGATATTACAGGCAATTGCCGGCGCGGGGCCGTCCTCCAGGCGGACGCAAGCGTAATTTTCGTGCCTATCGGCAATAGCGGCGCCAGCGTCCGGAACGGGCCAAAACAGCGCGGTGGGTACCCTAGTGTGGCTGAATAACCACTAGTCAGCCGTTTATGTTGATGAATAAATATTTTACAGAACAATATTCTTGCAGCGCATCAGCCGCGTGAAATAAAGTGGCGCCTTACTGAAAAGTTGGTGTTCATCAGACATCCCAGAGATGCGGCCGGAACCACTGTTGACGTACGAGACAGTCAGGGCAGAGCCAGTGACGCCGAGAGCGGGGGGACATCCGCTCGCGCTGTTGCACCGTGATGGTGCAAACGATCGTCCAGCGCCGTACATTCCGGAGACAAGTTGCAAGAAAGACAGATTTCGCAATTCTTTTTTTAAACTTCTGGGAAACCACATGATCAAGATGTCCAAGATGCACAAGCGTTTGTGCGCCAAAAGCGCAGCGATGCTGGCACTGTCCGCTGCCTTGCCGATCGGCTCGGCTTACGCCGATGAAGCCGCTGCTGACACGGCCCCTGCCGCCAGCCAGCTGGAAACCGTGACCGTCACGGCACAGCGCCGCAAGGAAAATATCCGCGACGTGCCCGTCTCCGTTTCGCTGCTGCGCGACGAGAAGCTCGACGTGCTGGTATCGGGCGGTCAAGACATCCGCGTGCTGGCCGGCAAAGTGCCGAGCCTGAATGTGGAATCGTCGAACGGCCGCACCTTCCCCCGCTTCTATATCCGCGGCTACGGCAATACCGACTTCAACATCTTCGCATCGCAACCGGTTTCCCTGATTTACGACGACGTCGTCCAGGAAAATCCTATCCTCAAGGGTTATCCGATCTTCGACGTGGCCGGCGTGGAAGTATTGCGCGGCCCGCAAGGCACCTTGTTCGGCCGTAACACGCCTGCCGGCGTGGTCAAGTTCGAATCCGTCAAGCCGAGCCTGGACAAGGTCGAAGGCTATTACAGCGGTTCGGTCGCCACGCACAACACCATCAATGCCGAAGGCGCCGTCAACGTGCCGCTGAGCAAGGAATGGGCGATGCGCGTCTCGACCCTGCGCCAGCACCGCGACGACTATGTCGACAACACGTTTACGGGCCAGAAAAATGCGCTGGACGGCTACAACGAACACGCCGAGCGCGTGCAGCTGCTGTACGCGCCGAACACCACGTTCAACGCCCTGTTCAACGTGCATCAGCGCAGCACCACGGGCAGCGCGCGCGTCTTCTACGCCAACATGATCAAGCAAGGCACGAACGATATCGTCGACGGTTTTGACCCGAACAAGTCGTTCACCAATGCACCGAACTTCCAGCAATTGCGCACCAACGGCGCCAGCGCCCGTCTGAGCTGGGACCTGGACGGCGTCAAGCTGTATTCGATCACCGGTTTCGAGCGCGTGGGCAGCTATGTGTCGCACGGCGACATCGACGGCGGCGCGCCGACGGGCCCAGGCTTCATTCCCTTCCAGGTGGAAACGGCCGGCGGCATCACGAGCGTGAAGCAATACTCGCAAGAATTCCGCGCCGAATCGAAAAACGCCGGCCCGGTCAACTGGCAGGCAGGCGTGTACTATTTCAACGAAGATGCCAACGGTTTCTCCGACACCTTTGACACCAGCACGCATGTGCTGGCCTCGCACCTGGCCAGCCGCCAGAAGAACACGGCCTGGGCCACGTTCGGTTCCGTCAACTACGCCGTGAACGACGACTTCATGCTGCGCGCCGGTTTACGCTACACCAAGGACAAGAAGGATTTCGATACGGTTTCGGCGAACAACGTCGTGCAGATCAATCCGACCAGCGCCGATGTCAGCAAGGCCAAGGTCAACTGGGACTTGAGCGGTACCTATAAGTACAACAAGGACGTGAACTTCTACGGCCGTATCGCCACCGGTTTCCGCGCGCCAAGTATCGCCCCGGCCAGCACCAGCGTGCCGGTCACCGTGGCCGATGCGGAAACCATCACCTCGTACGAAGCCGGCATCAAGGCCGACCTGTTCAACCGCCGCGCGCGCGTCGCCTTCAGCGTGTATGACTACCAGGTGAAGAACCAGCAGCTGACGGTAGTGGGCGGCACGTCGAACGTCACGCGCCTGATCAATGCAGCCAAGACGAATGGCCGCGGCGCGGAACTGGAACTGGAAGGTTTCGTCACGCCGAGCCTTAAAATGTCCCTGGGCGGCAGCTACAACTTCACGGAAATCAAGGACCCGAGCCTGTCGATCGCCACCTGCAATCCATTGCGTTGCAGCGTGACCGATCCGAAAAACGCGGCTGGCAACGCCATCATCGATGGCAACCCGCTGCCGCAAGCACCGAAGTGGACGGTAACGGCCACGGGCCGCTACTCGATCCCGATGGAAAACGGCGAATTCTTCGTCTTCACGGACTGGGCTTACCGCAGCAAGGTCAACTTCTTCCTGTATGAAGCGACCGAGTTCGCCGGCAAGGCCATGCTGGAAGGCGGCTTGCGTGTCGGTTACACCTGGGATGCCGGCAAGTATGAAGTGGCAGCTTTCGGCCGCAACATCACCGACACCAAACGCATCACGGGCGCCATCGACTTCAACAACCGCACGGGCTTCATCAACGAGCCGCGCCAGTTTGGCGTGCAGTTCAAAGGCAACTTCTAATTGCCTGATACCAGGCGCCAGCCATGTGCTGGCGCCTGCATTGCTACCCGCCGACGGTTCGCCGCGGCGGGTTTTTTTATGCTTGTTCGGGAAGCCGCGCCAGCCGCTGTGCCCAGGCGGGAATCGCCTGCCGCCAGAAATCCTCGACCGATGTCGCATGCACCGCTATGCCCAGAAACCGGGCGGCCGGCAGCAGGGCTGAGCGCAGCAGGTCGGCGGCGTTGCCGGCTGTATCGAAGGCGAGGGCGCCCGTCTGCTTGGACAGCTTTTCGCCGCTGTCGTTCGTGACAACCGGTACATGTAAAAAGCCCGGATGCGGCAAGTGCAAGACGTCTTGCAGATACAATTGGCGCGGCGTGGAGTCGAGCAAATCGGCGCCGCGCACCACCTGCGTGATGCCCTGCGCGCCATCGTCGACCACCACGGCCAGCTGATACGCCCAGTAGCCATCGCCACGCAGCACGATGAAGTCACCCACTTCGCTGGCCAGGTCCTGCCGCTGCGGCCCATGCCAGCGGTCGGTAAAACCGTACACGGCGTCCGCCCCTTGCGGCAAGCGCAAGCGCAAGGCCCGTGCCGCCTTGCCCGGCGCCAAGCCATGACGGCAAGTGCCCGGATACACGGCCGCGCCTTGTTTCGCCGCCCCCGCCTGCATTACAGAATCCTGAATCTCCTTGCGCGAACAGCCGCAGGCATACACCAGCCCCGCATCCTGCAGCTGCTTCAGCGCCGCCTCATACAGCGGCAGCCGCCGGCTCTGCCACGTCACCTCGCCGTCCCAGTGCATGCCGCAGCGCTGCAAGCTGGCCAGGATGCCCATATCGGCACCCTCGACATTGCGGTCATAGTCCAGATCCTCGATGCGCAGCAGCCAGGTGCCGTGATGCACCTTGGCATCAAGATAGCTGGCCATGGCGGCAACGAGCGAACCCATGTGCAGGGGGCCGGAGGGGGAGGGGGCGAAGCGGCCGGTGTAGGGGGCGGTGGGGGCGGAAATGTTCATTCGTGCGGGCAAAAGCGGTGACAGAGGCAAGGCGGGGTGGCACCAGTATCGGCGAGGCAGCCAGGTGTGTCAAATGAGCGGAGTGTGGGCAACGGAAGGCGATGTCGATCGCAGTGGCGGTGTGTCGTTTGCTTCGAGTAAAAGGTGATGGTACTGCGCATCTCTTGCAAGGCCGCATGGTGTGCGGTGTTCCACGATCGCGCTCTCCGCCAGCTGGAAAGCTTCATGCTGGCATCAGGCGTGACCGTGGGTGTTGATACTTAACAATGAATCCTAGAAATGGTATTCGGCACGTATCATCGGCGTCTTCGCCGTTTGCCCCACGTTGCCAGTGGTGGCGGCCGAGTTGCCGAATTTGTTCTTCCAGTACTGGTATTCCAGGCCTACGCGGAAGGTGTTTTTCGGGCTGCCCAGGGCCGCGCCCACGTCGAACATGACTTGCATGTCGATATTGGTTTCCACTGCCGTGTCACGTCCCACTTCATCCTTGCCCTTGGAGTCGATGAGGTTGAAGAAGCCTTCGAACGAGAACAGCGGCGACAGGGGGATGGCCCAGGCACCCGTCAGCATGGCGTGCGTCTTGTACGTGTAGCGGCCCGTCACTTGCGAGATGGGCGGGAAGGCGCCGCTGGGGGCGTTGCTTTCACGCAGCAACAGCAGGCTGGTGTTGAAGAAGCCGGGCACGTCCCACATCAGGGTGGGGCCGGCCACCAGCATGCGCTTGCGCGAGTTGTAGCCGACGTCGTTCTTGGTGTTGACGTCGAAACCCAGGGTGACGCCGACGCCGCGCACGGGGCCGAACTTGATGTCGCTGCCGCGCACCTTGCCGATGTCGATGGTGTTGCGGTACACCAGGTAGGCCTCCTGTGCGCCGGACGTCTTGCCCAGCGCGCCAGGGTCCTTGCTGTCGGACATCAGGAAATCGAGGTTGACGAAATTGCTGCCGTATTTGTAGCCGCTGGCGTGCGTGATGGCGAAGATGTTTTTCTTGATGTCTTCCGGATTGAACGGTTCGCGGTAGTCATTGCCGGCGCGCCAGCTCAGCGCGGTGTCGCTCCATTCGGCAGCCTGCGCGGTCGTACCCACGCCGAGAGCGGTGGTGAGGCAGAGCAACAGACAAGGTAGTTTTTTTGGCACTTTCGGCTCCTGGTGGCGGTGTGGGGAAACGGGAAATAGGATGGCAGGGGGCGCCCGCACGATGCGCTGCGATAGGACCAGTTGCGCGCCGTTCAATCCATGATGCGAGAAGCGCCGCGTTGGGCGATATGTCTTATCTGCATACTTACTATCAGTTCTTGCATATAATCATCGCACCTTCCCGCCCTTGCGGGGCAAGGCGGCCGCTGTAAAGCTGATAATTTTTTTCGAAATTGTATACAGGTGTTGTTTTTTTTGCGGAAATAGAAATGCACGCCGCCACGCCGTGTCCCCAAGCGCTGCGGATGCCGATACGATAGAGACAACAGCTTGATTTTTTCCACCGGCGACGATGCCGGCTATCCCGCAGCGAGGCATGAAAAAAACATGACGGCACGCCTGGAATTACTCGGTATCAGCAAGCGTTATCCGGCCGTGGTGGCCAATGACGGCATCCACCTGAACGTGGCGCCCGGACAGATCCATGCCGTGCTGGGCGAGAACGGCGCCGGCAAATCGACCTTGATGAAAATCATCTATGGCGCCGTGCAACCGGATGGCGGCCGCATCCTGTGGAATGGCCGCGAGGTGCAAATCGCCAGCCCGGCGGCTGCGCGCGCGCTCGGCATCGCCATGGTGTTCCAGCACTTTTCCCTGTTCGATACCTTGACCGTGACGGAAAACATCGCCCTCGGTCTGCCTGCAGGCAGCAACATGGCGGAGCTGGCGCGGCGCATCGAAGACACGGCGCGCCAGTACGGCCTGGACCTGGAACCGCAGCGCCATGTGCACACGCTTTCCGTGGGCGAATGCCAGCGCGTGGAAATCGTGCGTGCCTTGCTGGCCAGGCCGCAACTCTTGATACTCGATGAACCGACGTCCGTGCTGACACCGGGCGCCGTGGAAAAACTGTTTACAACGTTGCGTCAGCTGGCGGCCGAAGGCTGCAGCATCCTCTACATTAGCCACAAGCTCGACGAGATCCGCGCCCTGTGCCATACCTGCACGGTGGTGCGCGCTGGCAAGAACGCAGGCGTGTGCGACCCTGCGCAAGAGTCGGCGGCCAGCCTGTCGCGCATGATGATCGGCGCCGAGCCGCCGGCCGTCACGCGCGTGGCGCGCACGCCGGGCGCGGCCATGCTCAGCGTCAAGGGCCTCGATCTGCCGAAGAGCCACCCGTTCGCCACGCAGTTGACGGACATTCATTTCGACGTGCGCGCGGGAGAAATCGTCGGCATCGCCGGTGTTTCCGGCAATGGCCAGCAGGAATTGCTGGCCGCCCTGTCGGGCGAGGATACGCGCGCGCCCGCCGCCAGCATCGTGCTGAACGGCGCGCCAGTGGGGCGTTTGCCGCCGGGCCGCCGGCGCGCGCTGGGCTTCGGTTTCGTGCCGGAGGAAAGGCTGGGACGCGGCGCCGTGCCCGACATGGCGCTGGCCGACAACGTTTTATTGAGCTTGCAGACTCCCGCCACCATCCGCCACGGCTTCGTGCGGCACAAGGTGATCGCGCAGCGGGCTGCCGCCATCATCGCCCGCTTCCAGGTCAAGGCGGGCGGACCGCAGGCGCTGGCGCGCAGCCTGTCGGGGGGCAACTTGCAGAAATACATAGTCGGGCGCGAAGTCATGCGCGAACCCACCGTGCTGGTGGTGGCGCAGCCGAGCTGGGGCGTGGACGTGGGCGCGGCCGCGCAGATCCGCGCCGAATTGCTGGCCTTGCGCGACGCCGGCTGCGCACTGCTGGTGGTGTCGGAAGAGCTCGATGAATTGTTCGATATCAGCGACCGTTTGCTGGTGATGGCAAAGGGAAAAATCTCGCCGTCCCTGGACGTGGGCGAGGCCAGCGTGGCGCAGGTGGGGCAATGGATGAGCGGGCTGTGGCCGCAGGAGGTTGCCCATGGCTAAGTTCGTCTTGCGGCTGGAAAAGCGTCAGGTGTGCCCGAAGGGGACGGCCCATGGCTAAGTTCGTCTTGCGGTTGGAAAGCGTCAGGTGTATCCGAA